>CAZXWJ010000167.1:0-9151 GCA_964644375.1 uncultured Desulfobacteraceae bacterium | reverse complement strand
TGACGGCCGGCAGGCCCTCCGCGATCTTTTCATCCGCTCCTTCGGTCCTGCGGAGTAAAAATAGTGGAACAAAATAACTAATTGAAGAGATATGGCGTCTTCGGGGCATTGCCGGACCCTGTGAACCAATTGATAGGTTCGCGAAAAGAGGCTAAAAGAAGAACTGCTTGAGGACTTAGCGCCACCTTTTTGATCCCAAAAATAAAAACTCAAGAAATAAGAATCCAACAAAAATATTCTGTGGACATGCCGCAGAGGTTAACGTTAAGTGACGCCCGGGCCGGATTCGGCGTGATGATGAGGATTTTCATTTGCTGCACATCTTTGTAGATGCTGATGCGTGCCCGGTCAAAACGGAGGTCTACCGGGTCGCAAACCGATATTGCCTTGATGTCACATTGGTGGCCAACTCTTGGATGCGAGTTCCGAATGAACGATGGATCGTACTCGAAGTTGTAGATGACGGATTCGACGCCGCCGATGATTGGATTGTCGAACACGTGCAACCTCACGACATCGTGGTCACTGCTGACATTCCGCTCGCGAGCCGCTGCCTGAAGGAAGGCGCACGTGTCATTGGTGCAACCGGAAAGCTGTTCACGGAAAACAACATCGGTCAGGCCGTCGCGACTCGGGACCTGTTGTCAGAACTTCGTGAAGCAGGGGAAATAACGGGCGGGCCGCCGCCGCTAAAGAAGCGTGACCGGTCACGTTTTCTTCAACAGCTCGACGAAGTGATTCAGTCAATCCGTCGCGAGCAACCGTTCAATTCCACCTAGCATTGGTGTTGACCGGACTCGTTTTTCGCTGGCGCTCCAAACCAACCCTTTACACCGGGCGTTATGCGGCAGGTGAATCTTAATCTTAATGGTGAAAAGATGGGAAAAATATTTGATGGTAAAAAGACAGCAAAGTTTGGCACCGAAAAAAATCCTGCTATTGTAAATGTGCAAACAGAAGAAAGAGTGAAAGAATTAGAATCGATATTTGAAGAAAACGGTTGGACATATACGATTGAATTGGAACCAGATAAGCCTGAGGACATTAAAGACTTGGAAATATTGTTGAATCCGCCAAAAACAAGGATTGCCGAAAAGAAAGTGGGTCGCAATGAACCCTGCCCCTGCGGAAGCGGTAAAAAGTATAAAAAATGCTGTGGTAAATAATGCTTTTTGTCCTTCTGAAAAATTATTTGAGCCTTGATGTTACATCGGTGGCCAACTCGTGGATGCGAGTTTCGAATAAATGGTGGATTACACTCGAAGTAGTAGCAGGCGGCTTGGCGTGACCGATGCTTGGGATTGACATTGCGCATGGGAACTGCTGCCTGAAGAAAGACCACGTGTAATCTGAAGATAATGTCGAACAATGAAATCAAGCCGACGCGGTGACGTGCACGGCTGATGATTGGCGTGAGCGCCAGAGGAGAAAAAGATGTCAGTATTGCCGGAAAAAGTTAGCAAAGCATGGGATGAACGAAAGGGACCTATTATATTTGCCACTGTGGACGAACAGGGCGTACCAAATGCCATCTATGCGACTTGTGTGAATAAATTCGATGAAGATACCCTCGTGATTGCGGATAATTTTTTTGATAAAACCCGAAAAAATATTATCTCGGGAAGCAAGGGGTCTATCCTTTTTATTACTAATGAAGGCAAGGCTTTTCAAGTTAAGGGGACCATTGAATATCACAAAGATGGTGATATTTTTGAGGATATGAAAAAATGGAATCCAAAAAAACATCCAGGCCGTGCTGCAACAGTATTGAAAGTCGAGGAAGTCTATTCAGGTTCCGAAAAGCTTTTATAGGAATAGCACATGATGCATTATTCTAAACTCTCTGCGATTCCTGAAAACCGGTGATCCATAGCGCTATCCCTATCAAGAACAATGGAGAGTGCATGAGAAGGTGTGAATGGGCAAATGCAAGTGTCCTGGAACAGGAGAACCAAGATAAAGAACGGGGACGTCCTGTCCATGATGAGCGCCTTTTATTTCGTTGTTAAAAGCCTGGTCACCGGACCAGGCTTTTTTACCGGTAACGAACCCTCTGATCATCCTTCTCCCGGTTGAGCCATATTTGAACATGAGCCTGTTGCTGTTTATTCGAAAAATTAAAATGCGTATTTACCCTCCCCGCTCCGTAATGTCCCTGAATTTGGCAGTAAAAAAAGTCGTCTCCATCCCGTATGGACGCGATTTTTGGTCAAGGTAAAGTGGCAGGTCTTTTTTGTAACCACCAACCGGCGGCAATGTCATCGAATATAGAATGCGCCGCAAGAGATCACTGTGGGGCCATCCGGTCGGAGGTGTATACTCCAGAACCCCACCACCGGCGAGAGAAAAATCAAGCATCACTTGGGAGAATTTTTCTTTGCCGTCTTTTGGGGCCGTTAGGAAAATATAATTCAGTGTATCAAACGGCTTGCCGGTCTTATTTTCGTACTGTCGTCGCAGCCAGTTTAGCTGCATGTGGGTTCCTCTAAAATTAGGATGTATTGTCAACACCTCTGGTGACCTTTCCCCACCGAACGTCAGCGCGCCTTCATATCTTACCATTCGAAAATTCTTGTCAGTTTCTTCAAGACCTACCCGTAAATGATGAATCAATCCCAACCGGCGAGAATGTTGCACGTCATCCCGCAAAACCTGAGCCGTTTTTCCCATTCTTACTTCAGCTGTTTCATACCCTTTTTGATCGGTCAGGGTCATGTGGATAAATCGTGGTGGCGCAAAACTGAAGAACAGGATCGTAAGTGCCGCTAGGCAGATGGCGATAGCAATCGCTGCATTCCTGACCAGTTGTATCGGGTAACCCATAGATTTCCTTTTGTTGAAGAATTGGCTTCTCGCTGCACTCAGGGGGAAATCTCCCCGCCTGACGCAATCAGGGCGGCCGCAGTGTCCTTGATATTTCTATCCATTTGTAATCGTTTGTATGGAAACAAGGGGGTCGTTCTAAGTAGTTGAAATCATTAATTTTGAAGCAATGATGGAATCTGATTTGAAAAAGCAAAGAGAGTATTGTTGAGGATAAACGAGAAATTTTGCTCAAATTTGAAAAGGATGATGGCGTTGGCCTCAATAACTTTATCGAGCCAAGAAACGATTTGGTTTGCAATAGGGTCGAATAACAGGACACGGAAGGTAAATATTTTACTTGAAAAAGAAACGACTATGGGGATTCTGAGGTTGGTTTTGGAGTGATATATGCGATTGATTTAGGAGTTTATGATCGCAAAATTTACCCGGACTGCCATATCCTGATTACTGAAATTTTATTGACGCTTTTTTTCTTTTTCCGCCTGAATCGAGACGGTTTCAAGCAGGTCGTCTGAGAAATCATTTTAACAGGGGCCTTTTATAGCCTACATCGTGGCTTCCAACCTCCCCTTTTTTAATTGAATTGGCATGGTATAGAAATTGCAATGTGTGTATTTTTGATTGCAATATTATGTGTATAACATGCTCATATTCGACCGTTTGAACCAGGAGAAAGGGATGGCCCAAACCGATATCAAGGATAAAGCAAAGCTGCACGCCCCTCTGCGAATCGGTGAATTGCTGCTCAAACAGGGGTTAATCAAAAAGGAGGAACTTGCAGAGGCGCTTTCCATTCAAAGCCGCGAAAAGGAAGCCCAAAAACTCCCCTTGGGGGAAATTTTTGTTGAAATGGGGACACTGACCCGGTCCCAACTTGACGGTCTTTTGCAGCACCCTGAATTGAGAAAGAATATCGGGACTCTCGCGCTGATGAAAAACCTGATTGATCAGGAGGCCCTGGATTACTGCCTTTCCATCAAGGAACCCAGCGAACTCATCGGGCAGGTCCTTATCAGGGAAGGGTTCCTCACCCCTGAGGAGGTGGAAACCCTGCTCAGGGAACAGACAAACTCCCGAAGATTTGGAGAACTGGCCCTGAGCCTCGGGGTTGTTCGGAAAAAGGCTCTCGAGACCGCTCTTCGAATACAAAAATCCCCGCGCAAGCTGGGTGAAATTCTCTGCGATCTCGGGGTAATCAATCCCCTTGACCTGAACCATTTCCTCATTAAGCACAACAAGCAGTTGCCGATCGGAGACATCCTTGTTTCTCTGGGCTATATGACCGAAGAACAACTGAAGTTGGCGGCCATGGAACAGTCTCAGGGGGTGGAGACCCTTGAAGCGGGACTTCTGAGAAAACATGTCATCAGCCGGGAACAGTATCAGATCGGCTTATCAAAACAATATAATCTGCCCTTCGAGGATCTGAAAGGATTTGAATACAGTCAAGGGGAAAAAAAACGCCTGATAAGCATCATCGGTCAAAAATATGCCGAAAAGAACATGGTCCTTCCGATCTCCTTTCAAAAAGAACACTTAAAGCTTGCCCTGTCGAGCCCCGAGGACATGGTGCATGTGGTTTACGAGTTGAAAAGCCTGTATGTTCACTACGATATCTCCTGCGTACTCATCACCCAGGAAAAGTTTGAAGAGCTCTTTGAGATCCTATACAGCAAACATCTCGGAGTTTCCCCGGGTAAGAGCAGCTCGGAAGGAGGCGATATTGAGATCGATGTCATGGAACTCAGTATCAATGAGGAAATCGATGAGAAGGGAGACAAGGTCTCACCCTATGGTGCCGCTGACGTGGAGGCCGAGGAGTTGATGAACTATGTGATCAAATACGGGATCATCCATAACGCGAGCGATATCCACATCGAACAGGATCGCGGAGGCGTGAGGCTTCGATATCGAATCGACGGCATGATGCATGAAATCTCCATGGGATGGCTCAAGGAGAAGCTCCAGGAGAAGGTTTCTTCGGTCATTTCGCGCATCAAGGTGGTCTCGAACCTCGATATTTCGGAAAGGCGCCTGCCCCAAGACGGGGTTTTTCGAATGAATTATTATGACAAGGAAAAGGGGCAGAAGTTGGATCTCGATTTCAGGGTTGCCACTTGCAGCGCCATGGTTGGGGAAAACGTCACCATTCGAATCCTTGATCCCCGGAATGCCAATGTCGGGCTCGAGAACCTGAATCATTCCCCCCACGTCTTGGAAAGTTTTGAGACTTTCTTGAAAAGCCCGGCCGGAATGATTCTTGTCTGCGGTCCCACCGGGAGCGGTAAGTCTTCGACCCTCTATGCCGCTCTTCAGTATCTCTACAGTCCCCGGACAAAAATTATCACGGCAGAGGATCCCGTTGAATATAGCTTTCCCGGTATCATGCAGACTCAGGTCAATCCAAAAATCAATTTGACCTTTTCCAGACTCCTGCGTTCCTTTCTGCGCCTTGACCCGGACGTGATACTCATCGGTGAGATGCGCGACGAGGAAACGGCCAAGATCGGCTTCGACGCGGCCCAGACCGGGCATCTTCTTTTGAGCACCCTTCATACCAACGACGCCATCAGTGCCATACCGCGCCTGCTGGATCTCAAGGTGGAATACGGGCAGATCGCCTCCTCCCTCATGTGCGTGATTGCTCAGAGGCTGATGCGCAAAATTTGCGTCTCCTGCAAGGAAGAAGCGGTCCCCGGGGATGAAGAGTGGAATCTGCTTTTTAGAAAATATCCTTCTCATCTTCAGTTTTTTAAAGGAAAGGGCTGCGAGGCCTGTAATGGAACGGGATATCGCGGTCGAACCCTGATATCCGAAATCTTTGCCGTGGACAGTGAAATCTCCCATGCCCTGAACAAGGGGTATGACGAAGACCAGATTACGCGGCTTGCCCTGGAATGCGGTATGAAAACCATGCTGGACGACGGCCTCATGAAAACGGATCAGACCACGTTGACGGAAATCATCCGTGTAATCCCCCATGAAATGATCAAGCTCTTTCGATCGAGAAGCCAGGCACAGGCCATGGCGGACTCGCTCCTCACAAGTCTTGGAAAGGGAGAAGACATGGAACAGATACAGACTTTATCCGGGAACTTCCAGCTCAGAAATCCGGAGACCGAAAGAAGCGTCATCGATCTGATGAAGGCTAAATATGAAGATCTCGCGGCCCTGGACGGGGGCTCGCGACAAATCCTGGATCCGAGTCTTTTCAGAGATTTTATTTCAATCAATTTCCATGAAATCTGTGAGAAATACAGGTGCGAGTGCGTTACCTTCAATATCAGTCCGGACAATGAAAACAACCGGGTCGAGATCTCCGCCGAGCCGGTTTTTTAGGAGGTTGCTTTGTCACAGAATGGATCCACCAGAACCATTGCCGTAACGAGCGGCAAAGGGGGTGTTGGTAAAACCAACTTAAGCGTGAATCTGGCCCTTCAATTGGCCCTCTTGGGCAAGAAGGTCTGCATCTTTGACGCGGACCTGGGTATGGCCAATATCAACATCCTGTTGGGACTCGAACCTGATTACGATCTGGAAGACGTCATTTCAAACGGCCGTCGTCTCGAAGACGTCATCATTCGCGATTTCCATGGAATCGATGTGATCCCCGGAAGCTCGGGCGTAGAACGGATTGCCCGCTTGGGGGAACAGGAGGTGGACCGGCTCATCCGCTCATTTTCAAATCTCCGGGCATACGACTTTCTGCTGATCGATACCTCGGCCGGAGTCAACAGGAGTATTCTCTCTTTTTGCCTGGCCTCCTCGGATATCGTGCTCATGATTACACCGGAGCCCACCTCCCTGACCGATGCCTATGCCCTCTTGAAAATCCTGACCCTGAACGGATACCGGGGGACGGCTAGGATCGTGGTAAACCAGTGCCGAAGCCCGAAATCCGCTTCCGGGATCTACCGGAAATTCAAAGAAACCGTGAAAAAATACCTCCCCCTCGATCTGGTCCTTCTCGGGGTGGTTGTTAAAGACCCCAAGGTGGAGGAGGCCGTCAGGCGTCAGGAGGCGTTCCTGTTGTTCTCGCCCGCTTCCAACGCCTCCAAATGCATTCGGCACCTGGCCGAGAGGCTGTTGAATCATTCTCAGACAGACCTTGAATCCTGCGGCGTCGAACCCTTCTGGTCCAGATGTCTGGAGTTGATGCAAGGCCCGGTCAGGATGAAACCCGATCGCGACGAAAATAACCCTTCGGCTCCTGACTCGCGCGATGAGGCCTCTGATATAAGCGTCTTTCCGGCGGATACCGGGCGGAAACCGGGGGAAAAAAACTACCCTCCGGAAAAATTGCCTGAAGATCCCGTGCCTCCCGCGGATGCGCCCCCCCCGGCGCCGGACCAGGTGCCCCCGCCCCGCGTGGAGGAAGTGTCCAACACCCCCGAAGTCCTCCCGGCACATGATAATCATGCATTTCTGCTCAACCGGTTGATCGAGGAGGTCTCTTCGGTCTCCCGGGAATTGAGTTCTATCCGAGAAACCCTGAAGGAAGTCGCCGGGAACCGGCCGGGAAACAGCGGATCTTCCGGCCTTCAAAACGGGCAGGAGGTCATTCTGGACCTCGACGCCTTCATCAAAACGCACACATCGATATAACGGAGCAATGGAATGAAACAACGAAAGGATATCCTGAATCGACTCATCCTGGAAATTGAACAGTTGCCGACTCTCCCGATCGTTTCACAACGCATTATAGCCGTCATTGATGACGAAAACGCCTCTTTTAAGGACATCGTGGCAATTGTCGAAAATGATCAGGCCCTGGCCCTGAAGATACTCAAGATCGCCAATTCGTCTTTTTACGGTTCCCTGAGCAAAGTCAGCTCCCTGGAGCATGCCATGATTAAACTGGGGACCAGGGAGGTCAAATCCATCGTCCTCGGATTTTCGGTTCAGAATTTTTTCCCGGACACGAAGGACGGGGCCTTTGATCGAAAGCGCTTTTGGAAACATGCCATGGTTGTCAGTCAGGTGGCCAAACTCCTCGGGTCTCATTTCAGAATCGGAAACGATGATTCGCTTTTTCTCGCGGGACTTGTTCATGATATGGGAAAGGTCGCCCTCGATCAGTATTTCCATGAGGAATTTTTGCAGATCATCGATCATGTATCCGCGAACCGTTCCACCTTCAGTCAGGCGGAAAAAAGCATCCTGGGGACCACGCACTATCAGATCGCGGCCAAGATCCTCAAGCAGTGGCAGTTTCCCAATAATGTCACCTTTCAGGTCTTGTATCATCATGCCCCCTGGCATGATCAGACCTACCAGACCAACTCCATTGTTATTTATCTTGCCAACATCCTCGCGAAACTGGCGGGTTACAGCTGCCATCCGGATGAAAAACAGCTTGATATCGAGCAATTCGCCCGATCATCGGAAATGGAGTTTATCGTTAAAACCGGTTTCGATTTGGATCATGGGATTCTGAAAAACCTGATCACAAAGGTTCAGGAATACATTTCAGAGGAATCCGAAAATGTGATGAGCCTCTTTGATTGATGGTCCCTTCGAATATGGGATGACTAAAAGATATGAATGGCGGAGGAGGGGCAGGACACATCGACATCGGCCCCGATGTTTAGGGAACCGTCAAAGGTCTCCTTGGGCATGAGGATGTTGAGGGGAATCCCGATGTCTACTGCGGCTCGAATGAACGCGTCTTCGTCGGTGAGCTGGGTAAGCCTTCCCTTGAAGGCATTTTCACCGGTACCTGAACCGCCTTTACCCGAAATTCCGACCTTGAAGGGATCGATGCATAATTTTGTATTTCCGGTACCGGCATGACGCACTGAGAGTCGCACCCTGTCGTGAATCAAACATGTCTTGTGGCCGTTCTGACTTTCCTCGATGATTCCCGAAAAGATGTTCTCAAAAGTGGAGGGTACTTTTCTTCCATCAACGAGAGAGATGACCTCCTGGGAGAGCCGTGAGGCCTGAATGAGATTATGCGATGTGAAAACGACGCTTATTCCCCTCCGGGTGTTGATATCCCGTATGATGCGTTCGATTGCGGTCTGATTTTCCACGTCAACGCTTGCGGTGGGTTCATCAAAGAATATCACCTTGGGCGAACAGGCGAGGGCACGGGCAATGGCCACTCTCTGGGTTTCTCCTCCTGAAAGTCTGTGGCCCTCGGCCCAGGCAAAGTTGCTCATCCCAACCATTTCGAGGGATTCTTCAATGATCTTTTTTCGGCCTTCCTTTTGGGTACCCCGGATTCTAAGACCGAATTCCAGATTTTTGTAAACGCTGGTTGAAAAAAGGATCGGATTCTGGTGTACCATGACCACTTCCCTGCGGACCCGGAAAAGATGGT
>CAZXWJ010000166.1:0-9256 GCA_964644375.1 uncultured Desulfobacteraceae bacterium | reverse complement strand
TCGCCCCGCCACCAACCAGGTCGATGACCTTCTGGCAAGGATCAGGGAACGGGTGTCAAAGAATGAGCGGATCCTCGTCACGACACTGACCAAAAACATGGCCGAAGACCTCACCGACTATTACTCGGAACTGGGGGTGAAGGTGCGTTACCTTCACTCCGATATCAAGACCATCCAGAGAATGGAAATTGTCAAGGATCTCCGTCTGGGAACCTTCGACGTCCTGGTGGGGATCAATCTCCTGAGGGAGGGACTGGACCTGCCCGAAGTGTCCCTGGTGGCCATCCTGGACGCGGACAAGGAGGGGTTTCTGCGATCGGAAAGATCCCTGATCCAGACCTGCGGCAGGGCCGCCAGGAATGTCGACGGAACGGTGATTCTCTATGCCGATCGCATGACCGGTTCCATGTCGAGGGCCATCGAGGAGACCGATCGCCGCCGTCAAATACAACGTGAATATAACCTGGAAAATGATATTACGCCGGTCTCCATTCAGAAGTCCATCGACGATATCCTGGGTTCACCCTATGAAGCGGATTATGTCCCAGTGCCGAGTGTCGCCGAGGAGGAAGCCGCATATCTCACACCGGAAGGGATTCAGCAAATGGTCAAGGATCTCCATAAAAAAATGCTCGAGGCGGCCAAGGAACTCGAGTTCGAAGATGCGGCCCGTTATCGGGATGAGATCAAATCGCTGGAGCAAAAGGAACTGGCGATAAGGGAGAGTGCAGGGGCCTGATCCACTTTGTGGCGCATGATTTGTTTTGTCTATGAGAATCCTGCAAAAGAGCACATGAAGGATTGTTGTCTTGAAAAATTTTTTGTGTTCTCCGAGGGCCCGGAGAGAACAAGATCTTTTCCTTTCGGCTTCACTTCAAAAAAAGGGCGGGAAAAACTCGAATTTCTCAACGAAGGTCATTCCTCCTGAGCCACATCCATCCGCTCACCTGCGCAAGGATGACGCCCAGTGAATCGGCGGCAAAATCGGCCAACGTGCATGATCGATGAGGGACGAAAGACTGATGGATCTCGTCGGACAGGGCAAAGACGATACCGATTGAGATAAGGAGGGCATAGGTCTTCAGGGGATAGGCAGGCCTGTCGTGCCAGGGGAAGGCGGCGGCAAACAGGGTCAGGCCGAAAAAAAAATAGGCGGCGAAATGAAACAGAAGATCGTTGAAGGAGAGGGACTCCAGGGGAAGGTCTACCTTCTCCATGGACGACGCGTAAAAAATCGCCCCCGCGGTGATAAGGGCGGGCAAGCAATAGATAATTTCCGTAAAGGGTGACTTCAGTTTCGTGTTCAAGGCTTCCGGTCCTCTGATAAGTTTGTTTTAAACCCCTTTGCTGCAATTTTGGGGTGAAGGCGGTTGCCCGAAATAACGGGTCCACACTTTTTGTAATTTTCGGCCCGATTAGTCAACAAAAATGGTTTTGTCAATCCCTGTTTTCGCCCAAAGCCGTCACCCTGATCGATGACAACCTCTCACATGGCCGGCTTCTCTCCCCGAATGCAGGATCCAGGACGCAAAAAACACCGTAATCCAAAGTTTATCGTGATCTTCGCAAAGACAAAAAATTTGACACCCCGGCCGTTTTTTCGGTATGAATGTTTCTATCCGTTTTTCTTTTTAACACGTACAAGTGATCAAGAGCATGATCATTAACGGTTTTCAGACACTGACTGTCAATTTATCGAGGGAGGTTGAAAAGTGCGCAAATTGAAGTGGTTCAATGGTTTGAGCTTGGCCCTGGGTGGGATCTTTTTCTTTATCCTATTTGCGGGAACCGCCGCTGCATCAGGTTTTTCCGCCGATTTCATCTCCAAATCCAGTGATCCTGCAGACATGCCGGGGACGGGCAAGATGTTTATGAAAGACGGTCTGATGAGAATGGAAGTGGCTCAGGCCGTGACCATCGTCAGGCCCGACAAGGGCATCATGTGGATTCTCATGGACAGGCAGAAGATGTACATGGAGCAGCAGATGCAGAGCACCGGTCAGGGCAGGATACAGGAATGGACGCCAAACATGGAAAAGATCGCCGACAAGGTGGGAAAGGAAACCGTATCGGGCTATTCCTGCACAAAATATGAGCTCAAAGAGGAAGGCCCCAAGATCTACTACTGGATCTCCAAAAAAATTTCCTTCCCGGTCAAGGTGCAGGACGACAACGGGTACATGCTCCTGAACAACATCAAAACCGGCGATGTGCCCGATCATCTCTTTGAGCTTCCCCAAGGCTATAAGAAGTTTGCCATGCCCGGAGGGATGCCCGGAATGTCTGGCGGAATGCCTCAGATGCCCCAGGGGATGCCTAGCGGAATGCCTCAGATGCCTCAGGGAATGCCGGGGATGCCGGGACAACCTCCCAGCCAATAGAGGATCCAAACCCAAAAACGTGGATTTGATTTGCCATTGAAAGGGACTTAGGGCCCGTGTCCATTCGAAAACACATGATTTCAGAATGGAACGGTCAGTTATCAGCGTTCAACCGTCAGGTCGAAGACTTGTTTCTTTATGGTTTTATAACCCTTCGTGCCCTTGGTGAAAATTAGGGTTTTACGAATTTCGCAGTTTTGATGCAGCGCCGAAAGCAAAGACATTCAGGAGGCCGGATCGGGATAAACATTTTCCTTCCGGCCTTTTTTTGTCCCCGAAGGCTCATCCGTTTTTGCCTGTCATTGCGGGTTAAAGTTTACCCCATTGTCCTGGTTTTTATGCCACATTAACATGGGACACCGTGGCTCCGCCCTTTAGTGATTAGGGTTTACGGGACGCCTCGGGTTGTAATACACTATCGCCGGTTTTGCCATCAACGGGGAGACCCGGTAATTGATAAATGGCATCTTCCCCGGCCAGTGAGTCGGTTGTTGTTTAATAAAGAGTAAAATTTCAAGATGAGGTAAAAATTATGACGGAAGATATTCAGTGGGTAAAGACCCACTGTTCGAGGATGGACCATGGTGGCTGCGCTCTTTTGGTCGGTGTGAAGGGCAACCGAATCGTCAAGATCAAGGGAAATCCCGAAGGTTATCTGAACAAGGGCTATGTCTGTCCCAAGGGACTGGCCGCGCCGGATCGGCTCAATCATCCGGACAGGCTCCGGCACCCTCTCAAAAGAGTCGGCAAACGGGGTGAAGGTCAATGGCGGGAGATCTCCTGGGCCGAAGCCATTGGGGAGATCAGCGAAAACCTGGACGGAATCCGGAAGGCGCATGGCGCCCGTTCCGTCATCTTTGGTCAGGGCATGCCCAAGGGTGTGGATCTCTTTGCCCTCAACCGTCTGGCCACCCTCTTCGGATCTCCTAACATGTTCGGCATGGCCGATGTGTGTCACCTGCCCCGTGAGGTCTCAGGCCGACATACCTGCGGTTTCTATCCCGTGGCCGATTTGCATCATCCCGGTAAACTGGTGGTCCTCTGGGGCAGCAATATCACGAGCACCAACGAGGAAGGCCAGGTGTGCACGCAACTTATCGAAAAGATTCGAAACGGCGCCGACCTGATGCTCGTGGACCCCCGCAAGACGGAACTGGCCTCAAAGGCCCGGCTCTGTCTCCAGTTACGACCGGGGTCGGATGCGGCCCTGGCCCTGGCCTTTCTGAACGTCATTATCAGGGAAGGTCTCTACGACCGGGATTTCGTGACGAACTGGACCCACGGATTCGACGACCTGGCCCGTCAGGTGGAGGCCTACAGCCCGGAGAAGATGGCGGACGTGACCTGGGTGCCGGCGGATCAGATTCGGGAGGGCGCCAGGCTCTATGCGAAGAGCCGGCCGGCGGCAATCCAGTGGGGAAACGCCATTGAGCAGAATATCCACACCTTTGATATCGTCCGATCATTGATCTGTCTGATGGCCGTGTGCGGCAATCTGGATGTCCCTGGTGGAAATATCAAGGCCAATGAGCCCGATGTCCTCAGTTTCAGGGAATTTGTCCGGGCCGATCAGCTTCCCAATAAGCGGTTCGAAATGCTTCACACCCACTACGGGACCATCCCCATGCTCATGAACGTGCCTCCGACCCTGTTCCGAAAGGCGGTTCTGGAGGGTGTTCCCTATCCCGTCAAGGGGGCCTACATGCAGTGCACCAACCCCCTGGTGACCTTTGCGGACAGTCCCATGACCTACGAGGCCCTGACCCACCTGGATTTCTTCGCAATAGCGGATATCTTCATGACCCCGACGGCCTCGCTGGCCGATATCGTCCTCCCGGCCGCCACCACCTTTGAATTCAACGATATCGGACACTACGGCCTCGGACACGGCGTCTTGGTGCCCCGGCCCAAAGTGATCGAACCTCCTGAGGACTGCTGGCCCGATCTCAAAATCCTCAATGAACTGGGAAAGGCCCTTACACCACAAGAGTACTGGTTCGACAACTGGGAGGATCTTCTGGAAGAAATCCTGAAACCCATGGATATCACCTACCACGAATTTGTGGAGGGTGGCTGTCTCACGGGACCGGAGCGATTCATGAAATTCCGCAAAGCCGGTTTCAGAACACCCACCGGGAAGGTGGAACTGGCCCTCTCCCGGGCTGAAAAGCTCGGGGTCCCGCCCCTGCCCCGATTCGAGGGACTCCCTGAAGAGGAGAACGCCGATTACCCCCTCGTCCTGACCAGTTGCAAGAGCCGATATTACCTCCACTCCTCCTACAGATGGGTCGAGAGCCTCCGTGAAAAGAGGCCCCATCCGAGGACCGAGATTCACCCGGACACGGCCGCAGAATACGGCATTGGCGACGGGGACGAAATAGTCATCGAGACCCCGCAAGGGGCCGTCACACAAGTCGCCTGCCTCACGGACAAGATCCATCCGAAAGTCGTCAACGCCTCTTATGGCTGGTGGTTTGCGGAAGGCGAAACGGGCGCCGGTTGTGATTGGCAAAGCGCCAATTTCAACATGCTCACAACGGCAAAAAAAATCGGCAAGGAATTCGGAACACCCAATCTCAAGGGTCTGGGTTGCCGGATCAGACGAAAGTAGGAAACACCACGCTTCTTATTCAAAGTGAGGCATCCCGGCCCGGAGTCCGTCTTCCGCCAAACATCCCCCGAGGAATCTAGCGGCCGGGTTGCCGCCCTGCCCGTTCGACGATCGCCTTCAGGCGTTCTCGAACCCGGGTCGGGAGCGGCTCAGGATGATGGGTTTCGAGTATTTTTTCCACCCTTTCGGCGGCCCGCTGGGCCAGGTCCCTTCCCCCCTTGCCCAACCAGCCCTCGTAATTAAAGTGTTCGATCAGATTGGGATACCAGCGATCCCGGAAATGCAGCAGGGTGTGCTCGCTCTCCATAAAATTGCCGTCGGGCCCCACCTCCTCGATGACGTCCAGGGCCAGCGTCTCATCGTTGATCTCCACCGGCTTCAGGGACGCTCGTATCCAGCTGACCAATTCGTCGCAGATGGCCAGTTGGGCCAGGGATCCGGTCAGGCCCGACTCCAGGTATCCCAGGTCATGCACAAGGTGACTGCCGCTGAGGGCATTTGTCATCAAGGTCAGTGCCGCTTCGATACCCGCCTGCTGGTCTACCCCCTTTGAGTCGCTGCACCCGCCGAAGGCGAACATCGGCAAGTCGTAGAAATGCGCCAGATCCTGAGCCATGAACTGTTTTTCAGGCTCCACATAGGGACTGACTCCCGTGCGCATATCCAGTGCACTCGCGCCCCACCCCGAGGTGATGAAGGGAGTGCCCGGGCGGTTCAACTGCGACAGGGTCAGGCCGGCCAGGCTCCCGGCGTTCCAGATAGCCATGTTGCCGGCCAGGGTGATGGGGGCGGTCGCCCCGCCGAGGGCAACCGGGATATAGGCGAAGGGCAGGCCCTTTCCGGATAGGTACAGCAATTTTTGGAGGGCCTCTTTGTTGTGCTGCAGACCGTTGGCCACATTGACATAGCAGGCGCTCAGGGGCTTTTCCTTCAGTGCCGTCTCCCCCCCTGCCACGGTTTCGGCCATTTCCACCGCATCCACACAACCGCCCAGGTCCGTGGTGACATACATGATCGGTTTGCTCGTGCCATTGAGCATGACCTCCATCTGATACCGGTCGGCCACCATTCTTGGGACGTCTACGGGAAGAAACATACACATGACAAAGTCTATATTCGGCAGGGCATCGCAGAGGGTGATCCCTTCGACCACGTCCTGCAGCAGGGGTTTTCTTCGTTCACCGGTGCGATGATCCATGACGTTGAGACAATCCGAACCAGTGCCGAAAAAAGTCCGGCAACCGCCGAGAGATAGGACAGGTTCGCCATGGCGGTTGTGGAGGATCACTTCGCCGGGCGCGGTCTTCAGGGCCTGTTCAACCAGGTTCCCCGGAATCCTCACCCTGTTGCCCTCCGTTACGGATGCGCCCGCTTTTTTCAAGAGATCAACGGCAGGTTGATGATGCATGCGGACACCGGTGCGTTCCAGAATCTGAAGGCTCGCGCCGTGCAACTTTTGACATTCTTCTTTCGACAGGCGTCGAAAAAGGCCGTTTCCGTTCATTTCAGTTCAAAAATCCTTTCGGGATGAATACCCTCTCGTGTCCGGAGTTCATTTCCGAATGGAAACCAACTCATTAGCATATCGTTAGACCTTAACAGGTTATTAGAAAACAATATACAAATACAATAAAAATACCGTCAACCCTGTTGATCCTGTCTCATTTATCGTGTTTATCTTGTATCAGAGTCTCACGCCCGATTATTTGCCCTATTCCTCAGTGAGAATCACTGAAACCCTTTTCCTGTCCCGATTTTCTCCTTGACTCCAAAGGCAACTTTCACTATTTTCAATCTATTACGGGTTTTTTTAGCGACTATCAATCAATCAATTATGACATCTATCTTTCTGAACCTATGACTGTATCGACCCGATCATATGAATAATAAAGGTTGGAAACCTTGGGCATTACTTGCCCCGGCACTTAGCGCGGTCTTTTTTCTTCTGGTTATTCCGGTTTGTTTTATATTGGTTTACAGTTTCTGGCTTCGAGCCCCCACAGGGTCCGACATACCCGCTTTTCAATTCGGCAATTACGCAAAATTCTTTGCTGATTTCTTTTATCCTTATATCCTTATTCGAACGATTCGGGTCTCGTTGGAATGCGTCCTCATGTGCCTGGTCATGGGATACATTCCGGCCTACTTTTTCTATCGAAGCACAACCAAATATAAGGCCATCCTTCTCCTTCTCATCATGCTCCCCTTCTGGATCAGCTTCATCATCAGGACCATGAGCTGGATCAACATCCTCGGTGACACCGGCCTGATCAATCATTTTCTGGTAAAGTTCGGTCTTCTATCATCCCCCCTGGGAATGCTCTACAACGAAGGATCGGTCCTCATGGGCCTGCTTCAATACCTGCTGCCCTTTATGATCCTGAATATCTATGTAAGCCTGGAAGGCATCGACAAGAGCCTCCTCGAGGCCGCAAGGAGCATGGGCTGCACCGAATGGCAGGCCTTCAGAGAAGTGACGCTGCCCCTCAGCCTTCCCGGTGTGAGTGCCGGCTCCCTGCTCGTCTTCGTCCTGACTGCAGGGACCTATCTGCCGCCGATGATTCTCGGAGGACCTGGGAACGAAATGATCGCCAACCTGATCTTCAAACGTGTCATCGGGACCCTGGACTGGCCCTTTGGTTCGGCGATCAGCGTCATTCTCCTCTTCCTGCTGGTCGTTATCGTCTGGACCTACAACAAATATCTGGGCATCAATCAGATATTCAAAAGTCTACAGTGAGATTGCCATGAAGATAAAAATATCCGGCTGGTCACTCATCCGTTTTTACACGATCCTGGTCTACATCTTCATGTTCGCCCCTATCGCCGTCGTGGTCATCCTCTCCTTCAACCCGGAACAATTCGGCTGTTTTCCCATGAAGGGATTCAGTTTCAGGTGGTTCGTCAAACTGGCCCATAACGGACCTATCCTGGCCGCCTTTAAGAACTCATTGATCCTGGGTTCCACAACGGCTGTGGTTTCCACTGCGGTGGGCATCCTGGCGGCCATGGCCTTCGTCCGTTTTGACTTCCCCGGAAAGAACACGCTCAACACCCTGCTCCTCGCCCCGATCATGATTCCGGAAGTCATTCTGGGTGTGGCCCTGCTTCTCTTTATACGTTGGCTGCAACAACCCAAGAGTTTTATGCTCCTGATGATCGGGCACGTGGTTCTCACCCTGCCCTATGTCCTGCTGATTGTTCAGGCCAGGCTGGTGGGGATCAAAAAGGAATACGAGGAGGCGGCCCACTCCCTGGGCGCCAACGCCTTTCAGGCATTCAGGGAGATTACCCTGCCACTTCTGATGCCGGCCGTCCTGGCGGGGATGTTGTTTTCCTTTACCATATCCTTTGACGATATTACCGCCACCCTGTTCTGGGCCACGGCCCAGAACCAGACCGTGCCGGTAAAAATTTTCGGAATGCTCAGAAATTCCATCAGCCCGGAGATCAACGCCCTGGGAACCGTCATGATCATCCTGACCATTGCGACGCCCCTGCTGGCGGGTTACGTTTCACGTAAGTTTGCCCGGGGATCTTGAGCAGGAGGCTCTTAGTTTAATTTGCGCGAATCCGGAAATGGTCATTCCCGGATTCGTGCCCACAGAAATCAGCAGAAGCCATAAAAAAACAAGGCCTGAAACTGGGCGCTGAATGCTGATAGCTGACCGCTGAACGCCGAAACCTTTTTTCAGGAACAGGATCCGGCCATGCCCATGATCGATTTACAGGACGACAAGGGAAAGGTTAGATGAATAAACGTCTTAACATTCAGTTCCCTCGAACTGGCACGATCCTATGTCAAAAACAGCTCCGTTCCTTTGAGGATCGTGAAAGGTGGCCTGCCCACTTACTGGGTCTGCAACCCGGAGGATGCGGCATGGGCCGTAAAGTGCGGATACGAAGAGATTAAAAGCGCAGAATAATTGTTTTTTTACGTTATCGAAAGAAAACTCTGATACTCAAACCTTATGACACATGCAAGAAGGGAGGCAATCCATGGGTAAAGACTTGAATAAACAACTGGATAGCATGTATGAACGTTATTTGAACGGGGGGGTGACCCGCCGTGATTTCATGAAGTACCTGGGACTGGCCGGTGCCGCTGCCGGATTGGTTGGCGGGCCCTTCGGTCTCCTCACACGCAAGGCCTGGGCCGCCAAATCCATCCGCTTCGACGGATGGGGTGGAAGCACTTCAGAGGCCTTTCGCAAGTACGCCTTTGACCCTTACACCAAGGCCACGGGAATCAAGGTGATCGACG
>CAZXWJ010000165.1:0-9311 GCA_964644375.1 uncultured Desulfobacteraceae bacterium | reverse complement strand
TCTTCTGAATATCCCACATCAGCCCGTAGAACAGGATGCTCAAACGGGTCTTGGAGGCTCCGGCCTGGATTCGAACAATTTGCCGTTTGTTAAAGTCGGCCACCATATCCTTCAGCCTCTGGTTTTCGGCCGCAATGGAAGCGTAATCTACCGGTGCTTTGTTCAGCATGGCCCTGGAAGTATCGTTCAGAATATTCGACAGATGGGCGCGGATATCCCTCAATTCTCTGCTTTGGGCCTTGAGCAGACCTTTGTGATGGTTGTCTATGTGAAGGTAGGCGCGAAGGATGGAGTCACGGTGGCTTTCTGCAATTTCCTGAAGCGTGCTGATCGTCCGGGTATAGGTTTGGGTATAGACTGCATCGTCCATGTGAAGAAGGCGTACCGTTTTGAATATGTTGGCTATGATGACGTTCGCCATCTTCTGGATTTTTTTGGTGTCCTTTCTGTTTAGTTTCAAGTCCCGCCTGTTCTGGGAAAAAAGGGCCTCAAAGCCGCTGTTCAGTGAAACATTGACCTGCTGCAGGAAATAACCGCTGTGCTCAAAGGATTTCATGATGCCGTATTCGGCATCGTCCAGCCTCTTGAGATCGAAGATTTCGATTTCGTGAGCCTCCTGAATCCTTTTGTGGTGAACATGCCAGTTTTTCCATATGAGAAAGAGGGACAATAAAATCAGGCCGAGAATAGCCGGAAGCCTGAAATAATAGATAAAAAAGGCATACATGAGAGAAACGGTAAAGGCGCAAAAGGCCGTGAAAAACCATCCTCCGATAACGGCCAGAACGCCGGCAACCCGGTATGCCGCACTTTCTCTGCCCCAGGCCTGGTCGGAAAGGGAGGAACCCATGGCGACCATGAAGGTAACATAGGTCGTGGAAAGAGGAAGCTTGAGGGAGGTGGCAAAGGAGACAAGCGCACTGGCCACTACCAGGTTTACCGATGCTCTCAGGAGGTCAAAAGAGGGGGGCGGGCCTGTCAGGCCGGGGTCGGGTTTTGAAATCTTCGGATCCAGACGTCGGGCTATCCTGCGTCGCCAGTATTTTGGAACGATCCTGCTCAGGTTCTCAAAAAGCAAAGAGACCATGCGGACGATGGTTCTGGAGAGTTGGGAGGAGCCGAATCTTTCAATGCCCTCATCCTGGCGGCCCAGGCTGATTTCGGTTTCAGTCACGGAGCGGGCCTTGCGGGAGATCCATAGTGTGCTCACCATGATGGCGCCGGCAAGGAGCAAAAGGAGGGTGTTGGTTTGAATAGGCTCGCTTAAGGCCGTCATGAGCATCGTAAGCGGGGATGCACTCTGTTGGGCAATTTGATAGGATGCCATGCCGGCCAGGGGGACGCCGATGAAATTGACCAGGTCATTAGCTGCAAAGGCCATGGCAAGAGCAAAGGTTCCGATCAACACAATGGGTTTCAGAATGTTGATTCGTGAGAAGGCCACGACGATCTGCAAAATAAATGCGGAGGCCAGATAACTGCAGAGAAGGATGGTTCCGGTGTGGGTCTTGACCCATGCCGCCGTTTGGGGGGTGATAAAGGAAACCCCTTTAGCCCCTTTTATGAGGATGAAGTAGATGATCATGGAAAGTGCAAAACCGCCCCAGAGGGCACCATATCGTTTGAGGCGTTTTTGATAATCGAAGGTAAAGATCAGGCGGCTGACAAATTGAACCAATGCCCCGAAAATAAAGGCCAGGACAACTGAGAGAAAGATCCCTAGAATAATGGCCAGGGCCTTGTCCGTATTGATATAGCCGGAAAGGGTTGCAAAGTCGTCACCCTGCTGATGGATCTTGATGATTGAGATGGCGACCGCCGCTCCAAGAAGCTCGAAGACAATGGATACCGTTGTGGAGGTCGGGAACCCGAAGGTGTTGAAGAGATCAAGCAGAAGGATGTCTGTCAGCATGACCGCCAGGAAGAGGGTTATGATGTCGGTCATATGAAAATATTCAGGATGAAAAATGCCCTTTCGGGCGACTTCCATCATTCCGCTTGAAAAGGTTACCCCGGTCAGGATGCCCAAACTGGCGATGATCATAATGACGTATCGTGGGGCTACCTTGGATCCGAGAGAGGAATTAAGAAAATTGACCGCATCGTTGCTTACTCCGACGATCAGGTCCGAAATGGCCAGTGCAATCAAAATAATGACGGCAAATAAGTAAAGTTCCATAGTTGTCCTCATGAAACCCTGCTTGTGAACGGAGCTTTCACCTGGCAGGCAATCAAGCCCTACCTTACACTTTTTTCAATCATCGAATCAACCGGACATATGAGAATTCGTTGATTTTTTGAGGCGGAAATTTTTGAGAGGAAGAATAAAAAAGGCAGGGTCGCAGTGGGCCCTGCCTTGGATGGAAGGTCAGTTTAAGTATCGAATAGGATGTACCAATTTGATTTCAGCTAGAGTTGTAGGTTCTCACTAGAGTAACGCAGCACAAGACGAATTTACAAAAACAGAGCATGAAACTAAGCCTTCCTCAACTCTCCTTCGCTACCTTGATTATACTGATAACACCTTTCTCGGACTTTGTCTATGGGGGGAACGGTTCATTTGCCTGAGGAAAAATCCCGAAATGAACCGGGATGATACCCCGGGGCGGGGCAATGATCAATCATGGAGAGACCCGGGATAGAAACCCCTGAGGTATAGACCTCTGAACACGTAGTGAAGACAAAGGTATTCAGAGAGGGGGCCTTGTCATGATGGATGACCGAATAGAGCGGTGCCGTCCCTGTCACTTGGCCTGCGTCCCTAAAGGATGCGATAATTCGGCCTTTCAAGGTGCGCCTTCTTACACTGCGGACAACGTCCCGGCGGTGTAAAACGCTTTCGGTCTTTGAAGGTGAATCCGCAATCAAGGCAGCGGAAAGGGAGAATTTCGAGCTTTTTCTTTTGCGATGCTACGGAGCGCGCCATATGATTGAGATGTTCATAAATCAATTTCTCCCGGATGCCCAAAACCTGGGAGAGCTCTCTTGCATTCATCTCTCCCTCGCTCAAGAGGGCAATCATACGGCGTCGAATGGTCTGTGGGGGCGATTTGTCTTCTTTGTTCATTTTGCACGGGAGAGGCGGCCTTTTGAGGGAATCGCCTCTTCTTTGCGGCAGGATGAGCGATGGGTATGGACCTCCCCATGACCCATGACAACAAAGTTAATATTCCATGATTTGGTTATGGACATTGAATATGTAGGAGATCAGCGACGCCCGGGTCCACATGCCGTTTCGTTCCTGCCTCCAGTACATGGCCCTGGGATCCGAGTCTATTGCCACGTCGATCTCGTCCCTCCGTGGAAAGGGGTGCATGATAATCGCATTGGCTCTGATTTTTTCCATGCCTTCGCGCTTGAGTTTGAAACGGGATATATCTGTTTTGTTTGATTCACCGGCGATCGTGTCATGTTCGTCCTGAATCCTGGTCATATAAATGGCATCCGCCTCGGGGAGGACGTTTCCCAGGTCTTGTGTTTCAATGATGTAGGGAATGCCTTGCCTTTCGAGCCAAATACATACGTCTTTTTTCATCTGAAAGGCCGTGGGTGCAGCATAGATGAGCTTGACGCCTTCGAAATTTTTCATCAGATAACTGAGTGATCTTACGGTCCTTCCCCTCCCAAGATCCCCGCACATCAGGACCGTTTTCCCTTCAAGGCCGCCCTGGTCCTCAAAGGATTTTTGCAGGGTGTAAATATCGAGAATGGCCTGGGTGGGATGCTGATCTGATCCTGAACCGCCGTTTATAACCGGTACCGGGCGGTTTGAAAAGGTGTTGAGGAGCCAGGCCGCCCGTTCGGCCATGTCCGGTTCCTTGTGCCGCATGATGATCAAATCCGTGTAAGAGGAAAAGGTGCGCAAACTGTCATCGTAACTCTCGCCCTTGACTTCCGACGAGACCCTGGTGTCGCGAATCTCAGAGGTCTTCATCCCGAGGATGTGACAGGCATTTTGAAAGGAGAGAAAGGTTCTGGAGGAGGGTTGGGCGAAGTAAAGCATCGCCCGTTTGTGTCGCAGCAGATCCTGTAGAAAAATCGATCCATTCTTGCTCTTGGCAAGGGTCCTGAGCTGGTTCGTAATAGTGTAGATATCGTCCAGAATTGGCCGAGTCAATTGCTGTGAGATAATCATATCAAAAAGGCGCCCGTTTCTTTGAAAACACACGATCTTTTCGTCTTTGGGTAGTTTTCCAAATTCGGAAAACTGTTCATCCAGAATATTCATGACGCCCTCCAAAAAAATATTGTAAATCTAAATGCTTGAAAGATTCGATCGGCCTTGATGGCTTCTCCTTTCAATTAAAAAAGAATAGAACAAAAGATGAACACCGTCAAGGAGAACCCTGAGGAAGGCCTCGCCCCATGGGGGCTGTTTTCTTTTTTGGACGGGGTAGAAATAACGATGATATTCGAATTCATAAATACTTGACAGGCATGGCCGCTCACATCACTTTTGTCGGGCCGCGTATGGTGCCTATTTTCGAGTAAAGGATTGCGAAAGAATTTTTCAAGAGGTAATAGAGGAAGCGTAGTGAACCCGATTACCGCCTGCCCAGAATAGATCTGGCAATATTCAGATTGAGAATTTCGTGGGTGCCGCCGCCGTACAGGAGGAACCCGGCATCCCGGAAGAGGCGCTCCACAGGGTATTCACTGGAATAGCCGTACGCCCCGTGAATTCTTCTCGCCTCTTCCACCGCCATGATGGCCGCTTCCGAAGCGTGTACCTTGGCCATCATGGACTCCCTTGCAAAGGGGCGTTTTCGGTCTCTCAAAGAGCATGCCCTGTAGACGAGCCACCGGGAGGCTTCCAGTTCCGTTGACATGCGGGCGATTTTTTCCTGAATAAGCTGGTATCTGGCAATGGGTTTGCCGAAGGCATGCCTTTCCCCGGCATAAGTGATGGAAGACTCCAGGGCCGCTTCGCAGAGGCCCAGGGCGAGGGAGGCCATCATGATTCTTATTTCACCCAGGATTTGCCCGAGATAGATGAACCCCTTGTTCAGTTCTTCCCCCAGGAGATGGTCTGCAGGGATACGACAGTCATCAAAAAAAATCTCACTGGCCCATGAGCCCCGGGAACCGGTCTTCTCCAGCTTTTTTCCCACCCCAAAACCTTTCGTGCCATTTTCGACCAGAAAAAAATTGAGACCCTTCAGGCCCAGGTTTCGATCCGTCGTTGCCACTACCGTAAAAAAGTCTGCGATCGGGGCGTTGGTAATCCACATTTTTGAGCCCCTGAGAATAAAGGTATCTCCGTCCTGCGTGGCCGTGGTTTTGGTGGATCCCAGATCGGAACCGCAATCGGGTTCGGTAAAGGCGATGACGCCGATTTTTTCCCCTCCACGTCCAGGGGCGAAAAGGCGATCCCTGATATCCCTGTTTCCGAAACGAAAGAGAAAATCAGTGCCCATCAATGACTGCATCATGCAGGATACGGCAAAGGCAAGGGAACCCCTGGCCAGTTCCTCGGCGAAAATAGAAAAAATGAGGGAGTCTGCGTTCAGGCCTCCTGATTCCTCCGGGTATCGAATGCCGAAATAGCCCAATTTTCCTGCTTCGTTAAAAAGCTCCCGTGGAAAATCATCAGTGCGGTCGATTTCCTCCGCCAACGGGGCAACCCGGTTCTTGACGAATTTGGCAATCTGTTCCCGGAAAAATGTATGGTCGGATGTAGGCATCATACTCAATGTCTCCCAGGGTTTCGGCAACGGAAGTCGCCATCTATGTCGCGGAGCGGATCAGTTAATCCGTACTTGATATGACCGGATTGATCAAGGGTGTGATAAAATATTTTCAGGTTGGTAAAAATGCCTTTACAGGCGGATCGGGTACCGGCAAGAATCATAGAAAAAACAAAGAGACCTGTCAATTCCAAACGTTGTCCGGACCCAAAGGCCCTTATGAGACCGTGATTTTGAAAAAGATATCGAAACAAGACCCGTTTAATGTCCAGCTTTAGGTTTCCCTCGAAAAAAAATAAATCCAACTACTTAGACCAATTGAAACGGGTGCCCGTCAAAGACAACCCAAACCTCAAATTTTTTTTCGCTGCAATGGAAGATTTTCCATGTCAATGGCCTCTCCCGCGCCGTGCTTTGTGGCCTCCGCTCTGTTCAGAGCGCATTGAGCCAGGCGTCTCAATGTCACGGCATCCATCGCAAGCTCAATGCCGGTTTCCCCGGCTCTTGCGGCTTCAAATGCAGCGTTCATGGCCAGGAGTTGGGCGTGGAAGATCAGCAGTTCCAGATCTTCTTGTGTGCCCTGAGTTTTTTTTTCGAATTGCGTGTAATTCATTTTTATCTGCTCTTCCTCTCGTCGGTTGTGAGAGTCCTCTTGAGCCTCCAACCGTTTAAGGGTATGGGTTTGTCCTCAATCGCATTTTGAGTAAATCCAACGAATTGAATAAGCTTTCCTGGTGCGTTAGGAAGCAGGAATTATGCCAAGGGATTCTGGGATTAAAATTCAATATTATCAGTTTGTTGGGCATCTATCGCCGTTTCTGGGTACATATTGCTGCAAAAATTTCTAGGCAAGAGAAAGAAAAATTTGCCATTATTTTGATTTTGTATGCATTGCAGGAGGGTTTTATGGGGGGGGAGGGGGTGGGAACAAATGAACTGCGGAAGGTGGGGCCTTTGAGAAAGGATGTCGGGGTGCCCTCGGAAATCGAGTCCTTGTCCTCAGCCGTGATGGGCGGCGAGGCTGATAAGGGATTCCATTTCCGCCTGGGTTATACCCTTTTCGTTGGTTAGTGCAATCAGTGTCTTCTCGTCGATCCTTCCCCCGTATTCCAGAAATATTACCAGGGCGCTCCTGACCTGGTCTTTGGGCAATTCGAAGAAATCCTTCTCGTTAAATGAACGAATCCTCTTGAGGGTTTGATCCTTAAGTCCCTTGGTCAAAAAGGCGTATTCCTGGATCGACATGTCATTGGCCAAAACCTTCAGAAAAGAGACTTTCATTCGGTCCTTGTTCTCTGAAGACAGCATTTGGTATACGTCATTGCCGATGTAATCACTGACCATGACTTCCGGAAAATCGTAATAAATCTCCCGGATGCATTTCTCGCTGACGTGCCAGTTTCCTGCGAGACTCTCAAGGGGCTCGCCCCCTGACAGACCTGAAATGATATTCTCCAGGGCGGTCCACTTCAGGGACAGTTCAACGATTTCTTTTTCAATCGATGAAAGAGGACCCAACCCATCCCGGGCTTGTTCGAGGCATTCCCCAAAATGCAAACCCCGCTGGAGGCATACCTCCATCTGCTTTCCATACTCAATATGTTTTTTAATCATGTTTTCAGTGAGTTTTTTCTGAAAACTTACCCGATCCCGAACGGCATCACCGGACTCGAAATTCCCTTTTTTCTTTATCAGATAGCGCCAGCCAAATTCACCCAGCGCCCCTAGCGACTCAAACCTTTCGGTGACCTCTTTACGTTTGGAGGCATCCATTATATAAAGCTTTTTCACCTTTTCCAGCGCAAGCATTTTTTCCGCCATCTGTGTCACCCCTTCCGGTTGTTTAACAAGGCCCGATCAGCCTTTGGCATTTTATGCAAAGATCCACCCGGAATGCCGTCTCACGTTTTGTGAAAAATATAGTATGAATAGCTCCATTCGGCAAGGACCTTCCGTTCTGATGCAAAGAAAAAAAGAAAAGCCCTCTGCCCTGTGCCTCTGAAGTGTAAAATCTGATGTCGGACACGACACCGAGATGATAACTTTGTTGTCTAAGTCCTCAAAAAGGCATCCAGAGCGTCCACTACCCCTGTGTCGATCTTTCCGTCTGCTGCTTCCTGGTGCAGGATGGCCAGGGCGGTTTCTTGAGACAGGCCCTTCCGGTAAGGCCTGTCACTCATCAAGGCGTCATAGATGTCAACAACCGTCATGATGCGAGTTCCCACGTAAATGTCGTCCCCTTTGAGGTCGTGTGGATAGCCGCTTCCATCCAGTTTTTCGTGATGCTGTCGAATAACATCAAGAGCTCGACCTAGGTAGGTATTTAGAGGGAGACATATTTGATAACCGATTTCCGGGTGGTTTTTTATGGGCTCGAATTCCTCCGGAGTAAGCCTTCCGGGGTTGTCGAGAAGGTGCCCGGGAAGTCCTATTTTGCCGATGTCATGGAGAACACCACCCAGTTTTGTGGCCCGTATGTCCTCCTCTCCTAGCGCAAGACTCCTTCCAAGAGCGGTCGCCAGGATGACGACCCTTTCAATATGACCGTGTGTATGGCGTTCCCTGGCCTCAACCGAATTGGCCAGAACAAAGAGAAAGTGTTCGATTTCAGAGGATAAACGGTCGGCGTCGGGATGTCCGAATTCTTCCGGGTCTGCCCCCATGGCCATCATAAGATCGGCCCCGCTGGTTTCTATCTCGGCCACGCATTGCTGTAGACCGGCCAGTTTTTTTGTGAGTCCCTTTATCTTTTTGTCGTGATCATCCATATGGTCATCCTGTGTTTACCCCAACGTTGCATCAATTGCGTTTTCCGAATTCTTCAGCATAATCTTGGCCATCTTTCCGGCCTGGTCATATCTTACCAGTCCCTTATCGATAAATTCGTCTTCTTGATCCCCGTTGATCTCGACGAATACGACCTTTAAAATGTTTATTCTCTGATCAACGGCCGCGATAGGAGATCCCTCTGACTCATCGTCATCCGCCGGGACATTGGGGATACCCATGAGCAGCATCCAGACAAGATTATCCAGTTCCGGCATAAAACCGGACTTGGTGAAATCCACCGAACCTTTGAAATCGTGGTAGGCTTTTATGAATTTATCCGTGTCCTGCGCCGTTTCGTATTCTCCTTTTGATGCCATTAATCCTCGAAGTTGTTTGGGTTAGATTTTTTTACTCCCTGCTAATTTTCCGTACCTGAATTGTATCCATAGCTTTCCGGAGCCGAGATTTCAAGCCGAAAACCCTCCCCAAAAGGATTAAGGGAAAAGAAAATCGTTTTCTTTTCCCTCAGATCGAAGATCGATGATTTGCGGATGAATCCCGCCCAATCACCGCCGTGCAGGTCATTGGTTATCAAGAAACCGCCTGTATAAAAGGCTCCAAACCGATTCTGTCTATCATCTTCCCCAGCCGTTCCCCTTTTTCCGCGTTTCCCTTGTAATAGGCGATGACCTTTTCAATCGCTGCAAGGGCCTGCTCATCGTCCAGTTCGGTCAAGAGTTCCTCGGCAATACGGGGATCGGCCCCCACGTTCCCTCCTATCACCAGGGTCCACCCCTTGGGTTTTCCGAAAAGCCCCACATCCCGAAGCCAGGATTCAGCGCAATTGAGATGGCA
>CAZXWJ010000164.1:0-9425 GCA_964644375.1 uncultured Desulfobacteraceae bacterium | reverse complement strand
AGCATGGAACCGAAGGCCATGGCCACGACCGCCATGCGATCCGAATCGATCCCCAGCATCAGGGCCGCCCGTTCATCCTGGGCCATACCCCTGAGGGCCAGGCCGATACGGGTATAGTGGGTAAACAGCCACAGAAAAGCGACAACAGCCGCCCCGATGACTACCACCAGCATTCGATGGTAATCGACGGGAATTTCTCCGACGGTGAAACTCCCGTCGACAAAGGCGGGCAAGGTGTAAGTCAGTCCTTTGAAACCCCACCAACGAAAGCCCTCCAGAATGGCCAGACCGATGGCATAGGATGCGATGATCTCCGAAATGGCCATGCCCCGGACCCTGATGAGCACGAACTGGTAGATCAGTGCCCCGATAATCCCCGTGATGACCATCGCCAGCACAATGCTCAACAGGTAGTTGAGCCCCAGTACGTTCAAAAAGCTCCAGGTGACGAATCCGCTGACCACATAGAGCGCTCCATGGGCAAAATTCGGCACACGGCTGATACCGTAAACCAGGGCGAATCCCAGGGCTGTCAGGGCCAGGGCGATACTATTGATGATGCCGTAGATCAGGATCTCCATGAAAAGAACCTTCCCTCAATTTTTAGGTGTTCCATTCTTGTCCATACACCCCCCTTGACAAAGGGGGGCTGTAGGCATCTTTCGAAATCACTTCATCCAGGGAGGCAACTGAATTTCCCCCATGGCAATGCTCTTGGGAAAGACCACGACCCTCTTCTTGTCCTGCCACTGCATGATGGAACCAACGGCCCCCTCATTCGGGTCAAAACTGGGAATGACCTGATGGTTCTTGGGATCAAATCGAATCCGACCATAGACGCCCATCATGTCCGTTTTCTCCATGGCCGTGACGACCTTGTCGGAATCCAGAGTTCCGGCGCTTTCAATGGCGGCCTTCAGGACATAGACGGCCATATAACTGCTGGAACTGCCCAAACCCTCGGGTTCGATACCCCATTTTTTATTATAGGCATCGTAGAATTTCATGGTCCAGGGTGAGGCATTGCTGGGGGCATTTCCGGCATTCACGACGTTGCAGAGGGTGTATTCACCTTTTCCTTCCGTGGCCTTCCAGAAACCGGGCTGCTCGGCGGCCGCGAGGGTTGAACCAAAGGGGAGTGCCGGGATTTTCATCTCATACCACTGTTTCAGCAGGATGGAACTCTCCGGCATGTCCATCCAGATGTTGAGGATCTGGGCGCCGGCCTTTTTGGCCTTAAGCAGGCCCATGGAGAAATCCCCGGTTCCCGTGGGGTAGATCTCCGTGCCCAACACCTTCCACCCCTTTTGGGCCGCCACCTTGCCGAGGACCTTTCCCCCGCCCCGGGCATGGGAGACGTCCTGAACCATGATAAAGACCTTGTTCAGCCCGAATTTTTGTTTGATTTCACCGAAACAGGCCATGATCTCCTTGACCAATTGCACAGCTTCTCCATGGATACGAAAGCCGTACTTGAACTTGTCATACTGCTTGGCCACCATGGCATGGAATTTGGGAGTCAAAAAGCCCGTCGTAAAAATAGCCACCTTCTTATATTTTGAAAGAAGACTCATGGACGCAAGGGCCGCCTCGGACCGGACAGGACCACCCACAAGAAAATCCGCTTTTTTCTCGAGAATCAACTTTTCAACGGCCATCAGGGCCTCACTCACAGGCACTCCCGGCTCGAGGTCCCGCGTGTCGATGACCTCTACCTTGAAGGGTCGTTTCT
Organism: uncultured Desulfobacteraceae bacterium; assembly: GCA_964644375.1. Classification (GTDB taxonomy): domain Bacteria; phylum Desulfobacterota; class DSM-4660; order Desulfatiglandales; family HGW-15; genus CAYNYM01. The sequence goes on along the minus strand of CAZXWJ010000164.1, from coordinate 7,693 downwards.
CCCCCCCCACTTCGACGCCGCCCGCGGCGTTGATCTCCTCCACGGCCAGTTTGATTCCCCTTTCCGCATCCCAGCCGTAAAGAAAGGCCGTCGACAGAGGACTCCCGATGATAATGGGTTCTTCAGCGCGGATCTTCCCACCCATTAGAATGACCAGGCAGGCCACACTTATGAAGAGCAAAACGACAAATCCTCTTTTTTTCATTTCTATCCCTCCTTTGATCTTGCCCTTGGGGTTTGCTTGATAGTTGAAGATCACTCCGAAGGGGGCATCTCGAAGCCGTGCTCCCGGATCTTCCGCTTCACCTGGGACAGGGGAATCTGCAGGAGGCGGGCGGTCTTATCGAGATCCCAGGAGGTCTTTTTCAGGACCACCTGGAGATGCTCCCTCTCCCTCTCTTTCAAGGTCTTGATCGCCATATGGACCGCACCCTCCATACCCTGGTTTTTTTATTGAGCAAGGACCGTGCCGTCCCTGGAAAGCTAACCTGCTTTCGTGGCATCCAGACAACTATCTGAATTATTGACTTATTTTAAAATTTCCAAGCGGGAGAGAATAAAAAAACGACCGGGCTCATGAAAGATTCTTTCAGGGGGGGCAAACCTTTTTCATGTCGTTAGGGCACAACTGAGGCGTGCGCTCAACAGCACTCAACTGTCAGCATAATCCATCACGCGTCATTGTCTGAGGCTGAAAGCTGAAGGCTGACCGCTGATTGCGCTCATCCGAAATCGTCAATTTACGGATTGGCAATGGTTGGCGGGGCTATGCCGTACTTCCGGATTTTATTTCGCAATGTAGGCAGGGAGATACCGAGGGTCTGAGCCGCCCTCGTCCGATTCCACCCCAGTTGACTGAGGGTGTTTTGGATATGTTCCCTTTCCATGCCGTTCAGAGAGAAGGCAGACAGGCCGGATGGGGGAAGGGCGCCGTTCATCCGCAGGATTCTTTCGATCTCTTCCAGAAGAAGGACCTTTCCTCGCGCCCTCACGACGGCCTCGACAAGGACGTTTTCCAGATCGCGCACATTGCCCTTCCAGTGATGGGCCATGAACCGCTCCAACACACCATTTTGAAGCTTGTTGACTTCCGTTCCCAGTTCCATGTTGATTTTTTGGAGAAAATGGTTGACGAGATCCGGGATGTCCGAGAGCCTTTCCCTGAGGGACGGCACCTGCACGGTCACGACCCTGAACCTGAAAAAGAGGTCTTCCCTGAATTCACCCTTTCGAACGAGATCTATCAGATCCCTGTTTGTCGCTGCAACAATCCGGCACCTGGACAGGAGAGGTTGCTGTCCCCCGACCCTCGTGTATTCGCGTCGCTGGATGAATCCCAGAAATTTTCCCTGAAGACCGGGAGGCAGTTCTCCGATTTCGTCCAAGAACAGGGTACCCGATCCGGCCATTTCGATTTTGCCTGTCTTCCGCCGGGTGGCGCCCGTGAAAGCACCGGCCTCGTGCCCGAAGAGTTCACTTTCGAGCAACGTCTCTACAACCGCCGCGCAATCCAGTGTGACGAAGGGTTCATCACAGAACACGCTGTTCCAATGAATCACTCTGGCGATGAGTTCCTTGCCCGTCCCCGTCTCTCCTTGAATCAGTACCGTGGCCCTGTTCTGGCAGAGGAGCCCGATCATCTTGTAGATGTCCCGCATCTTTTCGCTTTTGCCGATGATCTCCTCCCGGTTCAGGGGCCTCTTCACTTTTTTCAGAACCGGGGTCTCCCGATCGACTTCCAGGATATGCAGCGCTCGATTAATGGACTTCTCCACCTCATCCACATCCAGGGGCTTGTGGATATAGTCATAGGCCCCTCTTTTCATGGCCTGGATGGTGGTTTCCATGTCATGAAAGGCGGTCATCATAATGACCTTTGCAGCGCACCCCTTGCTTTGAAGACGGCTGAGCATATCCAATCCGTTCAGGTCCGGGAGCCGGATATCCAAAACCACGATATCGGGATTTTTTTTGTAATAAAGATCAATGCCCTCCTGCGCGGTGGAGGCCTTAATAACGACATGCCCCTTTTCCACCAGGAACATCTCAAGAGATTCGAGGATGGAATACTCGTCATCGACGATAAGGATATTGGCCATGCGCTCCTCCTATGGGCAGGAAAACGTGGAACGAGGCGCCGCACGGGCGCAGGTTTTCAACTTCGACCCCTCCGCCGTGGGCTTCGAGGATTCTTTTGACATTACTCAACCCCAAGCCGGTCCCTTTACTTTTGGTTGTAAAAAAAGGCTTGAATATGTCACCCCGACTCTCTTCCGGAACACCGTGCCCCTCGTCCTCGATGAAAATATCGATCCGCGGGCGGATCCTTCCATTGGGTCTGTAAAGGCTTTTGACAAAAATCTGTCCGCCTCCGGGGGAGGCCTCTATGGCGTTAAGGAGGAGATTGATGACGGCTTGCCCCAGCTTTTCACTGTCCCCTTGAATTTCAGGGAGACCAGGCGCATAGGAAGTCCTCTTTACGAGGCCCTGTTCCGTCAATTTCATATCGAGGAGTTCCAGGCAGGAACTCAGAATCGTGTTGACGCGACAGCAATCGATTTCAAGCTGAAGGGGTTTGGCGAAATCAAGGAGTTCCGTGAGAATGCGTTCCAGGCGAATGACCTCTCTTGTCGAGATATCGATACGCCGTTGATCGTTTCCCCGGAGTTGAGCATTTCTCTTGATAATCTGGAGGTTCAATTTTACAGCGGAAAGGGGATTGCGGATCTCGTGGGAGAGGGAAGTAGTGATCTGCCCGATATAGGCCATTTTCTCAGCCTCTCTAACCCGTTGTTCCATTTCGACGCGATTGCTGATATCCCGGCAAATCCCGATGTTGGAGACCTTGTTTTCATAACGGGTGACCTTTGCCGTAATTTCCGTGGGAATACTGCGACCATCCTTATTCAGCCGGAGGTATTCAAAGGTACTGGGTGCAGGTTGCTCAAGGAGGCTTCTTTGATAGATCTTGGCAACCTTTCTGCGGTTTTTCGGATCTATGAATTCATAGTATTTCCTGCTGAGGACTTCATTGAAGGGATACCCATGCATCTGGCAATAGGCCTGGTTGGCGAATACGATGACCTCATCCTGAATCACGAAATACCCGTCGTTGATTTCCTCCACCAGGGTCTTATATTTCAGCTCCGATTCCCTCAACTGGGCTGTCCGGGCCCTGACCTCATCCTCCAGGCGACGGTTGTGTTCGAGGATTTTTTTCTCATGCATATCCTGAAAATGGTCGCTGAACCGGTGAATCGTATAGGCCAGACATTGATTGATCTTGGCAACATTTTCACAAAATTCCCCGGTGGTCGTTTCCTCGGCCAGCATGGGAATGACAATGCTCCGGTACAGCTCAAAGGCCTTCTGAACATCTGAGAGCAGGAACCCGGCCTCGAGACGCATTCGAGTGATCTTGCCGATGAACCGATCGATATATTGATAATCTCCATGGACCAAGACATGATGATTGGCCTCGAATGCCCCGGAAACCGTACCCAAGAGCTCCCGAAGAGATCTCCGGGCATACTGCGCCCCCACTTCACTGTGGAGTCTTTCAGCCCATAGATGGAGAATTTTTTTGTGATTACGGTGGTTAAACTCGGCAAGGCTGAAACCCATGTGACCCCCGACATGAGTTCAAAGGTGTATTGGTCTGTCTTTAAAGTCCCGGAGAGGTTCTTGTTGTAAAGCTCAGGTAAAGGACCGGCTTTCCGGTACGAGTAATGAATCCCGGTGCATCGTAGGTCCCAGCCCTATTGGGCTGGGAGAGGACCAGGCTTTTCATGCTAAAAAAAGCCTGCATATACCTGCGGACAAAACGGAACAGGGTGCTCCGCTCGTCCGATTTTTACACCCTGGGGTCAGTCTTTGACCTAATTGGAGGTCTCAATGATACGAGGATGAGTGGCAAGCGTCAAGTGCTATGCCGAAAATGCTGCCGACATTTTCATTTTACATGCTGTGTCGAGCACCCCGATGAGACATTCTTCCAAATATTTTAATTTCTGACGGGATAGACGGATTAGGCGATGAATTTAGGGTCATTTCACACCTTGACTTCCTGGTAAGGGTGATTAATATTTAGCTTTATTCCTTTAAACATGCGAAAAGGGGACGCGATCAAATTATGTCTGGAAAGGACTATTATAAAATTCTGGGAACCACCAGATCGGCCTCGAAGGAAGAAATAAAAAAAGCCTATCGAAAACTTGCCCTGAAATACCATCCCGACAGGAACAAAGACGACAAGGGTGCAGAGTCTAAATTCAAAGAGATAAGCGAGGCCTACGCGGTCCTGAGTGATTCTGAAAAGAAAAAGCAGTATGACATGTTCGGTGCCGAGGGTTTTCAAAGACGCTATTCGCAGGAAGACATTTTCCATGATTATGATTTCGGAAGTATTTTCAAGGAATTCGGTTTCGGCGGGGGAGGTCGTGGCCAGAATATCTTCAGCAACATCTTTGGAGGCGCCGGCGGGCAAACACGTTTTCGAGGCGGCCCCTCTTTCGGCTCCGGATTCGGAGGCTTTGAGGATAGGCCGCAACCCGAAAAAGGCCAGGACGTGCTTTATGAGTTGACGATAACCCTTGAAGAGGCCGCCACGACTACCCACAAAGACATTTCCTATCAACCCGGGGCCCTGCATGAAAAACTTTCCGTAAAGATACCGGCCGGAATTTCCACCGGAAAAAAACTGAGGCTGAAAGGAAAGGGCCGGCCCGGGGTGCATGGCGGACCAAACGGGGACATCTATATTCAAATAAAGGTCCTTGAACACCCGGAGTTCAAAAGAGAAGTGGACGACCTTATCATCACAAGGGAAATCAAGTTCTCCGAAGCCTTATCGGGCACGGAAATAGAAGTGACCACCATCGATGATAAAACCCTTCGGTTAAAAGTACCACCGGGAACACCGGGCAAGACCAGATTTAGAATGAAAGGTTACGGCATGCCCCGCATGAACGGTGCCGGCCGGGGTGATGCCTATATGGAGATATCCATAGCCGTTCCCAAGAAGCTCAACAAAAAGCAAAAAACGCTAATCAAACAAATGGCGGAAGCAGGATTGTAGATGAAAGCCTTATCCGTCTTTTCAGGCGGCCTGGACAGTATTTTGGCCGCTGAGATAATAAGGGCACAGGGCATCGAGGTCCTGGCCCTTTTTTTTGAAACGCCCTTTTTTTCCTCAGGCAAGGCGAGGGAGTCGGCTTCGGCCATCGACCTGCCCCTGAAGGTCATCGATATCACCGAGCGTCATCTTGAGGTGGTCAAGGCCCCACGTCATGGACATGGGGGGAACATGAATCCATGCATCGATTGCCATAGCCTGATGATCCGATGCGCGGGGGAACTGCTTGAAAAAGAGGGGGCAAAATTTATCATTACAGGAGAGGTACTGGGTCAAAGACCCATGTCCCAAACCCGGGGGTCTCTGGCCGTGGTCGCCAAGGACAGCGGTTTTGCAGGCTTTCTTCTTCGGCCCCTTTCAGCAAAGTGCCTTCCTGTAACCATCCCGGAAGAAAAGGGATGGGTGGACAGGGACCGTCTCTTGGGCTGGTCAGGCAGATCCCGAAAGCCGCAAATGGCCCTTGCCGAAAAACTGGGCATCAGGGAATATCCGGCTCCGGCAGGTGGGTGTCTTTTGACGAACATCGTCTTTGCCCGTCGTCTTCGCGACCTTTTCGACAATCACCCGGACTGTGATACCCGTGAGATAGAACTTCTCAAAACGGGGCGTCATTTCCGACTGAGCCCCCGGACAAAGTTGATCGTCGGTCGAAACAAGAAAGAAAACCAGGCCATTCAGTCCCTTGCAACAGATGAGGATTTACTCCTGCAAACGACAACGGTTCCGGGCCCGACCGTCCTGGTTAGCGGGGATATCTCGTCGGAAATAGAGAGATTGGTCGCATCGATAACAGTATCATACAGCGACGCCGGAATCGATCAGGAGATGGCAGTGCAGGTGATTGGTAAAGGAGGGAAAAAACTGATTCAGGCCGAGGGTCGAGACAAGAAGGAATTCAGGCTCTATATGATCTAACCGAGGTGAGCCATCGAGTCATGGGGCACCTGCAAGAAAGGGATGCGCTGAAGCGTTCGGTGTTTCTACCGCCGTAACACTCTCTTTAAAAAGGGTTTGTTTTTTAGTTCTTCAACTTTTTCGCGACTGTCCCGGATTCGAATCTCATGGGTATAGATATCTTCCCGAAAAGTGGCCATCTTCTTCTCCAGGTCCTGGACTTTGACGGTCAAATCCAAGACAACGATCTTTTCATGCCGACCCATATCATGCCTTCTCATCCTTTGTATTTTGTCCGTTAGCGTCTGCTTTTCAATGGCCAATTCCGCTAGTCGCTTGTGTTGGGATCGGATGATTTCTCCATCCTGGGCGATCGTCGTCACAAGAGTCTCCACCTTTTCCATGGTGAAGAACAGGTAGGAAAACAGAAGAATCATTGCAACAAAAAAAAGGACAAACAATTTCGCCATAAAGGACATGAGAAGTCCGATCGATCTCAGCCGGCGAAACAGACTTAATGCGGAATCCATTCTCGAATAGGACGGGATCTCTCCTTCCACCTGGGTTTTGATGGTTCTGATGGCCTGGGTAAGGGATTTTACCGTCTCTTCCAGCTCAAGACCCAGTTCACCGGCCTTGCACTTTGCTTGGATTTCTTCGTCCGGTCTCTGGAGGCGCCTGGACGCATCTCGCAGGGTCTCAAGGATATCGTCAGTATGTACTTCGTTGGTGAATCGGCCGGGAAATCTTTTCTTGAGTGAGACGATCTCTTCATGGATCAGATCGATTCGGGAGCCGATGGCATTTCCAACTTTTGCCAGACAGGGCGTCTCACAGAGGAATTCATTTCCCAAACTGAGCAGGTAGACTTGGTCTCTCACTTCCTTCAGGGTAGAGAAGGAAGTGTGGTTTTTGGCATTCATAGTCGTCACTCGTCGGTCGGCCTATTCTAACGCTTCAAGGCGAAGGCCTTTTTGCCCTTCTTACACGGGGGCTTTCTCCCAAAAAGGCACTTCCCGGTCATGGGAAGAGGTGCGAATATATCATAACCGAGGTCCGCGCTCCACACCTTTTTCTTTGGGCCTTGGCACCTACTCGTGATAATATTTTTTGTTCGACATACAGGAAGGAGTGACTGTGGAAAAAGAACGAGGGCTCGTCCAGCAAATCATTGGACAAAAGGCTGTCATCCGTGTTCAAAAAAGCTCATCTTGTGCGACTTGCGAATCACGAGATACATGTGAGATGTTGAGTGACAAGAATACGCTGCTGGTCGAGGTGAGCAATGATCTCAGTGCTAAGGAAGGGGATCAGGTGGAAATTTGCGTGCCCACCCGTTCCCTGTTAAAACTCTCTCTCATTGTATATCTCTTGCCCATTCTACTGCTGATAGCCGGTGCGTTTACGGCAGGGGAATGGGCGAATGCAACGCACAGGGACCCCGCAATGCCCTCCGTCCTGGGGGGCATGGGGGCTATGGTTTTCAGCTTTCTGGTGCTGAAGTGGTTTGACCACAAGCTCAAAGGCAGAAGAGAATACACCCCTCGCATGTTACGCGTTTTTTCTAATGCAAACTCCCCTTCGTGCGACGGTAGCAAATAAGACCGCATTGCAGACAACGCTCGGCCTCTTTCACGGCCTGCTCGTCCGAATATCCCAATGCGA
>CAZXWJ010000163.1:0-9434 GCA_964644375.1 uncultured Desulfobacteraceae bacterium | reverse complement strand
GACCGGGATCAGGTCCCGTGGCCGTGAAAAGTCATCTTGCGCCCTTCCTGCCCGTTCCCCGCGTGAAGGAAGAAAACGGGGAGTACACACTCTCCTACGCTTTCCCGGAATCCATCGGCAAGGTTCAGGCCTTTCATGGAAACGTGGGGGTCATGATCAAGGCCTACAGTTACATCCTCAGCCTGGGCACCAGGGACCTGAAAAAATCGAGCCAGCTGGCCGTTCTCAATGCCAATTATATCAAAGAAAATCTCAAAGGCACCCTTCACCTCGCCTATGACCGGCCCTGTATGCACGAGTGCGTGTTCTCGGACAAGAACCAAAAGGCCCACAAAATCATGACCCTGGACATGGCCAAACGGTTGATGGATTACGGATTTCATCCCCCGACGATCTATTTCCCACTGGTCGTGGATGGCGCCATCATGATCGAACCCACGGAGTCGGAGTGCAAGGAAGATCTGGATTCCTTTATCGAATCCTTCAAGGCCATTGCCAAAGAGGCCGAGGAAAACGGCGAACTGTTGACCCAGGCCCCAACAAAACCCAAGCTGAGAAGGCTCGACGAGACTACAGCGGCAAGAAAGCCCTGCCTGGTGGGATGATACGGGGTAGTGGTTTCCCTGCACGCAATTTCAAAGGCCAAAGCCAAAATGACGAATGACTGTCAAAGCCAAAAAATCTAAAACTCATCTCAGATCCGTGCATTTTGTTGAACTGGGCCTGGTCCCTTATGAGGAGGCCTGGTCATTTCAAACCCGTTTGGTCGCTGCCAGAAAGGACGGTATCCTGGAAAAGGATACCGTGCTCTTCCTGGAACACCCCCCGGTCTTCACCCTTGGTCGAAGAGGCGGCCGTGACAACCTCAAGGTGCCGGATGCCTTTCTCGAATCCCGGGGCATCGATGTCGTCCACATCGAACGGGGGGGAGACATCACCTACCACGGCCCGGGACAGCTCGTGGTCTATCCGATCGTGGACATGAGAAAGGCCAGGTTGGGCGTCAGGGACTATGTCACGGATCTTGAAGAAGTCATGATCCGGGCCGCGGCCGACCAGGGGGTGAGGGCCGAACGTAACGATCTGAATCGGGGCGTCTGGGTGGGCATGCAGAAACTCGGGAGCATCGGCATTGCCGTCCGCCACGGGATTTCCTTCCACGGACTGGCCTTTAATGTGAACACGGACCTGTATCCCTTTGGCTGGGTCAATCCCTGCGGACTCGCAGACATTCACATGACCAGTTTGAAGCGGGAACTGGGGAAAGAAGTCCCCATGGAAGACATGAGGCAATCCTTCGCCGCCTATATGGCAAAAATCTTTCACCTGAACCTCCAAAAGACGGGCACGGAGGACCTTCAAAGTCTGATCGGGGGCCTTTGAAGGAGGTGCCTCAAAATCAGACAACATGACCTCTTTGGTCTCCGAGGGCCAACGCAGGACACAAAAAGGACGAGTATGAACCCTGAAAAGAAAAAAAAATTACCGAAACCTCCCTGGCTCAAACGAAAGATCCCGGCCGGGGCCACCTACCAAAAGGTCCGAGACACCCTCAAATCGGGATGTCTCCACACGGTCTGCGAAGAGGCCCTGTGCCCCAACATAGGGGAGTGCTTCTCCAGCGGCACCGCCACCTTCATGATCCTTGGCGATCGCTGCACCCGCAACTGCCGCTTCTGCGCCGTCCGGCACGGCCCCCTGTCCCTGCCCGACCCCGAAGAACCCCAACGCGTGGCCGAGGCCGTTGAAGGCCTCGGGCTCGAGTATGTGGTCGTGACCTCCGTCACTCGGGACGATGTCCCGGACGGCGGTGCGGCTATTTTTGCCGAAACCATTCATGCGGTCCGTAAAAGGGTCCCGAAGACAAAAATCGAGGTTCTGATTCCCGATTTTCAGGGCAACCGGGACGCTTTGCGCACCGTCATCGCGGCTCGGCCGGATGTCCTCAACCACAATATCGAGACCGTTCCCCGTCTGTATCCCACGGCCCGGCCCCAGGCCGGGTATCGGCGCTCCCTTGACCTCCTCCGGGAAGTCAAAAGTATCGATACCTCCATGCCCACCAAATCCGGTCTCATGCTCGGCCTTGGGGAAAGACCCGACGAACTGAAGGAGACCTTCGGGCATCTCCGCGATACCGGTTGCCGTATCCTCACCCTGGGCCAGTATCTGAGCCCCTCCAACGACCACCTGCACATTGAACGCTATGTCCCGCCTGAAGAATTTGATGAGTTGCGCCTCACGGCCCTCGACATGGGATTTTCGGGGGTCGCCAGCGGCCCCTTTGTGCGAAGCTCCTATCATGCCAGGGATTTGTTTGAAGGCGTGTTCTAGCCGGAAAATGCGACTATAACCTTAGATCAAAGGAGGCATTCCCATGAAAAACCCCGTCACCAAAGCAGCCGCCATCCATGACATGTCCGGTTTCGGTCGGGTCTCCCTCTCCGTGATCATCCCGATCCTCTCCACCATGGGCGTCCAGGCCTGCCCGCTTCCCACGGCCGTGCTATCCACCCACACCGGCGGGTACACGAACTACAGCTTTATTGACCTCACGGAGAACATGGTGGCGATGATCGGGCACTGGAAATCCCTGAACCTCTCCTTTGACGCGATCTACAGCGGCTTCCTGGGTTCACCGCGCCAGGTGGATATCGTGATGGATTTTATCCGAACCTTTAAACGGGACGATCAGCTGGTGGTGGTGGATCCGGTCATGGGAGACGACGGAAAGCCCTATGGGCCCATGACCGGGGAAATGATTCTCGAGATGAAAAAACTCGTCGTCCTGGCCGATGTAATCACCCCCAACTTCACGGAGGCCGCCTTCCTTCTGGATGAGACCTACAAGACCGTCATTGAAGAAAAAGAGGCAAAGGACTGGATTCTGAGGCTTGCGGAGAGCGGGATCAAGAAGGTCGTGATGACCAGCGTTCCGGTGCCGGGAAAGAAACGACAATCTTCGGTCATCGCCTATGACCGGGATGACGGACGCTTCTGGAAAATCGACTGCAACTATATTCCCGCCTACTACCCCGGAACCGGCGATATCTTTGCAAGCGTCATCGTGGGAAGTCTCCTTCAGGGTGACAGCCTCCCCATTGCCCTGGATCGGGCCGTGCAGTTCGTCTCCATCGCCATCCGGGCGACCTTCGGATACCGATACCCCACCCGGGAAGGCGTCCTTTTGGAAAGGGTGCTCAACACCCTCAGGGCTCCGGTGCTATCGAGCAGTTACGAGATGATGGAATAATCGACCCTTCACCCAAAGGCCGCAAGACCTCATCTCCCCCTCCTTCGCCACCCTTTATACCCTGAATCCTGCAACCGCTCATCCGGCGAGGTGCGCAAGCCTATGTCGAAACGGCCGGTTGATATGAAATGGTATCCGTAAAAAACATCAAACCGAAGCCTTCAACGGCGGCAATCAAAACTTGTAGACCTTGATGCCCAATCTTTTTTTCGTTTCGATGGTTTGGGCTTTGTAATCAAGGATTTTGTTGTCCGGCACCTTTTTTATTTTCCTCAGGGCAACCGCAAAGATGACCATAAAGATTCCCCATGCCACCAGACTCACCCAAAAAAAGGGTGGGAAAAAAATGTGACGCATGATTATTATCCTCTCTGAGGTTGAGTGGGGGGCAGTTCCGCCGCCGTATTCGGCGTCCACTTCTTGATGAGACTCATGACGACAAAGACCGGCATGGCCACCAGGGTTGTAAAGACGGCCACGTGAAGATTCAAAATCTGACCGATGGGTGTAAACATATAGGCCACGGCTGCCGCGAATCCGGCGATCATCGTCCAGAAGGCTGCATCCGGGTGCGACCTCCGCCAGTAAATGCCGAAGAGTATGACAATGAAGGTCACACTTCTCAGGGAATAGACGAAATAGGCCGAACGAAGTATCTCCGGCAGGGTCATGGCGACAAGAGACGACACCAGGCCGAAACCGAGGATTGAATAGCGGGTCCAGGTCAACTGCGTCCTGTCGTCGGCATCGGGATGCATCCACCTGTTCAGGATGTCTTTAGCAAAGATACCTGAAACCGCGAACAAGATGGCCGCTGCGGTTGAAATGATCGCGGCGAAAATGCCGGCCGTCGCCAGGGCTCCGATCCAGGGATTGATACTCATCAGACTGGCTCCCAGGGACAGCTTCGGGACCTCGGTCAGGTGGGCCACCTTGGCGTAGATACCGGCTGTCCCCGTCCAGACGCTCACTGGAATAACCAGAAGTGCCGCAAGAAAAGGGGCAAGCCGTGCGATCTTCCAGTTTCTTGCCCCAAAGGAAAAATTGACCGTGGCCTGCGCTGCGGGCACTGCCAGTATCCCACCCACAAGAAATCCGATAATTGTGGGCGCCCCAAGGCTGAAAGGACTGAACCAGTGCGAGGGGTCCATGCCCTGGGCCGTCATGGCCTGGGCCAGGCCGGCGAAACCGCCGAGCCCATCGGAACCCGGCAGGTGGGGGACATTGAAATGAAGCATCCAGAAAAAGGCCAGGGGCAGACCGATATAAATGGTCCCCATGTACAGGATGCTCGTGTAGGCGATGGACCACATCCCGGCCAGGAGGACATAGAACGTAATGAAGATGCCGCTTGCCAGGGCCATCCACCGAAGCGGCAGTCCGGTGATGCTGGCCGTAATCGAGCCGAGGGCCGTATTCGTGATGACGAGAAAACAGGAGTAGGCCACGATATTCAAAAGGGCATTGGCCTTCCAGTTCCTGGTATCGTAGAGATAATAGAGGTATTCGGGAATGGTTTGAATGCCGTATTTTCGGTAATAGTGAGAAAAAAAGAGCCCGAAAACAAGAATGCCCATCCCTGCCGAGATGTGGTACCAAATCACCCCCATACCCTGATTGAAGGCCCTCTCGGCGCATCCCACGGTCCCCAGACCGCCGACATATTCCGCTGCAATGGCCATACCCACATAAAAAAGGCCCATTTTTCGGCCGGACACCATCATGTCCTCCGACCCCTTGATCTTTCTGGAGGCCATTGCCCCAAGACCCAAAATAACGAGAAGGTATCCAATGAGGACGACGATCTGAATCGTGTTTTCCATGGGACCGCCGGCCCTAAAGGCCCAGGAAGGTGAACGTCAGAGCAAAGACGGTCAGCACAACGTAGATTTTCGCAAACAGCCTGTCCCCTTCATAGACAATGGACAGGTTCTCCAGGTCACTCTTGGGGATCGATTTTTCCAACTCCTGCAGGCCACCGATTTCATAGGGCGTTTCCATAAGCACTATTGTCCTTTTCTTGACGTTCTTTTCTCCGCTTCTCCCGAAGAGAACCGGAAAAGAAGAGAAGCTGATTCTTCACAAGACCGGATAGGCTTTTCACTTTTTTTGTCTGGCCAAAGATCCTGGACTGGTTGGAGTCCTTCGCGAGAGGAGAGGGAGTTGGAGAGGTTTGCGGGATTCTGAGCCGGTCAATTTTAGACAACAATAATATACATGAAACCAAGATTTGTCAACTATGAAAGACTTATTTCCGTCACTCCCCACAAGTGAGGCTCCGCCCGCATAGAGGGAGGCCTCAGGTAACCCCCTCAAAGGGGGTCTTTATCCCCATTCGTGTTTCAAATCCGAATTGGAAATTAAAACTTTGAATTTGCTTGGTATTTCGCATTTCGCACTTCGCATTTTGGTTGTTGTTTTCCCCGGAACGGTAAAATCTAAACGGGTCCTCCACCAGAGGTGGAGGTTTTAGCTGCCGATCAGGCAGGCATCTTCCACTTATCGCATAATAGGGGATGTGGGAGCGGGTTCTACACACACTCAATCGTGCGTCAGGGCTATCCGGAGCCTTCCCTGAGGTGGTTCACCATAAAAAAATGACAGGGTCCCTGCCCCGGGTTACTAAACCGGCGGGTGCAATCTCCATAAAATGTGACCGAATCCCCCTCTTTTAACGCGATCCTTTCTTTTTCGATCTCGCAGATCATACTCCCGAAAGTCACGGTAATATGAATGAGGGTCTCGGAAAAGCGGGGGGGAATGGTTCCCAGACTGCTTTGAGAGGCAAGTTCATAGTAAAGGATGTCCGTTCCCTCTTCAGCGGCCATAGGGGAAAGGATAAAGCGTTTCGCTCCGGACCCGGGATCGATAAGGACATGCCTTTCATCCTTTCGAATCACCTGGAGGTCCCGCCGCCCCTTCTCTTCGATGAGTGAAGAAAGCGTGCACTCGAGTCCTCCGGCAATCTGCGAAAGCACCCGGATAGTGGGGTTTTTCACGTCCCGCTCAATATCGGAAAGCATAGCCCGGCTTACACCGGCGCGCATCGCAAGTGCCTTCTGAGTGAGGCCGAGCTCCTTTCGCCGTTCTCTGATTCTGAATCCCACCTCCATCCGGCATCCCCTCCCCCGTAAGGGCTCATTTTCATCGCGTAAACGCCCTTAAAAATACGCTATTGTACACCTGAAGCCGAAAATTATCGACTAAAATAGCATTTTATGTCAAGATTTGGCTTCGGCGTTTATTGTGGCACCCCAAAAAGCCAAAGGGATGAAAGATCCTTCCGCTCAGCTAGAGCGCCATTGGATGAACGCAATTTTAACGAGGTATTCAATGACACCAAGAAATGAAACGGACGAAAGGTTGGACCGGCTGCAGGCATACATGGAGGAGGCCCGGGTAGACCTGATTGCGATTGCCCCAACGCCCAGCATGCGTTATCTGATCGGTTTTGCGCCATTGGCTGATGAAAGGCTCTGCCTTCTGCTTATCACCCCCCGGGACGCCCGCCTGGTGGCACCCGAACTCACCGCCGCCCAGATAGAGGAGCATACGGGTGTAAAAGCGGTTCGCTGGGATGACGCCACGGGGCCCGGTCAGGCACTGTCCAAGGCTGTGAGCATGCTCGGAGTGCCCCCCGGAGCGGTGCTGGCCGCCGATGCCGCAATGCGGGCGGATATGTTGTTGCTGCTGCAGGAGGTGATTGCCCCCAAACAGAGCCTCTCCGGAGCCAAGATCATGTCCACACTGCGCATGCGAAAATCGAGCACAGAAATCGAGGCATTGGCGCGCGCCGCCGAGCAAGCCGACCGTGCATTAATGGCCGGAGCGGACGCCTGCCGACCCGGCGTGACCGAGCAAGAAGTGGCCGAAAAAATCGCGAACTACTTTCGCCGGGACGGGGCCGAGAAGGTCGATGCCACCATCGTGGCCTCGGGTCCGAACAGCGCCTTCCCCCACCACCAAGCCGGAGACCGCGCATTTAAAGTCGGTGACACGATCGTCATTGACATCGTCGCCACCCTGAATGGGTACAAATCGGATGTAACTCGCGTGGTCCACTTGGGCGAACCGTCACCCAAGGTACGGGCTGTCTATGATGTGGTGCTTGAAGCGAACCGCCGCGGCCGTGAGACGGCTCTGGCCGGGGCAAGCGCCCGCGATGTGGACCGGGCCGCACGTGCCGTGATCGAGGAGGCGGGGTACGGACCCTATTTCATCCATCGCACAGGCCACGGCCTGGGAATGGAGATGCACGAGGCACCCTGGATCACCGTACAAAGCACAACCACACTGGAGCCCGGCATGGTATTTTCCGTTGAACCGGGTATCTATTTGGAAGGCCTGTTCGGCATCCGCATCGAAGATATCGTCGCGGTAACGGAGGGCGAATGCCGCTGCCTGACCGGGTTGGACCACGCGCTCATTGTCAAGCCCTGAAGGAAGCCCCTGATCCTCCATCCGGGCATAATAGGCAAAATAGGCGGCCACAGGCAGAAGCGATGGATTGTTTAAGATTCACGGGAGTGGACATGATCAAACCGACTGCGCCCCGTGATCCGCGGCAGGCTTAGAGTTTGACCTTGGTTCCAAGCCCCTTTTGGACCGCCTTTTCAAACACCAACGCCCCGGTCATCACATCATGGCTGGCAACGCCCATGAGCACCGCGCCCCGAAGCCCGTCGCGCACGCCTGGTTTTACACCTGCGCAGATCTCACCCATGTCGGCATAGATCCCGTCTTTTTCCGGATAACCTTTAAGGAAATAGGCGCCCTGCTCTTGGGTCCAGAGATACTGATTTTTGTTATCGCAAACAAAATTGCCCGCCATGACCGTCTCATTCATAGCGGAGTCATAGTCCACGGAAATGGCCAGGACCTCCTCCTTGAGCCACTCCCGTTTCACAAACCGTTCAGGCTTTTCCACGATGGGCGTGCAGGTAACCACCACATCCGCATCAGCCACGGCAGGCCGCACATCATCGCATGGCACGAATTCCACATTCGAAAGGAGGGTATCCATGTCGGAGAGGAAATTTTTCACCTGACTTTCCACAGGATCATAGACCTGGACACGTCTTAACACGGGGAAGACCTCGCGCAAGGCAATAAGGTTGACCCGTCCCTGAACCCCCAGGCCGATCATACCGGCGACCTCGGTTTTCGGATTCCCGAAATACTTGGCGTAAACCCCCGATGCCGCGCCGGTGCGCCAGGCCGTTATCCAACCGGCGTCCATGACGGATTTTACGATACCGGTCTCGGGGTCAATGAGACAGAACACACCGGTAATGTACGGAAGTCCCTTGGGCTGGTTGATGGGATATCCGGACACGCACTTGATGCCGCAGACATCCGATGCCCCACCCACCCAGCAGGGCATGGCATGAATAAAGCAGTCCTCGCGGGGATGGATGCCGATTTTCGCCGGCATTTCCACCTCGCCCCTGCCCAGGGCCGCAAAACCTTGCTCCACCCTTGCCATGACCTCGGTCATGGTAATCCCGAGCGAATCAATCTCTTCCATAGACAGCCACAGCACTTCGAAACCCATGGTTTCCCTCCTTTTTTTCATACCTGACGGCATTCAAAGGGTGCTTTTACATAACCCGGCAAAGAATTACTCACACTATGCCACATCAGATAAATGGCATAATTTATAACTGAACATAAGACAAGTCAGGCTTTTATGTCAATACGAAAAGGGCTCACCATGTTTTCCTTCTCTTTACCCGCTCCGCCGGGCAAAAAAAGGGGACAACCAAATTTGGCTATCCCCTTGATAGTTACTGAAGCCACCGCGCGGAATCGAACCGCGGACATCCTCATTACGAGTGAGGTGCTCTGCCATCTGAGCTACGGTGGCTTAATTTTGAAGGACACAAATATAGTGATTTTTTTTCCTCGTGTCCATAGATTTCTTGAATATGAAGGGACGTTTTTCCCTGTCCCGGAAAATTAGGTCCGGTGCCGCCACCATCAGAGAAACACGCCCAGTCAAATTCATGAATCTTTCCCTTGCCCCCGGACCCAACCTCACCTATTATTCTTAAATTGCAAAAATATTTTAAGACGGCAAACCCAATGAGCTATGACCTTGCTCAAAGAGCAAGGCTTTGTAAAAGATCTGATAAACATTAAAGGGCTTAGAGACATCAACTGATTTTATTTTCATCTGCGG
>CAZXWJ010000162.1:4361-9514 GCA_964644375.1 uncultured Desulfobacteraceae bacterium | reverse complement strand
GCTTGTTATAGGTGGCGGACTGGGAGGCATCAAAGCCGCCCTGGATCTCGCGGAATCAGGAAAGGATGTGATCATCATCGACAAGGCACCGGCCATCGGTGGCCTGATGACGCAATTGGATCGTACCTTTCCGACCAATAACTGCGATCTCTGTACCCTTTCCCCGTATTTGGCCGAGAGCGGGAGACAGTTGCACATCGATCTCATGACCATGTCCCAGGTCATAAAAGTCGAAGGGGAAGAGGGTCATTTCAGGGTCACCACGAAAAGTGAGCCCCGCTATATCGATCTAGAAAAATGTACGGCATGCGGGGATTGTCTGCAAAAATTTCCCGAGTGCGTTCGCTTCACGCCGGGCCTTGATCACCGTGCCCCTACATGCATGCGTTATCCCCAGGCAACGCCTAATGCATTTTCTATCGACATTGAGAAATGTCGGAACAGGGATGCCTTGGTCGAGGTCTGTCAGGCCGGCGCCATTCTTCCTCAGGACGCGGAGAAAATACGGGACGTCGAAGTCGGTGCGATTGTCTTGGCCCCGGGGGCCGATCTCTTCGATCCCGGCGTACTGGACGGCTATGGCTACGGCGTCTTTCCCAATGTCGTGACTGGCCTGGAATATGAACGCATCCTCTCCGCCTCCGGCCCCACACATGGAGAGCTGAAACGTCCTTCGGACGGCATGCAGCCAAAAAAAATCGCTTGGATACAATGCGTGGGTTCCCGCGGGCTCAATCCTGGCAGTGTTTCGTACTGCTCCAGTGTCTGCTGTATGTACGCTCTCAAGGAGTCCATCGTCACCAAGGAGCGTTTTCAGGACGATATCGAAACCGTGGTTTTCTACATGGATATGAGGACCTCCGGCAAGGACTACGAACTCTACTACCAGCGCGCCAAAAGGGATTTTGGCATTCGCTTTGTTCGCAGTCGCCCTCATACCGTTGAATTTGATACGGAGGCGGAAAAACTGTTCATTACCTATTCCGGGGAAGATGATGCCGTCCCGCATACGGAAGATTTTGATATGGTGGTCCTTTCCACGGGTTTTCGCATCCCGAAGGATCTGATCGAGCTGTCCCGGGAACTCGGCATAGAATTAAACGAGCATCACTTTGCTAAAACTTCAGGTTTCACCCCCGTGGCCACTTCCAAACCGGGAATCTATGTCTGCGGGCTCTTCGAAAGCCCCAAGGACATTCCTGAAACCATGATCCAGGCGAGCGCTGCCGCCTGCATGGCCTCTCAGAACATCTACCGAGCGAAAGAGACGTTCGATGAGCTCGATGAGGAGGATGAATTTCCACCCGAAAGGGATGTGAGTGACGAAGAGCCTCGACTCGGGGTTTTTGTTTGCGACTGCGGATCCAATATCGGGGGACTGATCCCTGTCGGTGAGCTCGTGGCCTATGCGCGAAAGCTCCCTCAGGTCGTTGTCGCTGAAGAAATCGGCCGTGGCTGTTCCCGGGAGTCTCTTGAACGTATTCAGCAGATCATTCGGGATAAACAGCTTAGCAGGGTGGTCATCGGGGCCTGTTCACCTCGCACTCATGAAACCCTGTTTCAGGATACGGTTCGCAGGGCAGGGCTCAACAAATATCTGGTTGAATTGGCCAATATAAGGGACCAGGATACGTGGGTGCATCTGGATCATCCGAAAGAGGCACTGAATAAGGCCAAAGACGCCATTCGCATGGCTGCATCGGCCGTTGCCCTGGCTCACCCCCTGACCGATTATGTCCTGCCCATGAACAAAGACGTCCTTGTGGTCGGGGGCGGCGTAGCCGGGATGAATGCCGCATTGAGCCTGGCCGATCAGGGCCTCAAGGTATACCTTGTTGAAAAATCGTCCGAGTTGGGTGGCGTGGCCAAGGACGTGCACAGGACACTGGAAGGAGAGGATGTCCAGACCTATATGAAAGACCTGATCGAACGGACGATGAACCACGCCGATATTCAGGTCATTACCCGAGCCATCATCGTTGACCATTCAGGAAAGCCTGGCTTTTTCAAGACGGGACTACAGGTCGGTCGACGCATGTTTTACCGACTAATCAATCACGGTGTTACGATCCTGGCGACAGGGGCCTTACCGAATAAGCCGACAGAGTACCTTCTGGGCCAACACAAGGCCGTCACGGACCAACTCGATTTGGACCGACTAATCGATGAACAGCCCGAAAGGGTCAAGGCCTGGAAAAATATTGTGATGATTCAATGCGTGGGCTCCCGAACCCCCGAGAATCCGAATTGCTCTCGGATCTGTTGCCAATCCGCCGTCAAGAACGCCTTGAGAATTTTGGAACTCAATCCCGACGCCCAGATCTCCGTTCTCTATCGCGATATACGGACCTACGGGTTTCAGGAAGACTTTTATCGAAAGACGCGGGAACTTGGGGTTAAATTTTTTCGCTACAACTCGGATGAAAAGCCGACGGTTGAGGCAAAGGATGATCAGGTCTCCGTCATCTTTCATGAATTGATCCTGGATCGCGACGTGGAAATCACGGCGGATTGCCTGGCTCTGAGCACCGGCCTGGTGGCCGATGATGAAGCCACCGAAGACCTGTCCATGATCTTTCGTCTTCCCAGGACGTCGGATGGTTTTTTCCTGGAGGATCATGTCAAGCTGAGACCGGTGGATTTACCTGTCCTCGGCTTTTTTGTGGCCGGCACGGCCCATTCCCCCAAGACGATCCGGGAAAGTATCACCCAGGCCCAGGCGGCGGCCGGCCGGGCCCAGACCCTTTTGGCCAAGAGCGTCATCAATCTCGGCGCTGCGGTTGCACGCGTCGACCGCGAAAAATGTGCGGCCTGCCTGATATGCGTTCGAGCCTGCCCCTTTGATGTCCCCTTCATCAACGCCGACGGATATTCGGAGATCGATCCGGCAAAATGCCATGGCTGCGGCGTCTGCGCGGCGGAATGTCCCGCCAAGGCCATCCAGCTCATGCAGTTCGAAGATGATCAGATTATGGCAAAATTGAACGGGCTTTTGGAAAGGATAACGGAATAATGGGAACCTTTGAACCAGTCATTGTCGCCTTTTGTTGTCACTATTGTGCCTATACCGCCGCAGACATGGCGGGAAGTATGCGACTGTGCTATCCACCTAATGTGAATATCATTCGGGTGCCCTGCTCCGGAAAGGTAGATGTCATCCATATCATGAAGGCCTTTCAAAAGGGTGCTGACGGGGTGTATGTGGCCGGTTGCCTCGAAGGCGATTGCCACTTCAAAAACGGCAAT
This sequence comes from uncultured Desulfobacteraceae bacterium, assembly GCA_964644375.1. Classification (GTDB taxonomy): domain Bacteria; phylum Desulfobacterota; class DSM-4660; order Desulfatiglandales; family HGW-15; genus CAYNYM01. The sequence continues at coordinate 6,268 of CAZXWJ010000162.1, read as the reverse complement.
TTGAAGGCAGGTCGGCGGGTCGCTTATGTGAAAAAAATTCTCGATGAAATCGGCATCGGTGAGGCGCGTCTGGAAATGATCGCCATGTCCGCCGGAATGGGAGAACGTTTTGCCCAGACCGCCGCCGATTTTACGGAAAAAATTCGCCAACTGGGCCCCAACCCTGTCAAATCAGGTTTGGAAGACCGGGCCCGGGAAGCCTCGGGTTCATAACAGGGCCGTCAGCGGGTCCTTCCGTGGACCGAAACAGGAAAAGGATCATCTCCTCCATGTCGGATAGAAAATGATCCTACTCGTAAGTTCTAGATAAAGGAGAGGCAAGAGCAATGATTACAGCCGAACGGAAACCTATTGAGGAGATCATCGAATACATCGAACCGTACCGCCGCATACTCCTTGTGGGTTGCAACGAATGCGTCACCGTTTGTGCGGCAGGGGGGCGAAAAGAGGTGAGCATTCTGTCTTCTGCTCTTCAGATGGCCCGTATGCAAAGCGGCAAGATGCTCGAGGTCAAGGAAATGACCCTTGAAAGGCAATGTGATCCGGAATACGTTGAAGAACTCGTCAACGTGATTGATCAAGTCGATGCCGTGCTTTCCATGGCATGCGGCTGCGGAGTCCAGGAGGTTGCCAGGAGATTCAAGGAAAAACCCGTGTTCCCGGCTGTCAATACCTCATTCATGGGAGCCTCGGAGCGGCAGGGCGTCTGGGCGGAACGTTGTCAGGGTTGCGGCAATTGCCTTCTCGGTTTGACCGGAGGTATCTGCCCCATAGCCCGGTGCTCTAAAAGGCTTATGAACGGTCCCTGCGGTGGTTCGACCAATGGAAAGTGCGAGATCAACCCTGAGGTGGACTGCGCCTGGCAGCTTATCTGGGATCGGCTCAAGGCCTTGGGTATGGAAGATAAGTATGAAGAGATTATGGATGCAAAGGATTGGCGAACAAGTCGGGACGGTGGACCCCGGAAAATTATCAGAGAGGATTTGGCATAATGAAGACGGAAAGCGCGCTAGAAAAGGTTTTGGCATCGGGACAGTTGGCGATTACATCCGAATGTGGACCTCCTCGGGGTGCAGTGCCTGAAAAGGTGAAGGAAAAGGCTGAATTGCTCAGGGGTGCCGTTGACGCAGTCAATGTGACGGACAACCAGACGGCCGTGGTGCGAATGTCCAGTCTTTCTGCCTGCATCATCCTGAAGCAGATGGGTCTCCATCCCATTTTGCAGATGGTCACGAGAGACCGCAACCGTTTGGCCATGCAGAGCGACATCCTGGGTGCTTATGCCCACGGCATCAATACCATGCTCTGTCTTTCCGGCGATCATCCGTGCTTTGGCGATCACCCCATGGCGGCCAACGTCTATGATATCGATTCCATCCAATTTGTGCAGATGGTCAGGACCATGCGTGACGAGGGAAAATTTCAGGGGGGTGATGACATTCTGAATCCTCCCAAGATGTTCATCGGCGCTGCCGCAAATCCCTTTGCCGATCCCTTTGAGTTGCGGGTCGCCCGCCTCGCCAAAAAGGCCAAGGCAGGGACGGATTTTGTTCAGACCCAGTGCATCTACAATATTGAGAAATTCAAACAGTGGATGCAGGGCGTCAGGGATCGCGGCCTTCATGAACAGGTCAGTATCCTGGCAGGGGTTACTCCCATGAAGTCGGCCGGCATGGCCAAATACATGAAGAATAAAGTCCCGGGCATGGATGTCCCCGATGAGGTGGTAAAACGCTTGGCCGGTGTGCCCAAGGAAAAACAGGCGGAAGAAGGGATACGGATCTGCGTGGAGACCATCGAAGAGCTGAAAGAACTGAAAGGCGTCCGGGGATTTCATATCATGGCCATAGAGTGGGAGCAGAAGGTCCCTGAAATCGTTGAGAGGGCTGGACTCCTTCCCAGGCCTC
>CAZXWJ010000162.1:0-4261 GCA_964644375.1 uncultured Desulfobacteraceae bacterium | reverse complement strand
TGGGAGCAGAAGGTCCCTGAAATCGTTGAGAGGGCTGGACTCCTTCCCAGGCCTCAGGTATAGTAAAAGTTGATATTTGTTTGCCCGTATCAGGGCGATGTTAACGGTGTTTCTTAAGGAGGCAAACGGCATGGGAGAAAAAAAACTGATTCTGGTTGTGGATGATGATCCGGACCTGGTGGAAGCTGTCTCCATGAAACTGGAGAGCGAAGATTATCGCATCGCCAAGGCCTACGATGGTGTGATGGCCTGGGAAAAAATCAAAGAAGAACGTCCTGACCTCATCATCCTGGATGTGATGATGCCCAAAAAAAACGGATATGTTGTTTGCGATGAACTGAAAAACGACCCTGAGTACAAGGATATTAACGTAGTCCTTTTGACAGCCGTGGGAGAAGCCGTAACCTCGACGAATTATACGCACGTTGACGGTAAGACCTCACTGGCAGATGAATTCATTCCAAAGCCGATTGATTTGGACGAACTTATGGAAATCATAGGGCACTATCTCGGCTGAATTATTGCGGTCGTCATGGGAAAGGTCACGATAGGGGGCATGAAACTGAGTTCCGAACTTGCCCTCATAAAACTGCAGCACCCACCGGGAAAAGATCCCCATCAATGGGGATTTTGGAAAAAGCTGACTGCGAGCAGAATCAACCTTTTTTTTCTGTCCTGTGCGTGCATAGGTCCGCGGAGCGAAACTGCCTTTTGCGTTGCAACCCAAGATTATTACGGCACAAAAGAACTTATCCATTCTGAAAAATATCTTAACGGGCGCGCTCTTTTCACTCCTGAGGTAGGTGCCCTATCTCTCTTCCCTCATCATTTTTCATTCGAAATACTGGGTTTGTCCTTGTGTGCTTTCGGCTGGGCAAGACTGCCCTTTTACGGCTTGGCATCCTCCATTTCTTCTCTGACCTTGATGACCGACTATGCCCTGCTGGAGAAGGCCGCGGCAACCTTGGCGGAGTACCTGGCCTTACCCGACGGCCAGACCCCCGTGAAACTATAGCTTCGGGTAAGGGCCGTGCCGGTCGATAATCTGGAAGCGTGTTGACGGAGCGCGGGTGCGGTAACTTCCATCGAAGACTTTCCTCTATCGATGCGGGGTTAGGAGTTATCAGCGGGGGGCCGGATGAACCCCGATTTTGCGGAGAAAAAAGGTGGAGACGATTGCCGTATACTGGGAATCCAAGATTAAAATCTATGGCTTCCAGGTTGCCACTGGTCTTTCTTTGGTGGATATCTTTTTTGCATCGGAGCGGCTTGCAGAGTGGGGAAATAAAATCCAAACCCTCAAGGATGCCGCCGTTCAATTTTCGCTGGTTGTTCTTCATCATTTTTCCGGAAAGGGCTTCCGCGTCTATCTCTTGATGGAAGAGTGGGAGCAGAGCGTCTTTTTCGATCGCGTTCGATTCCTCTTTCCTGAAGGGAAGGAAAATCCTTTCAACATGATTTCTAACGTTGAGATGATTCATCTTCAGGGCCCTCATTTCGGAGACAGATACGGCATCGCAGACACGGTTTTCAGCGCCTTGTCAAAGGGAGGCATCTCCCTCCTTGCCGCATCATGCACAGGGGCCTCCATTTATCTCGTATTGCCTGAGAAAACATCGAAAACGGCCAAGGTCCTCTTGGAAGGAGTCTTCAAAATACCTGAAAGATCGGGTAAGAGGCGGCTTCCGATCCAGAGTCGTGCGGGAGTTGAAAATGAACCGTAAACTGCGAGAGGAAATCGACTGGAGAATTCGGGTCTTTGACTCCCTTTCTTTTCCCACCCTGATCCTTCGACCCGACAGGGTCATCATTCATGCCAATCAGATTTTCCTGGATCAATACGGTCCTCTTGACCGGATCATCGGTAAGCAATGTCATGAGGTTTTTTATGAGTCCAAAAAGCCTTGTGCCCAAGAGTTCTGTCCTTTTCCGAGGGTTCTTTTGGACAAAAAGGGACACTCTAATCTTACGGAAATTCCAACGGAAAGTGGGGACACGAGATGGGAAGATCGCGTTTTTTCCCCCATTCTGGACGATGACGGCAATATCATTTACATCATGGAAAGCGTTCGGGATGTGACCCGTCTCAAATCACTGGAAAAAAAGCTGAAGAAGACCAAGGATTTTTTGGAAAAGATCATTCATGGTTCGGCCAGTGCCATAGTGGCCGCGGATCAAAACGGCAATATCCTGATTATGAACGAGGTTGCGGAAAAGTTGTTCGGGTACTCCTTTGAAGAAGCGAACCGGTTAAAAAATGTGGCGCATATCTATGCTCCCGGCGGTGCATATGAAGTCATGAGAAAATTGCGGGATGAAACGCTTGGAGGGAAGGGTAAACTGCAGGGGGCAAAGATCACCATCATCAACGCGAAAGGCGATAAAGTTCCTGTTGAGTTGAATGCCTCTATCATTTATGAGGGGGATCAAGAGGTGGCCACCATGGGCATATTTAACGATCTCAGAGAAAAACTGGCCGTTGAGCAGGAGTTGAAAAAAACACAAACCCAACTGGCCCAGTCTGAAAAGATGGCCTCCTTGGGTCAACTGGCGGCCGGTGTGGCCCATGAGATCAATAATCCTTTGACCGGCATTCTTTTCTATTCGGAACTGGCCTTGGAGAGTATTGACAAGGGGCACCCTCTAATGGAAAACTTGGAGAATATCTCAGAGGATGTCCGTCGTTGCAAAAAAATCGTTAAAAACCTTCTTGCCTACAGCAGACAGAACAATCCCAAGAAAAATATTATCCAACTCAATTCTCTCGTGGATCTGAGCCTTAATCTCATTCGGGACAAGCGACTTTTCGGAAACATTATTGTTGAAAAAGATCTGTCCGATGACATGATGCTGATCCATGCTGACAAAAATCAACTTACCCAAGTCATCATCAATTTGATTATGAATGCGGGGGATGCCATGGACGGCCATGGCATTCTTAAATTCCGAACCTATCGGGATGTTATGAAAAAAAAGGCCTATCTGGAGGTTTCGGATACCGGGTGCGGCATTCCGGAGGAAAATATGCACCGGATATTTGATCCTTTTTTTACGACCAAGGAACCGGGGAAAGGTACAGGTCTCGGCCTGAGCACTTCCTATGGCATTGTCAAGGAGAACGGTGGTGACATTTCGGTCAAGGATACCGGCCCCAATGGGACGGTTTTTATCGTTGAACTCCCTCTTTACCGGGCTTCCGACGATATCGAGGATTTGAATAACGTGTGAAGAAAAGGTGAGGGAATCATGAGTTTGCAGGGTGAACCGACAGGTACATTCAATGCGAGAATCCTCGTCGTCGACGATGAAAAACGCATCCGCGAAGGCTGCCGCGAGATACTCGTCAAGGACGGCTTTCATGTGGAAATGGCCGAGAATGGTTTTTCTTCCCTGCAGATGATTGATCGGGAACACTTTGATATCATTCTCCTGGACCTGATGATGCCCGGGCTCTCCGGCCTCGAAGTATTGGTGCCTCTCAAGGTTGCTCATCCTGACACGGTTGTCATTGTCATCACAGGCTATGCCACCCTGGATCATGCTATAGAGGCAATGAAAAAGGGCGCTTTCGATTTTGTGTCCAAGCCCTTCTCACCCCAGGACCTGAGACTGGTCATATCCAAGGCCATTGAATATCTCCGTACCCTTCAGGATATTACGAATGAAAAGTCCCGGATGGGGGTTCTCATCAATCATCTTGCGGACGGAGTCATGGCGACCGATTGTGAGAAGAGGGTCGCTTTGGTCAACCCGGCATTTTTGAAAATGATCGGTTATGATGGCGGAGAGGCCATCGGTAAAGCGGCCGAACGTGTCATTCGCAATGAAGAAATGGAGAAGATGATTGATCAGGCCCTCTCCATGCCCAAAGAGGACTTCTCCGAAGTGACGGAAGAGATTCATTACAGACCTTTGGGTGAAATTCAGGAGTTGGTCCTGGGGGTGCGATGCGTTCCGTTCCGAGATAGAATGGGACGAAACCTGGGAACCATCACGGTCCTGCATGATATCACAATGCTGAAAAAAATGGACCAGATGAAGTCCGATCTGGTTTCCATGGTTGCCCATGAGATCCGTGGCCCCCTCAATACGGTGCTCATGCAGATTAAATTGATCGTGGACGGTTTAGCCGGGGAGGTTACCGAAAAACAGAAGGAAATACTTGGGCGAACTTCCGATCGGCTCAAGTCACTGGTGCATTTGACTTCAGAGCTCTTGGATCTGTCCAAGATCGAGTCCGGTCTGATCACCCAGGAAAAGG
>CAZXWJ010000161.1:0-9542 GCA_964644375.1 uncultured Desulfobacteraceae bacterium | reverse complement strand
TCGACATGGGCGAGGCCCCACACGGAAGAGGCGCCGCAGTGGCCACAGGAATCAAGCGGAGCCTTCCGGACAGAATCGTTTTCACCTATCAGGGTGACGGAGATATCGCTGCCATAGGCACCGCGGAGACTATTCATGCCGCAAACAGGGGTGAAAACATCACGATCATCTTTGTAAATAACGGCGTTTACGGCATGACGGGAGGCCAGATGGCACCCACGACCCTCGTCGGACAGTCCTCAACAACCACGCCCGGGGGACGTGATGTCAATCGAGACGGTGCACCTCTTGACCTGAGCGAGATGCTGGCCGTCGCCCGGGGAAGTGTCTATATCGAAAGGACGGCGGTAAGCTCGCCAAAGCACATCAGGCGGACCAAGAAGGCGATCATTAAAGCCTTCAAGGTCCAGATGGCGGGACTGGGGTTTTCTCTGGTCGAGATCCTTTCTCAGTGCCCCACCAATTGGAAGCTTTCGCCTGTGGAAGCGACTCAAAGGGTCGAGAGTACGATGGCCGAAATTTTTCCGATCAAGGTCATCAAGGATCAGGTCGGGACGATGATATGATATAAGGAATGGTGTATTTCCTGATAGAAACTGGATAAGGATTGGTTGCTATTATGATAAAGAAAACGGTTTTTGCCGGATTTGGAGGGCAAGGTGTTCTCATGATGGGGTACGTGACCGCCGTCTCGGCCATGATGGAGGGCAAGCAAGTGACCTATCTCCCCTCTTACGGAGCGGAGGTGCGGGGCGGGACGGCCAATTGTACCGTGGCCGTATCCGATGAGGAGATTTTCTCTCCCGTAGCCTCAGCACCGGATTACGCCGTGATCATGAACAAACCCTCTCTGGACAAATACGAAGGCACCATCAAGGAGGGCGGTATCATTGTCCTGAATTCGAGCCTTGTGGACAGTGCACCTTCCCGAGACGATGTGGAGGTACTCAGTGTTCCTGCCAACGATATGGCCCGCGAACTGGGGAGTGATCGCACGATTAATATGATTATGCTCGGGGCCTTTGTGGCCAAAACCGGTATCACGACCCTTGACGCCGTCTTCAAGGGACTTTCTGAGATCGTTAAGGGAAAGAAGGCGAGCATGATGAAAATGAATCGGAAAGGCCTGGACAGGGGAGCCGAGTACGTCTTGAAAGGAGTATGAGCATGAAGAGTGTTCAAGAGATCGAACTTTGTTTAAAAAATAAACCCGGACAGCTATCGGCGATCAGTGAATTGCTGGGAGCAAACGGTATCAATATCATCGCCATCTACGTTTCTACAGCGGAAAAGGAAGGTAAGCTCAGATTCGTAGCGAATGATCCCAAAAAGGCATCCAATATCCTCAAGACGGCCGGATACCAGATCACGACCCACGAAGTGATTGCCTGTGAGACCCCTCACCACCCGGGTGGACTGAATGCTGTTTTAAAACCCTTGAAGGCGGCCGATATCAATTTTGACTATATTTACCCCTGCATCGGAATCGGGAATATCACCGTGCTGATCCTCGGTGTGGATTCGGTCGAAGACGCAGTCAAGGTCATGGAAGAAAACTGGATCAGGGTCATGGGCAGCGAATTATACAGGATTTGAAAACCGGGCTCCGGGGCACCGCGTCCGTTTCATATCTCCTCACCTCATACACGGCACCTTCCCGTCAAAAATCAGTGATAGAAACTGTGCCGGCCTGAGTTTTCACTATTTTTGCAACGATACCATTCGACGCCAAGGCTCGGCCTTGGCGACATTTCTTAAATAGGCCTTACCGTGCAACCCCATGGACGGTGATTGAACAACAGGCGGTTCATTCCAAGTTAAAAAAACCCTAAGTTCCTGTCATGGAGACCCCTTCGAAGTTTACCACCCAACCTTGCACAATTCGTTAAAGTTTCCCCTCCAAATGCCGAAAGATCTTTTAAATTCTAAAATAAATACTTTATAGATACCGGAAAAATATCCATGCAACCCTTCAGTCAACAGTCGAATCTCCCAAGGCGTCCCGTTGCCTCGGGAAGTTATGTCGTTAGCGGGAAAAAAAAGGCCATTCTGGAGGCATATCTCGGAACCTGCGTCGGGGTTACACTCTGTGATCGCAAGGCCAATGTAGGCGGGCTCCTTCACATCCTCCTGCCCGAACCCACCGGAGTCGATAAACGCTGGCATCCTGAGAGTTACGCCTCTACCGGGCTTCCTTTATTTATCAAAGCGCTCTGTGATGCCGGGGCATCCAAGAAAAGGCTTGAGGCCTGCATCGCCGGCGGCGCTCTGGTAGGCCCGCTGTCCGAAAGGGATTTGAACCTGGACATCGGGGGCCGCACCCATGAAATCGTCGAAGGCATCTTGAATCGAGAGAAGATATCGATAGGACATTCCGAGACCGGGGGATTCTTCACCTGCCGTCTTGGCCTCAATATTAAAACATGGGAAAGCAAGGTCGAACCCATGGGCATCCCCATGCCCACGGCTGAAAAACAAGCTTACGAAAAACCGTCAATCATAGACCTTGAACGCGCTTTGGAAGAGGTTCGCCCCATTCCTCAAATCGCGCTTAAGATCATTCGAATGCTTCATAACAACATGAATAGCCTGGAAGACATGGCCAAGGAGGTTCGACAGGACCAAGTCATCAGTGCCAAGGTGATCAGGCTTTGCCAATCGGCCCTCTTTGGTTCCAAGATGGGGATTGACTCCATCGACAGGGCGGTGGTTCTCTTGGGCGAAAAACGTTTTCTTCAACTGGTCGTATCGGCCTCGATTGAAAATTTTTATCCCCAGAACGGGGATGGATATTCTCTGTGTAAAGGTGGGGTTTACCGGCACGCTCTCGGGACGGCTGTTGTCTGTGAGAGTCTTGCCGATTTTACGGGGAGGGTTCAAGCCGACATTGCCTACACGGCCGGTCTCCTGCACGACATCGGCAAGGTGGTGCTGGACCAGTTTGTTGCCGCGTCATCTTCAAATTTTTATCGCCGGACCCAGATGGACGGCGAAAATCTCATTGACGTGGAAAAGGAAGCATTCGGAATGGATCATACGGAAATTGGAGGGCTTTTGGCCGAACACTGGAACCTGCCCGACAACCTGACGGATGCCATCAAGCACCATCACGAGCCCAAGCATGCCGAGATCGATTCAGAATTGACCCATCTCGTCTATCTGGCCGATCTCCTCATGTCCCGATTCCTGGTCGGGCAGGAATTGGAACGCCTGAGTACGGACGATCTGATCTCCAGGCTTGACGGCGCGGGCATCATGGCCGAGCAGTTCCCGATTATCATCGACAGCATTCCCCAGCGGATGTTCGAGGCCTCTTTCCAGCCGGCTTGAGGGGAATAAGGCCTCAAACCGACCGGACGGACGTCAAGATTTCAACGGCCTCAGGCAAAACCCGGCAATGTCAACAGTCTGCACAGCCAACCCCCGATCGGTCCTATCGGACCGATCGGGGGGACAACCATAAAGCTCAACGCTCAGGATCTCAGGACAACGGCAGGGGAAGAACCCCGTTCCAGCACTTCAGGCACAAATCTGAAATCGGGAGTCCAAGGGCTTCGACAAAAGAATCAAGGCTGTTGAATTTAAGGGAGTCGGCCCCAATCTGCTCTGCAATCCATGCTTCAAATCCTCTCAATTGGTCAATGGACGTAATGTCCCCTTTGGTCATGTATTTTCGGGCCATAAGTTCCCCCGGACTCCTTGTAGAGATGCCGAAATCACAGGGGTACATCAACGGGGGACACGCAATGCGCACATGGACCTCTTTGGCTCCCGCCTTCTTGAGATCCCGAACCTTGTAGAAAATCTGGGTGCCCCTGACGATGGAATCATCAACGAGGATAATGCGTTTGTCCTTGACCGCGTATTTAAGCACGGAGAGCTTCCGTTTTGCCATCTTCTCTCTGGCAATTTGCGAAGACTGCGTGTAGCTGCGATCCGCATAGCGATTGTAAAGGAATACCTCCTGGTAATCTACTTTTGACTGCATGTGGTACCCGATAGCATGCCCGATTCCTGACATGGGAACGGGCGCCACGATATCGGCTTTTATATGACCTTCCTCAGAATCCCGTTGTGCCAGTCTGGCGCCGATATTATTCCTGGCCTCTTGTACATAGTAACCCTCGATGACCGAGTCGATACTTGCATTGTAGGCCCACTCGAAGGCACAGTATGCTCGACGCGGAGAGTCCAGTTGTTTGAGGGTCTGAAAGCCCTTATCGGTTACAAGCAGGATTTCCCCGGGGGCCACATCACGCGTCAACTCCATATCAAGGTTTTGAAGGGCCCGAGACTCGGAACTCACGGCGCATTTCCCCTGGCTGCGTCCCAGGATGAGCGGCCGGAAGCCATAGACATCCCTGGCGGCATAAATCCCGTCTTTGGTCAGGACGAGCACGGAATAGGCCCCCTTGACCTTTTCTGCTAGGATCGTCAATCCCGCCAAAGGATCTCCCTCCTCCATAATGATCTTGGCGATGAGTTCAACACTGTATTTTTTGTTGAAGGATTTTCCTCTGCTCATCATTTCCTGAATCAGATCATCGGCATTGACGATATTGCCGCTGAAGGCAACGGCAATCTCCCCCAGATTCGAATGGAACATCACGGGTTGCCGCTCCCACAGGCTGACATGCCCGATCCCGCAATTCCCCTTCAGGTAACTTAGATCTTCATCGGTAAAAGAATTCCCCACTTTTCCGTAGTGGGTCACCTGTCGGACCCCGTCATTAAAGGTGGAGATTCCACAATACTCCTGTCCCCGATGCTGCAGAAAGTCAATCCCCTGGTAAATGTCATATTTGCAGTCCGAATCGGAATACAGGCCAAAGACACCACAATTGTCTTGCAAAGTGCTCATGAATCGCTCCTTGTTACGTCTCTTTTGATAAGAAATCCTGGCCTATCGAAAATATCCGTGCCATGGGGCGGGAACCAGGCTGACAGTGTAAATATACGGGTCCAGAGGGCCCGGCTTTGATCTAAGCCCAGAGGGCATGACCTACAGAACACCGACGCTCAAACCGGTTTCAGGTTTCGGGTGTCAGGGTTCAACGCGTTCTTCGAAAACAAATATCGGTTCAGCTTAAATTCAACCACTGTGCCGACCGAGGCTCACGACATCAGGCAACGATTATCAAAATACGACAGCGACCGTGCCCTGACCTGTCGAAAAAGCATGCAGGTTCCAGGACTCAACCCCTACCCTCCTGACACCTGAAACCTGAAACCTGACACCTCATATTAGTCAATAAGCCGTTCAGACGGTATAGCCACTGGCCTCTGACCTGGCCCAGAGGGCCAGAATTTTCATAATGGATTAAAATAAAACCTTAACCGCTTGGGGCGTTATGCCTTGTGCCATCGGATCGGGACCGACCCGCCGGATATCGCCCCTGTATCGATGAAGGCAACTATAAGAAAACCCTTTAAGAGGTGTCAAGGATCATCCTGAATTCACCCCCTTATCGCCTCATTTTCCCTGCAAGTTGACAAAAGCGCCAAGACAGATATAATGAATACATTTCACTAATAATTTTTCATGAAGGAATTGTTTCACAATGCCCCTATTAGAAACCTTACTCACTGAAAAAAAGCCTTCCCTCACCAAGGTCCAGGAGAAGGCTATGGAATATATTATCGAAAACAATGAAGAGGTCCTTTTCCTTACGGCGTCCAGGTTGGCCCAAAAGGCGAGGGTCAGCGAAGCCACCGTGGTGAGGCTGGCCCAGGTCCTCGGATTTCATGGGTATCCCGAGATGCAGCGAATGCTTCGAAAGGAATTCCAAGAGCGCCTCGCGAAGGCTGAACACCCGAAGGTGCCCATTCAACAAGTTCATGATGAGGGAGACATCCTCGCGAAGGTTTTTCAACAAGACATTCAAAACATCTCAAAGACCCTCAGAGAAATTTCGGTGGAGACCTTTCGCTATGCCGTCAAAAAAACGATGACCGCCCGGAAAGTCTATATTATCGGGCTGCATCAGGCCTATGCTCCCGCTTTGATGCTTTCGACCTATCTCTCCCTTATCAGAAACCGGGTTCACCTGCTCGAACCCGGCCACGGTGACATGTGGGACAACCTTTATGGGTTGACCTCTGATGATCTGGTTCTTGGCATCAGCGTATCCAGATACACCCGATTGACGGTGGAATCCCTGGCCTACGCCTGTGAGCAGGGGGCGGAGGTCGGGGTCATTACGGACTCGCCCCTTTCCCCCTTGGCCAAACATGCCAATTGGATACTCTCGGTAAAATGTCGCCTGGACTCTTACGTCGCCTCTTTCACTTCGACGATGAGCCTTGTCAATGCCCTGCTCACGGCAATGAGCGCCCGGAATCCCCCCAAAACTCGGGAGGATCTGGCTCGGCGGGACAGGATGTGGACAGCCAAGGGCATCTATACACCGCCCGTGGCGAACAAAAATCATGGGTGACCCGGACGTCGGAAACTGATTTTTCGTATTTTCAAATGCAGGAGATGCGGTTTTTTGACCCGCGTTCAAGAACACCGCAAAAAGGACTCTCATTGCAGTGTAATCCAAACTGACATATGCCGGAAAAGACTCGAGAGAAATTGAAGCATAAAAACCGCGGATTGAAAGGTGATTATCATGCATAAGTTCATTCCACTTTCTAAAACAGAGACCCTGAAAAGGGTGTGGCGCGCCCTGCCGCAGATCAAAAGGCTTCTTCAGGATGCAGGGCACGTGGAAGAGGCGCGCTATGCCCTGCATGACTACCTGGATCGTCTTCGAAGAGATGCTTACAACATGAAATCGGACACCTTTTTTTCAAATCTCAATATCGTCGAAAAACGAAACGTGAGGGAATGCATCCGGGTCTTTGCAAATACCATCAGGACGGAAAACGAATACCGGACGGATGCCTCGCCTCTTACCCTCCTGTATGAACTCGCCAAAAATCCGCAAGAGAGCCTGGAAAAAGTGAGTGTGGGATTTCTCATGGAATACCTCACACTCTTTCAAGGCATTCGGGGCAAATATGGTCAGCTCTATCAGCATCATGAACTCCTGAAGACAAAACGCGGAAGAGCAGCGGCCATCGAAAGGTCCTCTCAGCTCGACCATTACGGGGCCATGATCAAGCGCTATTTCAAAAAATATAACTCCGGGCTGAACGCCGGTCTAGTCAAGGAAAGAAAAAAACTCAAGAAAGAAATCCTCCGACACTTTACCGCAAAGAGAGAAGACTGGTTCGATTACACGTGGCATATGAAGCATATCATAAAGGATATCGAGACCCTCTCATCGATCGTTCACCTTAACGATGAAGAGATCGCGGGGTTGCAGGCGGCCGAAAAACACGGCATCCCCTTTGAGATCACACCGCATTATCTGTCCCTTTTCAACAAAACGGGTCTCTCTGCACAAGATCTTTCGATTCGTGCCCAGGTCATCCCAAGCCTGAGTTACGTGACCAATGTCGTGAATGCCAGAAAATCCGGGACGAGCCTGGACTTCATGGGTGAAGAATACACGAGTCCCATTGACGGCATCACCCGAAGATATCCTCAGATCAATATTCTAAAACCTTTCAATTCCTGCCCCCAGATCTGCGTCTACTGCCAGAGGAACTGGGAGGTCAAACACATCGACGATACGGTCATGCTGTCCAAAAAAAAAATGATCAAGGCACTGGACTGGATCAGACATCACACAAATCTCACAGAGGTTCTGGTCACCGGGGGCGACCCCCTGACCTTGGATAATGCTTATCTCGATTGGCTCCTCGGTGAACTGGCCGACATCCGTCACCTGGATCGGATCAGGATCGGCACCCGAACCCCCGTGACCCTGCCCATGAGGTTTGACGACGGCCTGCTGAAGATACTTAAAAAATATCACCAGTGGGGGAGAAGAGAAATAGCCGTTATCACACATTTTCAACATCCCACGGAGATGTCTCAGGACTCCCTGGACGCCGTCAAAAAAATCAAGCGGCTCGGCATCAACATTTACAATCAGGAAGTCTTTACTTATTACAACAGCAGAAAATTCGAATCGGCCTATCTACGCAAAATCCTGAAGGTTTGCGGGGTAGATCCCTATTACACTTTCAATTGCCAAGGTAAGCAGGAAACGATGGACTTCAGAGTGCCCATCGCCAGGATCGAGCAGGAACGAAAAGAGGAGGCAAGGCTCTTACCGGGGATGATCCGAACAGATGAACCGGTCTTCAACGTCCCGAGGTTGGGTAAATCCCATTTAAGGGCCTGGCAGGATCACGAGATCATTTCAATATTACCGGACGGGCAAAGGGTCTATCGCTTCTATTCATGGGAGAACACCCTGACGACCTCAAAAGACTATCTCTATACGGACGTGGGTATCTACGACTATCTTAAAAGGCTGTTTGAAGACGGTGAGAACATTACCGATTACCTTTCCATCTGGTACTACTTTTAAAAAGGGCATTGAACGTTTCAAGGCCTTTAATTTATGACCCTATTTTCACCTCTTCCGTGCGACACACCGCCTGCCTAAAAAAACCCTGGACACGGATCGTGTTTTGTGCGATGTAGGGGCAAAAACCATGAGGGAGATATCAAAACGTTGTCAAATAAAGGCCTTGCAAAGGATACGTTCAGGATTGAGATCAATAGAGAATGGTGCAAGGGGTGTGGTATCTGTGTTACTTTCTGCCCTCATGAGGTCCTGAGGCTTGATGAAGAGGAAAAGGCCGTCGTTCGACACCCTGAACGATGCAACTTCTGCGGGATGTGCGAACTGCGTTGCCCGGACATCGCCATCGAGATCATCCAGGATGACCTCCCTTCCACCGATGAATCCTAACCCGATAGGAATCAAGAATCCTCATGAGCAAGAAAACACTTTTTTTACAGGGTAGTGAGGCCTGTGTCGAGGCCGCTCTCTACGCCGGACTTGGCTTCTTCGCTGGCTATCCGATCACACCCTCATCGGAAATTGCCGAACTGCTCGCAGCGCGCCTGCCTGCCTTGGGGCGCAAGTTCATTCAGATGGAAGATGAAATTGCCTCCATGTGCGCCACGATCGGGGCCTCCCTCACAGGGGTTAAATCCATGACGGCGACCAGCGGTCCGGGTTTTTCCCTGAAGCAGGAGGCTATTGGATATGCCATTATGGCGGAAGTCCCCTGCGTGGTTGTAAATGTTCAAAGGGGAGGCCCTTCCACAGGAACGCCCACCAACGTCAGCCAGGGCGACATCATGCAGGCCCGCTGGGGAACTCATGGAGATCATTCCATCATCGCCCTTACGGCCTCCAACCATCAGGATCTTTTCAGAATGACGGTTGAGGCCTTCAACCTCGCCGAAACTTACCGCACGCCGGTCATATTGCTTTTTGATGAAGTGATCGCCCATATGCGTGAGAAACTGATCATGCCCGAACCCGAAGAGATCCCGCTGGTTGAAAGGCTGCGGACATCCGTCAAAGAGGGAACCGATTATCATCCTTACCTTCCACGGGAGGACGGCCGATTACCCATGTCGGATTTCGGCGGGGTCCACCGGTACAACGTGACCGGCCTGATGCATG
>CAZXWJ010000160.1:0-9644 GCA_964644375.1 uncultured Desulfobacteraceae bacterium | reverse complement strand
ACGACTGTTGTAACTTCCATTTCTTTCCTCCTTCATCAAAAGTCCAGTCAAATGAGAAAACTCATTCTGCCGCAAAGGATAAATTGCTATTTTCGCCTTTCCTGATTTGCACCGATTGCAGACGACTCACCTCCTTTCCTTTTGCTGCCGGATTGAAAAATTGTACTCATTCATTGATGCCCAAATAGGATTCATTCTAAAGACTTCGGGCCGGACCGTGTCCGCCATTTCATCTTGGGGATAGATTTTTTCAGGAAAAGGGGAATCGACCCCTACCGACACACAGAAGGGATTGTCACAGTACCGTAGAATAATTACCTCGGATTCTGCCTATAGAATCTCATTCAATTGGAAAATGATCGAATCGGATTATCGTTTATGAAGAGAGGTCTGTCTTATTTTTGCCTGGATTATCGAGGATTCAGGCCTTAATTTTCTTGGGTGTTCGATCTTTCCTGATCACTTTAGCTGTAAAGAAACCCACTGCGAACCCTATGATGATGCATAAGGGAAGCAGGATGATCTGGGACAGGGATATTTTCCAAAAATAGAGTCGCAGAGTGACGACGTCCATGTTTTGAAACAGGAAGACCAAAAACAATACGAACACAATCAACCCAACGATCACTTTGGGACTTTTCATAATTATCCTCGCATTAGAAGTCATTGTAGTTATTTATTGAGTATACCTCGCCTCCCGGATCGATCAAAACATTTTTTTCAAACACAGGCTAGAGCCACCTTTTTCTTTTAAAAAAAATGATCATCGAGATCGCGACAACAACCACCAGAATCCACAAAGACGGATACGCCCAAGGCCATTCCAGTTCCGGCATATATTTGAAATTCATTCCATAAATACCCGCAAAAAAGGTCATGGGGATAAAAATGGTGGCGATAATCGTAAGGACCTTCATCACCTCGTTCATCCTATTGCTCACGCTGGAGAGATAGACATCCAGCATTCCGGATGCCATGTCCCTGAATGTCTCGATGGTGTCGATCACCTGAATGGTGTGATCGTAAACATCCTTGAGAAAAACAGCCGTCTTATCCTGGATCAGATCCGATTCGCCCTTTTCCAGATTGCCGATCACCTCTCTCAGGGGCCACACGGACTTCCTCAAAAAGATCAATTCCCTCTTCAGGTTGTGGATCGTCTGAGAAGTTTCGGGCGTTGGATTCGCGATCAACTCTTCCTCCAGAGACTCGATTTCTTCCCCGATTTTCTCGAGGACGACAAAATAATTGTCTACAACGGCGTCTATCAGGGCATACAAAAGGTAATCATGCCCGCCTTTTCTGATGCGACCCTTTCCTTTTCTGATCCTCTCGCGAATGGGATCAAAGACGTCCCCTTTTGCTTCCTGAAAGGAGAGCACACAATGAGGTGCCAGCACGAGGCTCATATTCTCCATGTGCAGCGCACTCTCCCCCGTATCATAGGAAAGTATCTTCAGGGTGATAAAGAGATAATCCTCAAAATCGTCCATCTTGGGGCGCTGGTCGGTATTCAGGATGTCCTCTAAAACGAGCGGGTGCAGATGGAAAATCTCCCCCACCTTTCCTATGATCTCGACATCATGAATACCGTCGATATTGATCCAGGTGGTGGACGGCCTGGCGAGGTAAGGCAGGCATGCTTCAATGGAACCCGGATCTGTTTCCTCCAGAGTTTTTTCGTCGAAATCCATGATCCGTATCTTGGCCTTCTCCTCTTTTTTCTCCCCGATGTGAACCAATGTACCCGGCGGAAGCCCCACCTTTTGGGACTTTTTTTTCATGAACCTGACCATGAGCCTTCACCTCCTGCGGCTTTGCGTTTTTCCGGATGCTGTTCTTTCCCGATCTATAAAAAAAGAAGTCCTTTTTGATGCAATATTATAAAATATGCTATTTCCCGCTTCATTTCAAATGGTTTCACGGTTATATCTTTTTCTTTCTATTGTTTCGCCTCAATCGATATGATAGCATAATATATTATTTTTCGATTTTATTATCCTTATCCATTCAATCACAAAACTTTGCTGCGCCTTCACATGTAGGAGGTGAAAAGATGCATTACGACACGGCCCTTCGAGCGTATACATCCAAGAGGCTGGAGGAAATCGAATCCGCGGATATCCTCATCGGCATTCCCTGCTACAACAACGAAAAGACCATTACCCATGTCATCAAGATGGTCACACACGGCCTGGCCCAATATTACAAGGACCGCCGTTGCGTCATTATTGTTGCCGACGGGGGATCAACGGATGATACCCGGGATGTTGCAAAGGACTTCCAGATCAAACCCTGGCAGGAGAAGATCGTTTCCATCTACCGGGGACCCGGCGGAAAAGGCACGGCCTTACGCTCCGTTTTCGAGGCAGCCAAACATCTCGAGGTTCAGGCCTGTGCCGTGGTCGATTCCGACCTCCGAAGCATTACCCCGGACTGGGTGCAACACCTTCTGGACCCGGTTTTAGAAAAGAAGTATCAATTTGTAGCCCCCGTGTATCTCCGGCACAAGTACGACGGGACCATCACCAACAATATCGTCTATAACCTCACCCGGGCCCTCTATGGGAAACGCATTCGACAGCCCATTGGAGGAGACTTCGCCGTTTCAAGAGATGTTGCCCAATTCTACATCGAGCAGGATGTCTGGGAAACGGATGTCGCCCGATTCGGGATTGATATCTGGATGACGACCAACGTCATCACCCAGGATTTTCGGATCTGCCAATCCAACCTCGGAGTCAAGATTCACGATGCCAAGGATCCCGGACAGCATCTCGGGCCCATGTTTCGCGAGGTTCTCTGGACCATTTTTTCCCTCATGGAGCGTTATGAGGCTTACTGGAAAGGAATTCGAGGGAGCAAATCCGTGGAAACCTTCGGCTACGAGGGCTATGTCGAGCCCGAACCCGTCACCGTTGACCCTGACGCAATGATCCAGCACTTTAAAATCGGCTACCAGCAATTCGCCGTCCTCTGGAAAGACATCTTTTGTGAGGACTGCTTTGAGGAAATCCGGCGGGCGGCAGAGTCCGACCCGAGCGATTTCCACCTGTCCACGGACTCCTGGGTCAGGATACTCTACGAGTTGGCGGCCACCTTCCATGCATGGGCAGTGAACCGTAACAAGCTGATCGATCTGATCACCCCGCTCTATTACGCCCGAGTGGCGTCCTTTGTGCGGCAGACCTGGGAGATGTCCTCTCAGGCCGCCGAGGAGCTTGTCGAAGAACAAGCGGCAAAATTTGAAGCCCATAAGGACTATCTCGTTCAGACCTGGAATCAAAAATTTGCCGAGAGATCAAACCCGGAGTCTTGAGGGGGCCTCTTCTTGTTTCGGTCTTCTCAAATTTCGGCTTTCCAATGGGACGCACCCGAAACGTTCAAGAATTGCGCACGCCACAAGTCCTCTCTTTGCAAGTTGAAGGCACGGCTGTAAAGCGAGGAGGAGAAGGGGGATAGAAAGGAGAACGCATCATGGCCGATTTTCACCAAGAAGGCCCTGTGACCACGCTTCATGCGCTTTATCGCGCCTTCGATGTAGAGGCCTATCTGGAAAGCCTGGAAAAAAAACTGGAGGAATATGCCCGTCACGTTAAAATCAGCCTTCTCCTTCCATCTCTTTATTCGGAAATTCAAAACCCTCAGGTGTTGGACCGTATCATCAACGAAATCCGGAAAGTGAAATACCTCCACAGCGTGGTCGTGGCCCTGGGCGGCGCACCCGAGGAGACGCAGTTCCGTGAGGCCAGGGAATATTTCAGGCAATTGCGCTCCTCCGCACTCGACGTGAAGCTCGTCTGGGTGGAAGGCCCTCGCATCCAGCATGTCTTTCAAGAAATCAAGAACAGAGATATCTCTATAGGTGTCCAGGGAAAAGGCCAATCCGCATGGATCGCCCTGGGATATCTTTTCGCCCGTGAGGACTGCGACGTCATAGCCCTTCATGATTGCGACATTGTCACATATGACCGGATCCTCCTGGGCCGGCTTATCGAGCCCACCGCCAACCCCAACAATGATTACGAATTCTGCAAAGGTTACTATGCCCGAATCTCGCCTGCCGAGCGCACCATGAAAGGACGCGTCACGAGGCTTTTTGTAACGCCTTTCGTGGATATTCTCAGCCGCATCATGCGAGAGCGGAGCATGAATGAACTGAAACGCTTTTTCACTTATCATCGAACCTTCAACTACCCCCTGGCCGGGGAATTCAGTTTTACCACGGGCCTGGCAAGGGGAATCAATATTGCGTATGACTGGGGCCTGGAGGTAAGCACCCTTTCCGAGGTCTACAAACGGGTCATCCCTCAAAAGATCGCTCAAATCGATCTGGTTCCCAATTACGACCATAAGCACCAGGAACTTTCTGCGGATGACTCGAAAAGGGGTCTTCACCGGATGGTTGTAGATATCGCCAAATTTTATCTTAACCATATGCGATCTCACGGCTTTCCCCTGGATGATTCCATGGTGGATATGATCCTCCACTCCTATTATGAAAACGCTCTCCTGTTTGTAAAAAATTACAGTGACGACGCGGAGGTCAACGATCTGGTCTACGACCGGTATCAGGAGGAACTGACCGTCCGATACTTTCGCGGCTTCCTGTGGACGGCCTGGGAGCAGATCAAGGGTCCGCACGAGAGCAGCATCATACCCTGCTGGAACCGTGTCCTCTATAGTGTTCCCAACATCTATCCCCAACTCCTGGAAGCGGTGGAAGCGGACAATGACTGAAAAAACAAAAGTTCTCTTTCTTTCCCCCGAAGCCGTCCCCTTCGCCAAGACCGGCGGCCTGGCCGATGTTGCCGGCGCCCTTCCCCCGGCCCTGAAACGGCTTGGCCTCGATGTGCGTCTCGTCCTTCCGCTTTATCGCACGGTGCACGAGAAGAATATCGAGACGACCTTACTTCTTGAAAAATTTCCCGTCCCTCTCGGGACCCAGACCCTCACGGCCAAAGTGCTCCAGGCCGTAACTCAGGAAGGGATACCCTTCTATCTCATCGAACGGGAAGACCTTTACGACCGGCCGAACCTTTACGGCAATTCTCAAGGGGACTACTACGACAACCTGGAGCGCTTCACCTTCTTTTGCCATGCCGCCCTGAGACTTGCTGCAGAACTTTCCTTCTACCCCGACGTCATCCACTGCCACGACTGGCAGACGGCCCTTGTTTCACCGCTCCTCAAAGGGCCATTTCGCAAAGACCCGAAGTGGGCGGGCACGCCTGTCGTATTGACCATTCATAATCTGGGGTATCAGGGGATCTTTCCCGAAGAAAAACTCCCGGTGACCGGCCTTCCCAAGGCCGACTTCTTTCACATGGAGGGGCTGGAATTCTGGGGCAACATCAACCTGCTCAAGGCGGGGATTGTCTATTCCTCCGCCATCACCGCTGTAAGCCCTGCCTATGCCCGCGAGATCCGGACCCCGGAATACGGTGAAGGCCTGGAGGGGGTTTTACAAAAGCGCAAGGCTGCTCTTCACGGTATTCTCAACGGGGCGGATTACAGTCTCTGGGACCCGGCCCGGGATTCCTATCTTCGCCAAAACTACTCGCCGGAACGGATGGAGGGAAAACCGGCCTGTAAAAAAGCACTGATTGAGGAAATGGGAATGAATCCCGGCCTTTACGAGCGACCGCTCCTGGGAATGATCACCCGACTCGACAGACAAAAGGGTCTAGATCTTATCCTCAAGGTATTGGACGACCTGTTTAAACTTGATTTGGGCCTGATCATTCTGGGCTCCGGAGATAAAACGCTCCGGAAAACCCTGGAGCGGAAAGCCAAAACTTACCATGACCGCCTCGGGCTTTACATCGGCTTCGATGAGCCCCTCGCCCACCGGATCATGGCCGGTGCGGATCTCTTTTTAATACCCTCACGCTATGAGCCCTGCGGTCTGACGCAGATGTATGCCCTGAAATACGGCACGATCCCTCTGGTGCGGGCCACCGGCGGCCTGGATGATTCCATCGTTCCGTTTGATCCTCTGACAAAGGAGGGCAACGGTTTTAAATTCATCCCCTACGACCCGAAGGCTTTCCTTGAGACAATCAGGGAAGCCGTCCGGCTATTCGCGGACAAGGAGACCTGGACCAATCTCATGGTCAGGGGCATGCAGACGGATTTCTCCTGGGATCGCTCCGCCAAAAAATATTTTGAGCTCTACCAAACCCTTGTCCGGAAATCCGGGACGCCTGGCACTGAAATGGAAATGCGTCGGCACCACAGAAAGAACACTTCCACACCTTTAGGGTAATGTGCATCACTCATTCTGATTGCTTTGTTTATAGGAGTTTCAATGACGGAAAACATGTCTTATGACATTAGCCTTTTAACCGAGGACGATCTTCACCTCTTCAACGAGGGGAGTCATTTCCGACTTTACGAAAAACTGGGCGCCCATCCGATTAAACACCGGACCGATGAGGGCACCTATTTTGCAGTCTGGGCCCCGGATGCGAAGCAAGTCTTTGTCATGGGGGATTTCAACGCCTGGAACAAGGAGAGCCACCCACTCCGATCCAGGGGTCGATCCGGTATCTGGGACGGATTCGTTCAGGGGGTGGGGAAGGGAGACACCTACAAGTTCCATGTCCAATCCCGATACAACAACTACCGGGTCGACAAGGCCGACCCCTTTGCCTTTTACGGCGAGAAACCGCCCAAGACGGGATCCCGGGTCTGGAATTCGGATTATGCCTGGCATGATGGTGAATGGATGGCCCATCGCAGATCGTCCAATGGATCGGGCGACCCGATGGCCATCTACGAAATCCACCTCGGTTCCTGGATGCGGGTCCCGGAAGAGGGCAACCGGCCCCTCACATACCGGGAAGCGGCCCCGAGACTGGCCAAATACATGCAAGATATGGGCTTCACCCATGTGGAGTTTCTCCCCATCATGGAACATCCCTTTTATGGCTCCTGGGGATATCAGAGCCTGGGGTTTTTCGCCCCTACAAGCCGCTACGGAACGCCCCAGGATTTCATGTTTCTCATCGACACCCTCCACCAAAACGGTACAGGAGTTATCCTGGACTGGGTGCCCTCCCATTTTCCAGGCGACGAACACGGCCTGGGTTATTTCGACGGCACCCATCTCTATGAGCATGATGATCCGCGCATGGGCATTCACCCGGACTGGGGCAGCCTCATTTTCAACTACGGCCGGAAAGAGGTTCAAAGCTTTCTGATCAGCAGCGCAATTTTTTGGCTGGACAAATATCATGCGGACGGTCTTCGGGTCGATGCCGTGGCCTCCATGCTCTATTTGGATTACGGCCGAAAAGAAGGAGAGTGGATCCCCAACCGGCATGGAGGGAACGAAAACATCGAGGCCATAACCCTCCTGAAGCGATTCAATGAAGAAGTCTACAGGAACTTTCCCCATGTTCAGACCATCGCCGAGGAATCCACATCCTGGCCCATGGTCTCCCGGCCCACCTATGTGGGCGGTCTTGGCTTCGGTTTGAAGTGGGACATGGGCTGGATGCACGACACCCTGGAATACATGTCACACGATCCCATTCACAGGGGTTACCACCACGATCACTTGACCTTTCGAATGCTCTACGCCCATCACGAGAACTTTGTACTTCCCCTTTCCCATGACGAAGTGGTCTACGGTAAAGGGTCGCTCTTGAGAAAGATGCCGGGCGACGAGTGGCAAAAATTCGCCAATCTGAGGTTGCTCTTCGGTTACATGTATGCCCAATCCGGCAAAAAACTCCTTTTTATGGGCGCGGAACTGGGCCAGTGGAGTGAATGGTACCACGAGGCAAGCCTTGAATGGCACCTGCTGGAGTACCCCCTCCATCGCGGCATCCAACGGTGGGTGACGGATCTCAACCGTCTGTACCGCCATGAGCCCGCCCTCTATGAGCTGGATTTCGATCCCGCAGGCTTCGAATGGGTCGACTGCACCGATGCCCTGGCAGGCGTGATCAGTCTTCTCCGTAAGGCCCGCTCCACCGAGGACATCCTCCTTGTCGCGTGTAACTTCACACCGGTTCCCCGCCTTGCATACCGTATCGGCGTGCCGGGAGGAGGCTACTGGAGAGAACTGCTGAACAGCGATGCAAAAGACTACAACGGCAGCGGACTCGGAAACGGGGGCGGCCTGGAAGCAGAGGCCGTTCCGGTTCACGGCCGGTCGTTTTCCCTGAATCTGACGCTGCCGCCATTATCGGTGGTCTATTTTAAGAACGAGCACCAACCCTAAGTTGGGATGCGGATAAAAATTATCCGTACTCAGGATATCGAATGATCAGTTGATTTCGATATTCATATAATAAGGATAATTATAGCACTCATGCAACGTTACATCTGCATTCACGGTCATTTCTATCAGCCCCCCCGGGAAAATCCCTGGATAGAGGCTATTGACCTTCAGGATTCCGCCCATCCCTACCATGACTGGAACAGAAGAATCACGGCGGAATGCTACGCCCCCAATGCCAAGTCCCGTATCCTGGACGATCAGGGGCGTATCGTGCAAATCGTCAACAACTACGCCAAAATCAGCTTTAACTTCGGCCCGACCCTTCTCGCCTGGATGGAGGTCAATGCTCCCTCGGTCTATGAGGCTATTCTGGAAGCGGACAGGCAGAGTATGGAAAACTTTTCCGGTCACGGCTCGGCCCTGGCCCAGGCCTATAACCACATCATCATGCCCCTGGCGAACCGTCGGGACAAAATCACCCAGATTCGTTGGGGCATCCGTGACTTCGAGCATCGATTTCAACGAAAGCCGGAAGGCATGTGGCTCCCCGAGACGGCGGTTGATCTGGAGACCCTGGACATTCTTGCGGGCCAGGATATTCGTTTCACCATCCTCGCCCAGCACCAGGCCCGCAAGGTTCGTCGCCCGGAAGAAAAAACCTGGCAGGATGTGCGTGGGGGAAAAATCGATCCCACCCGGGCCTACCGCCTGCAGTTGCCGTCGGGGCGGTCCATGGCCCTCTTCTTTTACGATGGGACGATTTCCCGCGCCGTGGCCTTTGAAAGGCTTTTGAACAGCGGTGAAACTTTTTCACAGCGCATCCTGGGCGGATTCTCCGAAAAACGTTTATGGCCTCAGCTGGTCCATATTGCAACAGACGGGGAAAGCTACGGCCATCACCATCGATTCGGAGACATGGCCCTAGCCTATGCCTTGCACGACATCGAGTCCGAAAATCTTGCCCTTCTCACAAACTACGGCCAATACCTGGAAAGGCATCCCCCCACGCACCAAGTGGAGATCTTGGAGAACACTTCCTGGAGCTGCGCCCACGGCGTGGAGCGGTGGCAGAGTCATTGCGGGTGCTGCACCGGCGCCAACCCGGAGTGGAGTCAGGACTGGCGTAAGCCCCTTCGGGAAGCACTTGACTTCCTTAGAGATGCCATCGCCCCCGACTTCGAGGAAACGGCCCGCCGGATTTTCAAAGACCCCTGGGAGGCGCGCAACCGATTCATCGATGTGATTCTCGATCGATCCACAGAAAGACTTGATGTTTTTCTAACGCAGCAAGCAGTCCGTGAATGGATCCCAAACGATCGGCAAACGGCCTTGAAACTTCTTGAACTCCAGCGCCACACCATGCTCATGTACACCAGTTGCGGATGGTTTTTCGATGATCTTTCCGGTATCG
>CAZXWJ010000159.1:0-9719 GCA_964644375.1 uncultured Desulfobacteraceae bacterium | reverse complement strand
TTCCAACAAAAAAGGTCTTGCTGGCGTCCGCATAGTAGCCGTCCAGAATAGAGGTTACATCGACATTAACGATCTCGCCCTCTTTCAGGACCTTCGCTCCGGGAATACCGTGGCAAATTACCTCATTGACCGAGATGCAAACACTCTTGGGAAAACCTCGATAATTGAGGGGAGCGGGTGTCGCACCGTGCGCAACAGTAAAATCATGGACGACGGTGTTGATTTCGTCGGTGACCACCCCGGGTCGGATATGCCTTTGAGCAAGGTCCAGGGTCTCAACGACGAGCCTGCCGGCCCTCCTGATGCCCTCGATATCTCGTTTTTCCTTGATCCTGATGTTGTGTGACCTGAGGTATTTTTCCTTGATGCTTGTAGTTGGCAAGGGTTCTTTATTCATGCAACATTTCTTGTATTTTAGACCACTGCCGCAGGGGCAGAGATCGTTGCGTCCTATTTTCATCGTATTGTTTTCATGACCTCCATAAGAAAACCCCGAAACCAAGGGTTGGGTTGAATCTTGTCCCGAAAAATGAGCTGAACTCAAAACGCCCCAACAGACATAGCAGAACAGATGTTTGAAATCAATGACTAATAGGGTCTATAAAATATCGGGGTATTTAATGGTTGAATAGTCTAATAATAAGATGTATTTAGTGATCTGCAAGAGGTTGGAGGAGGATTGGAGCGCAAAGCCCCCGGATTTGGGGAAACGGACACTGCCTGCGCTTGGTCGGAAATGCTCGCTCCTTCAAGCTTACAAACGGTTGGAACCTGAAAATTTTCCATAAAACGAATCTCCTTGAATACTGATAAAAAACACCTCCTCCAAACCCCCCACGTATGGGCCTTTACGACCTATTTCGCCGAAGGGTTCCCTTACACGATTATTCGCATCATCTCCTCTGTTTTTTTCAGGGATATGAGGGTGAGCCTGGAGGCCATCGGCTTGACCTCACTTTTCGGACTGCCCTGGGTGGTGAAGTTCCTCTGGGGACCTCTGATCGATGCGTTCGGCACGAAAAGGCGCTGGATGCTCATCATGCAGTTCCTATTGATCCTCATGACCCTTGTCATCGCCTTTTTTTCCCCCCTCCCCAAAGGCATTGCCATTATCGGCGTTGTATTTTTCATCGGTTCCTTCATCGCGGCCACCCACGACATGGCCATTGATGGTTACTATATGGAGGCCCTGGATGAAAAGGGGCAGGCCAAATTCGTGGGATACCGGGTCATGGCCTACCGCATCGCCATGATGACGGGAACCGGCATCATCGTCACCATCGGCGCGACCGCCAACTGGACCATCGGGTTTTTGAGTGCGGGGGGCCTGCTGGGCATCCTTTTCCTCTACCACCTGGGACTCCTACCAAGGGTGGAAGCGGAAAAAATACCCATCAGGCAAGGTGTCGCGGGGTTTCTTCGGTTAAAGACCGTGCTGATCCTTCTGGTCGCGATTATTGCTTTTTTGTTCCTCTACTGGATCTTTTCCCTCTCCTGGTACGACGAATTAAAGTCCGCACTTCCCATACTGAAAAGGATCAGCTTTGCCGGATGGGTGGGAATAGGCCTGCTTGTGGTCCTTGTGGTGTTGGCCCTGTTGAAGAACCGAATCAAGGACCTTCTGTTGAATCATCGAGACTCCTTCTATTCACGGGCCTTTCTGGTCTATATGGACAGGGAAAAGATCGGGCTGGCACTGGCCTTTATCATCCTCATGCGGACGGGTGAATCCATGCTGGCTTCGATGGCGTCGCCCTTTATGGTGGATCTCGGAATCAAGGTCCATTATGGTTGGATTTCAGGGGGGGTGGGCCTCCCTTTTTCCATTATAGGAGCCATGGTCGGAGGATGGATGATCTCTCGATTCACCCTGAAACGGACCCTCTGGCCCTTTCTCCTGGCTCAAAATCTTACCAATGTGATCTACATGGTCCTGGCCCTTCATCTGGTAAAATATGTTGTCCTTAACACGGGAGCCGACACCGTCATCCCCATCGGGCATGGCAATCTGGCCCTGGTCGCCGCTGTGCACGCCTTTGATCAGTTTGCCGGAGGACTGGGCACCTCCGTTCTCGTGACCTATCTCATGCGGACTTGCCTCCCTGAATTCAAGGCGGCCCATTTTGCCATTGGCACGGGCCTTATGAATATCAGCGGGGTGATTTCAGGAGTGGTGAGCGGATTTCTCGCAGAATGGCTGGGGTACGGGGTTTTTTTCGGGATCAGTTTCCTGGCATCCGTCCCGGGCATGCTGATGATTTTTTTCATCCCGTTTGTCCAGACGAGCGCGGAGGCGGCCAAGTAGAAGCTTGGCGGAAAATATGGAAATATTTTCACTCCCAACTGAATGCGGCTTTGTAATATCATGCCCCGGAGACGGTCGTCTATCCGGGGCAGGGTCCCACGAACGCCTTCCGAGACGAGGCCTGGATGTTTTGCCTGAATTCCATGTGGTTCTCAGATCATGGTCAGGAAGGTATTTGGATCGAGTTGGACGCGGGCATCCGTTCCCACCGCATGGTCGTGATCCTTCATGAGCCTTAAGAAAATCCCGGATTGCGTAGGCTGCAAGTCAATGATGATGCTGAAAAGATCATCCAGGTGGTTGCAGGGATAGGGGACTCCCCTTTCATTGAGATCCTTGATATGCCTGTGGGTCAGGGCCGAGAACCATATCTCCACTTTGAAATCCTCTGCGATGCGTTTGAATCCTTCAAAGATCTCTCTTCCGGCCTTTGGAAAGTCCAGGCCGTCCACAATCAGGGTATCCGGGGTGAAATCGATCTTTTCCCTCAGGTTTTTCAAGTTTTCCCGCAATCGCTCAATGTCGAAACTCTGGTTGAGGTAGGCCAGGATCATGCGGTTCCTGTCCAGGATCATGCGATGTTCATATTCATCGTGAAGGTCCAGGGCCTTGACCAGATCGTAAAAGATGACGTTATAGTAAGAGGTGATCTTTTCAGGAATATCGTCGAGAGAGATATGAACCAGCTTTTCCTTTTGAAAGAGCTTGTCAAAAGCGATGTGGATCAAACAGGCCGTCTTTCCGACGCCTGCCCTGGCCATGAGCACCCCGAGGTTCCCGCGGCCGAGGCCTTTTTTCGAAGACAATTCGAGAATCTTCAAGGGGCTGACTTCCATAAAGTGCTTGATCATTTTTTACCTCCCTTTTTTTTTGCTGCGTGGTCCGCCTTTAGTTTTTCCGCAATAGACTCCGGGACCTTTGAATAACGTGAAAACTCCATGGTGAACTCCGCCTTTCCCTGGGTCAGGGATCGCAGCGTGGTGGCGTATCCAAACATTTCCGCCAGGGGTACTTCGGCATCGATGGTGGTGAACACGCCGTCTTCCGCGGAACTCAGGATCAGTCCTCTCCGTTGGTTGATCGAGGCCATGGCACCGCCCTGAAACTCGGAGGGACATTCAATAGAGACCTTCATGATGGGTTCGAGAATAATGGGTTTGGCCTTGAGATAGGCCTGACGAAAGGCGCCGGTCGCCGCATAATGGAAGGCCCTTTCCGAGGAGTCCACGGTGTGAAACTGTCCGTCATTGATTGTGACCGTCATGCCGAGAACGGGATATTCCAAGAGGAGGCCCTTCGGAAGACAGGATTGAAAACCCTTGTCCACCGCAGGGATATACTCGGTGGGAATTACGCCGCCTTTGATTTGATTGACGAATTCATAGGTGCCTTCTTCTGAAGGCTCCATGAACCCGGCCACACGGCCGTATTGTCCGGCCCCACCCGTCTGCTTTTTGTGGATATAATTGAACTCGGCCTTACGAGAGATGGCTTCTCGGTAGGCTACCTGAGGAATGCCTGTCTCGATCTCAGCCTGAAATTCTCTTTTCATCCGTTCGATGTAGATGTCGAGGTGGAGTTCTCCCATCCCGGAAATGATGGTCTCTCCGGATTCCTGATCCACACGGGACCGGAAAGTGGGGTCTTCCCTGGTGAACCGATGGATGGCCTTGGCCATTCTCGTCCCGGCCTTGTTGTCCTTGGGCGTGACGGACAGGGAAATGACGGGGTCCGGCACAAACATCGAAGACATGGTATAATTCAACCGCCCGTCCGTAAAGGTGTCCCCGGAATAACAGTCCACCCCGAAAAGGGCCACGATATCACCTGCATCCGCCTTGGGTATATCCACCATCTCGTCAGCATGCATCCTGACCAGTCTGCCCACCTTGATCTTTTTTCTGTTTCGAGTATTGACCAGGTCGTTTCCTTTGGCTATGGAGCCCTGATAGATCCTGAGATAGGTAAGCTGTCCGTAGGGCGTGACTTCCAGCTTGAAGGCAAGGCAGACCAGGGGGGCGTCCGGGTTCGATGAAAGGATTTTCTCGGCCTCATTCTGTTCCAGGTCCAGTGCCCGGTTTTCCACCTCCGCCGGTGACGGGAGATAGTTGGCAATGGCGTCCAGCAGGAGCTGAACCCCGATGTTCTTGTAGGCGGAGCCCACGAATACAGGTGTCAGTTTCCTTGAAACCGTGCCTTTCCTTATGGCGCGGTTAAGGAGTTCTTCCGTGACACGCTCTTCAAAGATGGCCTCCATCAATTCATCCGAGAACATGGAGACGGCCTCCAGCAATTCTTCCCTCTTGGTTTTGGCCTCGTCCATGAGCCGGGCGGGGATATCCCCGTCGACCAGTTCTTCTCCGAAGCGGCCTCCAAAGGTGTAGGCCTTCATGGAGACCAGATCCACGATTCCTGAAAAATCCCCTTCAAGTCCGATGGGGATCTGCATGAGTACTGCGTTATGGTTCAGCCGTTGTCGAAGTTGATCCACCACCCGGTAGGGGTTGGCTCCTGAACGGTCGCACTTGTTGATAAATGCGACCCTCGGTACCTTGTAGCGGTTCATCTGCCTGTCCACCGTGATGGACTGGGACTGAACGCCACCCACTCCGCAGAGTACCAGGACCGACCCGTCAAGGACCCTGAGTGCCCGCTCCACTTCAATGGTGAAGTCCACGTGCCCCGGAGTGTCGATGATGTTGATCCGGTGCCCCTTCCACTCACAGTAGGTTGCGGCGGAGGAAATGGTGATCCCTCGTTCCTTTTCCAGTTCCATGCTGTCCATGGTGGCACCCACGCCGTCCTTGCCCCTGACCTCATGTACGGTATAGATTTTTTGGGTGTAGTACAAAATTCTTTCCGTCAGGGTGGTCTTACCCGAGTCGATATGGGCACTGATGCCTATATTTCTCAGCAGTTGAATATTCTCAGCCATTGGAAACTCCCGTCTATGAAATGAGAAAAGAGGGTCTGTGACAGCCCCTCTTTGAAACACAAGGTTCCCTGCATATGGATAGTATTGGGTATGTCCGGCAGGGAGTGTGTGATATATAAGCCCTGAAGTTGCAAAAATCAGGGTAAAATTCTCGGCTGGCCCAAATGGGCGTTAAAAAATTCACATATCCACATAAACTAAGTCACTGTTGCGATTTGTAAAGGGATAGGGGAATTTTTTTGAGCCATGGAATTTATGCCATGGAGCCTCCGTCCACTGTGATGACCTCGCCGGTAATATAATCGGCGAGACCGGATGTCAAAAAAAGAACAGCACCCACAACGTCGTCCGTCTCGGCAATGCGGCCCACAGGCACCCCCCTCAGGTAATCTTTCAGCATTTTTTCATTGCTCCAGAGGGGCTGACTGAATTTTGTCTTGATCATGCCCGGGGCCACGGCATTGACGGCAATGTGTTTCGACCCCAGTTCAGCCGCAAAAACCTTTGTCAGCATTTCGAGGCCCGCCTTGGCAATACAATACAGCCCCATGCCCGGGGCCGCCTTTTTGGCCGCAATGGAGCTTATATTGATGATTTTGCCGCCACCGTCGCCCATCAGGGCGACCGCACGGGAACTGGTGAGAAAGGCACTTTTCAGGCTCGCCTGCATCATTTTATCCCACAAGGCCTCGTCGGCTTTCGACACAGACGGCGTAAACACATTGGTTCCTACGTTGTTGACGAGAATATCCAACCTGCCGAAACGTTCTGAAACAGCGTCGAAAAGGTCCGCCACCTGATCGGCTTTTCCTACATCCGCCGGGTGAGCCAAGATTTCAAGTTCGGCCTGTTTGAATTCCTCCACGGTCTCATCCAGACTTTCCTGTTTCCTCCCGCAGACTGCGACCTTCGCTCCTTTTTCGGCCATAGACCGGGCAATGGCCTTTCCCAGACCTCGACTCCCGCCGGTGATCAATGCCACTTTTTCCGTCAGATCCAGCTTCATCTCTTCCATCAGAACCTCCGCAATCAACCCTTCGGATTGGGTGTTAGGTTGAAATTATTGTGCCTTAAACCGTTAAATAACCGAAAAGGCGACTAAATCGCAAGTAAAACTATTGCCTTTTGGGTTTGAAATCTCCACAATAAAATATCGTGAATTATCATTCGACGCCTTAGAGAAGATCTTTCGCTGATTTTTTCCGAATGAAAACCAGGTAAGGAATAACCATTCTATATATTCTTATGGAGGTGGCCTATGAAATTTTTAGTCATCGGTGGGGATGCGGCCGGTATGAGCGCGGCGAGTCGGGCCAAAAGGAGTCGGCCTGATCTCGAAGTTGTCGTCCTGGAAAAGACAAGGGATGTCTCTTACAGCGCCTGCGGCATGCCCTACAATATTGCCGAAGCCCACAGGAAAATAGACGACCTGGTGGTCCGGCAGTCCCAGGTTTTCAGGGACAAACAGGGAATAGACCTGCGGACGGGACATCGGGCCGAGCATGTCGACTGCAACCGAAAAGTGGTTCTGTGCCGCAATCAACAAGGGGAGGTCATGGAACTGCCCTACGACAAACTCCTCATTGCCACCGGCGCATCGCCCGTCATCCCCGATCTGCAGGGTTTTGATCTACCCGGTGTCCTGGCTCTGAAGAGCCTGGAGGACGGAAGAAGAATCAAGCAGTACATCCGGGACCGAGGCGTAAAAAGGGCGATCATCATCGGCATGGGCTATATCGCCCTGGAGATGTGCGAGGCCCTGAGGGCCAATGATATGTCCGTGGATATGGTCAAACCCCGTCCCGCTTTCATCCCCTGGATGAATGAAAGGCTTTCGGCCATGGTCCGTGAAGAGGTGGATGCCAATGAGGTAGGCATCCATGCGGGTCACGAAATTCAACGCATCGAAGAGACGGCACATGGACTGAGGGTTGTCTGTTCGGATCTCTCTCTGGAAGGACAGATGGTGATCACGGCCATAGGTGTGACTCCCAGCAGTCAATTGGCCGAAACAGCCGGATTGACGCTGGGACCCAATAAAGCCATCGCAGTGGACAGGGCTCTTATGACATCCGACGAAAATGTCTACTCGGCCGGAGACTGCGCCGATGCCTTTCATTTGGTGACCGGGGAGCGCACCTGGATTCCTCTGGCCCTGCGGGCCAATCGGGCTGGCTGGGCCGTGGCTGACAACGTCACCGGCAGGAAAGTCGAACTGCAGGGCATTGTGGGGACCGCCGTATTCAAGGTCTTTGACCTTCAGGTCGCCCGCACGGGCCTCAGCATGGCGGAGGCCGAAAAGGCCGGATTTGAACCTGCAGAGATCATGATCACCAGCCGCTCCCGGGCACACGCCCATCCCGGCAATTGTACCCTGGGCGTCCAGATGGTGGGGGATCGTAAATCGGGTCGGCTTCTGGGTGTCCAGATGGTGGGAAAGGAAGGGGCCGCCCACAGGATCAACGCCCCGGCCGTGGCCTTGCAGCAAAAGATGACAGTGGAAGCCTTCAGCCAGTGTGATCTGGCCTATGCCCCGCCCTTTGGACCGGTTTGGGACCCCATGCTCACGGCCGCAAATCAGTTGTTGAAGCGCATGTGAGCCCGGTAATTAGGTGATTAGTTGTCGGTTCCCCCATTCCGAGCAAGTCTTTTCCGGGGTGTTGACTGATGCGGTTCATCGCCGCACGCGTATCTTGTTGCGACGTACGGGCCATCGTGACTAAAGTGACTGAAGTTCAGGAATGACCCTAAACAGCATGATTCCGGACATCATATGTAAGCTAGTGCCCATCCGGAAATGGAATCAGGGCACGCGTGAGTTTTCAATTCAGTCCCGCCATGGCGGGATTGCAAGTTCAAGGAAAATAAGAGGTTGCGCGGAGACGTACGAGCAGTACGTCGCACAAGAAACCTCGCAGTTTGACGCGGACCTGTCCCGTCGCAAGCGGGGAATTGCGAAAAAGGGCCATT
The DNA here is from genome assembly GCA_964644375.1 of uncultured Desulfobacteraceae bacterium. Lineage (GTDB taxonomy): Bacteria > Desulfobacterota > DSM-4660 > Desulfatiglandales > HGW-15 > CAYNYM01. The sequence continues at coordinate 1,509 of CAZXWJ010000159.1, read as the reverse complement.
TCTGGATGAAAACAAGCTAGGCGGTGGCCTTAGGGCACGTCAACGCCCTTGACACCTTTTCCTTGACGTGATAACCCTCCTCTGCCTGTTTTATCTCGCTATCGGACGGATAGGGTAAAAAACAGAAAAAAAGGAAAAAGATATGAAACTTCGCAGTTGGGATACGACTCGAGGCTTAGAGCGGGTGACGCATCGCGCCCTGTATAAGTCCATGGGATACTCGGCCGAGGATCTGACAAGGCCTATGATCGGCATAGCCAATGCCTGGAGCACGGTGGTCCCGGGTCACTTCAATCTCAGAGAGGTTTCCGCGGCCGTCAAAGAAGGCATACGCCTCGGGGGAGGAACACCCGTGGAATTCGGGGTCATCGGTGCCTGTGACGGAATTGCGGAAGGTCATATCGGAACACGCTACATCCTGCCCTCCCGCGAGCTGATTGCCAATGACATCGAGGCCATGGTCGAGGCCCATCGCTTTGACGGGTTGGTTCTTCTCGGTTCCTGTGACAAGATCGTCCCGGGTATGCTCATGGCCGCCGCGCGCCTGGATATCCCTACTATTCTGGTCAACGGGGGACCGGCTCTGGGGGGAATGTTCTACGACGGGAAAAAGAGCGATGTCACCGCCGTGGCAGAGGCCCTGGGCCAGTATCAGATCGGTGAAATCACCGAGGAGAGCCTTCTGGAAATCGAAGATCGGGTCATGCCCACCTGCGGGTCATGTTCGATGTTGGGTACAGCCAACAGCATGGGTTGTGTCGCCGAGGCCCTCGGCATGTCTCTTCCCGGGGCCGGGACCATTCCTGCGGTCTACGCTGAACGCCTTCAGGTTGCCGGTCGCAGCGGAGAACAGGTCGTTCGTTTGGTGGAAGAGGGCATTTCCGCACGAAAGGTGATGGGTCCGGGGGCCCTCACGAATGCGATCCGTCTGTCTTCCGCTATCGGCGGGTCCACCAATGTCGCTTTGCATATCCCGGCCATCGCCTACGAAGCAGAAATGGATTTTTCCATCAAACTCTTTGATGACATCAGTGCCCAGACGCCCCTGCTGGCAAAAATCAATCCTGCCGGGCCGGCGAATGTGGCGGACTTTCACGAGGCTGGCGGTGTGCAGGTTGTCTTAAAGGAACTGGAAGGGCTCCTGGAAGGAGAGGCCCTCACGGTGACCGGCAAGACGGTTTCGGAAAATCTGCGGCACGTCAAAAGGCGTGAGGATCTCTCTGTTATTCGGAGCCTGTCGGATCCCTATACCCAAACAGGAGGACTTGCCGTCCTTTGGGGGAACCTGGCTCCCGGCAGTGCGGTGACGAAACCTGCCGCCATCGATCCGGCCATGTGGCATTTTCAGGGACGGGCCCGGGTTTTTAATTCCGAGGCGGAGACCAACCAGGCCATCATGGATGGAAAAGTGGTGGCCGGTGATGTGGTGGTGGTACGATACGAAGGGCCCAAGGGCGGTCCGGGGATGCCCGAGATGTTCAGGGCCATGAAACTCCTCTACGGCATGGG
>CAZXWJ010000158.1:0-9758 GCA_964644375.1 uncultured Desulfobacteraceae bacterium | reverse complement strand
ACAACCTGGATGTCGTCAAAACAGCGGATCACATCATCGATCTTGGTCCCGATGGAGGAGAAAGAGGCGGGTGCCTCGTGGGAGCGGGGAGCCCCGAAGAATTGACTCAAATCGAGGCATCCTATACAGGCCGGTTTCTCAGGACGATTCTCTCATCCTCCCGGCTGAGGTGATAGGCCGGATCGTTACGTTTCACGTTAAATGCCACATTCTCGGCCAGGCAGGATTCCGGTTGCCTCACCAGTGCGGGAAAACCATTATGGACGGCGGGGCAAGTTGGCCTTCCGTTCTTTATCGACGCTGAAGGATTTCGTGACCAGAAATAAAGGCAGAAAAAGGGACAGTTTTTATTGCGCACAAAAAGGGATGGAAAGAAAGGGCCAGGAAAAACGAGGCCCTTTCCTTATAAACGCCTACCCGCCGATGCCCTTCATGGCCGTCTCGAACATGCCGGCCAAATCCGGAATCTTACCCACGAGCATAAAACAGATGACCAAAGCGTAGATACAAAGCGACTCGATGAGTGCCAGACCGATAATCATGGTGGTCATGATCTTGCCACCGGCCTCGGGATTTCTGGCCGTGCCCTGGAGGGCACCGTTAATTGCATTTCCCATGCCCAGACCGGTACCCAAAGCGGCGACCCCGATACCGAAACCGCAGGCAATCGCGACACCGAAAAAAGTCCACAGAAATCCGGTTTGCACGGATCCGTCCTCTGCGAGAGCCACAGACGCCACTCCCAAGACCAACAACGCTAAAAAAATCCCAGTTACTACCTTCTTCGCCATATTGACCTCCTCCGTATAATTGGTTGTCTTCTTCCAAAAAATTCTGAATGAAAACTATTTAAGATGATCCTGCGGTCCGGCTTGTCGAAGATATGCGATACCGCAGACCACCGATCCGATCAACCACGGTATTATCAGAATCCGACGGCCATTGAACGGTTGATGATGGATTTTAAAAAAGGTTATTCAGTGGGCCTCCTCCATGGCACCCACAAAATAGATAATGGATAGGAGCATGAACACCAGAGCCTGAATAAAACTCACGAGAATACCCAGAAACAGGATGGGCAGGGGAGCAAGATAAAAGCCGGCCAGCACGAACAGAATGCCCAGGACGGTTTCCTTTCCGAAAATATTTCCAAACAACCGGATACTCAGCGACATCACACGGGCAAGGTGTCCGATAACCTCGATCGGGAACAATAAAGGCGCCAGCCACCAGACGGGCCCTATAAAGTGTTTGATATATTTTTTCCCATGAAACTTGAAACCGATGATATGGGTATACACAAAAGAGCAGAGGGCTAGGGACAAGGTGGTGTTCAGGTCGGCCGTCGGGGAAAAGAATCCGGGAATGAGCCCTAAAAGATTACTGATAAAGATATAGAGAAAAAGCGTGGCAATAAAGGGGAAGAAAAAGCGGCCTTCCGGGCCGGTAATCTCCACCATAAAATCCTCGAGCCCACCGATAATCACCTCAAAGACATTCTGACCTTTCCTCGGAATGAGTTCCGTCCCCTTCAGCAAAAGCAGGACGCCCAGGATAAGGATGGCCATGACAAGCCAGGAATGGATGACATGGGTGTACTCATGAGCAAAATGTTCGAACCCTATCGCAGCCAGAATTTTATTAAGAAAGAAAAAATGATGCTCCATACTCAAGCCCCCTACCCGTTTTTCGTCCGCGATGCCCCACAAATCGCAAAAATGACAATGCTCAAGAGCACGGTGGAAAGACCAACAGCCAAGCCGACAGGGTCCACCCATCTCCATTGGATGAGAGTGTATAAGATTAGACCCAAAACCAGCAGTCTCAGATAAAACTTCAAAATAATAAATACCTTTATCTTTTTGGTGGCCCCTCGAAAGGAAAACGCGTGTGAGATGGAGTGCTGCATGAGGTTGAAATTCGAGATGACGATCAGTCCGCCGAGGATTACTCCCAAGGTAAACGAGGGCTCCATCAGGAAATAGCTAAAAGCAGACAAGACCAGCAAAACGGCCCAATGAAGAGCACCTAAAACTTTATTGTGCCGGTTCCAGTCCATTTTTCAAAAGCACCATTCAGAGGTCTTTGGCCTTTTTATACATTACATACAGATTTCTGAATGCCGCTGCGACACCGAATCCAAAAAAAACAAAGAATAGCCAAGGTCTTGTTCCGAATTTTCTATCAAGGTAGAGACCTATATAGGCACCCATTCCGATCGCAAGGGCCATGGACAGACCAACAGTGCTTAGATAGCCTAAGGCCTTGATGAGCTTCTTGGTATCATTGTCCATCGAATGCTTTAAGATGGTGGGTCTGCTTTTCAAAAAGCTAAAATACCCGGGTTTTCTATCATATAAGTCGGATTGAAGTCAATATCTTTTGTGCTGAAAATCACGAAAACTCTTCTCGGCACAATCAATCGTTTTTTGGAGACTTGCCTCGTCGTGGGCCAGTGAAAGAAACCAGGCCTCAAACGGAGAAGGGGCAAGATAAATGCCTTGATCCAACATGGACCGGTAGAAATTTTTAAAAAGGGAGGCATTGCTCGCGTGTGCGGATGCGAAATCCGTCACAGGCCCGTCGGAGAAAAAAATGGACCCCAGGGACCCGACCCTGTTAACGGTCACTTTGAGTCCGGCCGCCTCTGCCGCCTGTTGCAGACCGGTGAAGAGGAATTTCCCTTTCTCTTCCAGTTCCCGATAGACACCCCCTTTTTTCAAGTACTGCAATGTGGCCAGCCCGGCTGCCATTGCCAGGGGATTGCCCGACAGGGTACCCGCCTGATAGATATCTCCTTCGGGGGCCATGAGGTTCATGATATCCTTCCTGCCGCCATAGGCCCCCACCGGCAATCCTCCCCCGATGATCTTGCCCAGACACGTCAAATCAGGCACAATGCCGTATAGTTCCTGGGCACCTCCGGGACCGGCCCTAAACCCGCTGATGACCTCATCGAAAATAAGCAGTGCCCCTTTCTCGCGGGTTATCTCCCTCAAACCATTAAGAAACCCTTCTTTGGGAAGAACCACGCCCATATTTCCGGCAACGGGTTCAACGATCACGGCGGCGATCTCGGATTCGCACCTTTCAAAGGCCTCTTTCACACCGTCCAAATGGTTGTAGGCCAGAGAGAGGGTGTGACCAGCCAGATCATTCGGGACACCGGGACTTCCCTGTATCCCAAGGGTTGCGACACCCGAACCGGCTGAGACCAAAAGGCTGTCGGCATGGCCGTGATAGCACCCGTCAAATTTTATGATCTTCGTTCTGCCGGTGTATCCCCTTGCCAGGCGGATAGCGCTCATGGTCGCCTCGGTTCCCGAATTCACCATTCGGACCATTTCTATGGAAGGGACCATATCCACGATGGCCTCCGCCAGTTCTATCTCCAATGCCGTCGGAGCGCCGTAACTCGTCCCCAGAGGCACCCTTTGTTGCAGAGCGCTTATGACATTCGGGTGCGCATGACCGAGAATCATGGGGCCCCATGAACAGACGTAATCGATGTAACGGTTGCCGTCCACATCCCAAAGAAAGCACCCTTCCGCTTTTGAGATAAAAGGAGGATCCATGCCCACCGATTTTCCCGCTCTTACCGGGCTGTTGACCCCACCCGGGATCAGTTCTTTGGCCCTTTCAAATAAAGCCCTGGATTTATCGCGCATTGAACGCTCCTTGGAAAATGACGAGTGTTACATATCGAGTCATTCGAAAAGCCCCAATTCTCGTCAATAATCCTTTAGCATTATAGAAATTTCATACCGGTATGGGTTTTTGGAAAAACCGTGCATAGATGAGAAGCCGCTCCTTGGGCAAGGGTATTCTCCTCATGATCTCCTCTTCAAATTCGCATGAAATTTCTTTTTCTTAAAGTCCACCACAGGTGGATGTTGCATAAAATTGCGCAGCAATTTTATCTAGAAATAGGCCATACTCGTCTTTTTGAATTCCTTTTCACTGAAAAGAAGGGCATAGTCTCTGACTCCCGCACGTCGGGATAACCTTTCCGCTATCCGGTAACAGGTGTCCCGGTCCTCCGCATGCACCATGGTGTAGAGGCTGTATTTCAAATCCTTCTGAGGTCTTCTCTGGTAGCAATGGGTCACTTCCCTGAAACCGGCCATGATCTCCCCCACTTCCCTGATACGCTCCTCCGGAACGGTCCAGGCGACCATGGCATTGGCGCTGAAGCCAGCTTCCTGGTGCCGAAGGGTAGCACCGAACCGCCTCATAACGCCTTGCTCCTTCAGGGAATTCAACCTCTCGATCAATTCCTTTTCAGCGATGCCGATACGTTCGGCCAAAACGGCAAAGGGTCTCGGATCGAGCGGCAAATCGCTCTGGATAAGCTGAATAATTTTTTTGTCCAGTTCGTCTAGCATGTCCGGATGCCGCGAATGCGTGTTGAGCAGGGCACAAAGGCCAAGGCGTCTTCCTTCAAGGCTTCAGCGTCCTGATTTTGCAAATCGAAACTTCGATTTTAGCCACGTTTTGTTGACCCTTGTCAGGACCCTTCACAAGGGCTGACCAAAGCCGTGTATTTGGACTCGGATTCTTCCCTTAACCGCATTGAATGCTCGAAAACAAATCCTAACACCCATGAGGCAATATCCAATCCAGGCCCTCTTGTCAAGGACAAAGCCCACCCTGAATCCGCTGCCTGATTCGAAGATCATTATTGGAATCAGGAACTTTGGGAGCATACCTAATCATCGGCAAAAAACGAGAGCAGGGTGACGGCTGAGGCGTATGAGCAATATACCCAACTGCGGATGGCTTAATGGCGGATCAGAGCCGTGCATCATGCTTGTAATGGCCATTTAAATCCGATAAGATATCTCCATTTCAGTGTACCGTATATATTGATTGGGATCAAAAAATTGGGCGCCCAAATCCACCGGCTCATTTACATATCATGCCTTGAGGATTGATCAGGGGGCGGTTCCCAATGGATTGAGTCAAAGGCTGCCCCTTTACTTACAAGCAAGGTATTGAGAGGTAAACACATTGGTTGATCTGCCTATCATGAAAATCGCAGAGCAGAGGATCAGGGAGGCCCAGGAAAGAGGAGAATTCGACGATCTCCCCGGCCGGGGCGAACCCCTGGAGCTGGAAGATGACAGAAATATCCCGGAGGATCTTCGTCTTGCCTATAAAATATTGAAAAACGCAGACTGCCTTCCCCCGGAGCTCGAGGCCAAAAAGGAAATCAGGCAAATGGAGGATCTTTTGGAGAGCATTCCTGACGAGAAAGAAAGATACAAGCTCTTAAAGAAGATCAACTACCAGATCATGAAACTCAACATGATGGGAAAAAAATCCCCTCTTCTTGAAGAAAAAGAAATTTACTTCAAAAAAGTCGTTGAAAAAATAGACAGGAAATGACCACTCGGGGAGAAGACTCCGCTTGAGCCGAGCACGGATTCCTTCCCATATCCTGCACTCTTTCACCCCGAATCGCCAGGAGGTCTCCGGTATAGCATCAACGACCTAACCCGGGGCGCCCTTCCCGGCATCGATACTTCCGATTAATTCATCAATGCTCTCGATATGCCTCTGTTTACAGAATCGATTCAGGCCTTCCACGATGTCCAGGGTGGCCCGGGGATTGGTGAAATTGGCCGTTCCCACCTGAACGGCCCGAGCGCCAGCAATAAGGAACTCCAGGGCATCCCTCCAGTCCATAATGCCCCCAATACCAATCACCGGTATCTTTACGGTTTGCGCCACCTGGTAGACCATGTGAACCGCAACGGGCCGGATAGCCGGTCCGGACAGGCCTCCGGTAACATTAGCGAGAATCGGCGACCTTGATTCCACATCAACGACCATACCCGTCAGGGTATTGATGAGGGAAAGGGCATGGGCCCCGGCCTCCTCAGCGGCCCTGGCGATGACCCGAATGTCCGTAACGTTGGGAGAAAGCTTGACGATCACGGGCTTGTCCGTATGATCGAGGACCCTTTCCGTGACCCTGGCGGCGATGTCCGGGTCAACCCCGAAGGCCATCCCCCCCTGTTCCACGTTAGGGCAGGAGATATTGACTTCGATGGCGGAGACCCCATCCACCCCTTTCAAGGCGGCCGCCAGTTCCCCGTACTCATCTATGTGATGACCATAGATATTGACGATCACATGGGTATCCAGACCTCTGAGCTTGGGGAGTTTATCTTTTAAAAAGGTCTCGATGCCGATATTGGCAAGCCCGATCGCATTCAACATACCGCAAGGGGTCTCGACGATCCTGGGCGGCGGATTCCCGGCCCTGGGTTTCAGGGAAAGGCCCTTGACCACAATCGCGCCCAGTTGTTTGAGGTCCACCAGGGGAGCGTATTCCCTGCCGTACCCGAAAGTCCCGGAGGCGGTCATGACGGGATTTTTGAACTCCAGGGAACCAATTTTCACTTTCAAATCGGGGTCTAAAGGACTCTGCATGTCTTATCTCTTGCGTCTTCTTCTAAACCACTGCGGCCCAGTGGTCAAATTCATTACTCCAATCCCGATGAAGACGGGATCTTCGCCTCTCCAAGCAAAGAACCCTGGTGCATCGCAGTTCCCGCTCGGCGGGGACGAACCAGGTTTTCTATGTTAAAATAAAACGCACTATCCCTGCTTGGCCCCATCTCTAGACTTTGGACCAATCGATGGCCTCGGCAGGGAAGACCGGACCGTCCTGGCAGACATGAAAGTAGGCCCGTTCCCGGTCCCGGGCGGCGGGGATCGCACAGCCCTGGCAGGCCCCGAGTCCGCAGGCCATATTTGCCTCGACTGATACCTGACAACAAATACCGTGAGCCATGGTCATGGCGGCGACCGCCTTGAGCATGGGCGTCGGCCCGCAGGTGAGGACGCTTAAAGACTCCGCCCGGGACTGCGACTCTTCGAGATGCCCCCTGAGAAGATCCGTGACAAGGCCGGCGTACCCCCGGCTGCCGTCATCCGTTGCGATAGAAAGGCCGAAAGGAGGCAACCCGATATGTTCCGGGGTGATGACCTCAGAAGCGGTCGCAAAGCCCATCAAAAACCGGCAGTCTCTCCTTTCCAAAACCTGAGAAAGGAAAAAGAGCGGAGCAACGCCTATTCCCCCGCCCAACAATACCGGGGCGGTCACTTTACCTGGAAGGTCGAAACCCCGACCCAGCGGACCGAGAACGGAAACCTTTGATCCCTTGATCAGTCCGGTCATCCTATTCGTACCTTTCCCGACGACACGGTAGAGGATAAGAAACGCGTCATCCCGCGTGCCGCAAATGGAAAAGGGCCGCCGCAGAAGGGGATCCAAGCCATCTCCGACGCGGACCATAACAAATTGACCGGGTCCGGCCGCCCCTGCAATCTCACGTGATTTCAGGCCCATGAACCAGGTGTTGTCCGTTAAAGGCTGATTGAATATGATTTCCGCTCTCTGTTCAATCATCGCAAACCGTCCTGACGCATCGAAGATGCTCACCCCATTGGGCGGGAAAGAACACCATTTTCATGTAAAAAAAGGGAGGATACTCCACCTGCATATTTTGGGAAAGAAAATTTTATTTGGTATCATGGCTCAAGCCCCCGAAGTCCTCATGCGGGAGTTGATCTCCAACCTTTCCAGGCTCAGTTTGATCACGTCCCCGGCCTTTTTAGTTCTTTCCATGTGTTCATCGAAGAAAGCCCTGACTGCATCTTCCCGCCCGATCCCGCCGACCGGCACGACGGCCGCAATCACCCTCTCGTAGTGTGCAGGATGGAGGCCTTCAAGTGCCTTTTGATTGAAAAGATACCAGTCCCACATCGAGTCAACGGCCTCGGGATTCACGGCAAGGGCCGAAATCGGAACGAAACGGTTCCTCGGCGGGACCCGCTCCAGGGTGAAGGTACGCGCCGCGTCTATCAACGATGCCTCACGAAAGCAACCCATGGCGGCGAGAACATTCATCCTCTCATGTTCATTTTCAGAGGTATTGAAACGTTGTGCAAGCCAGTCGAAGGCCTCACGCCCCCCCAGAAGAGCACCGGCCTGCATGACATTTTTCATGCTGTCCGGATGGACATTATCTCCCGCCGAGAGGGATCGAAATCGCGTCATGGCAAAGTCTGCCGCTTCTTCGGACCCATACACCAGACAATGCCACAGGATCTGATCTCTTAAAACGGATGTGACGACCGCCTCGTCAGGGCGGGGCTCATAGCCGATATCCCTGAGAACCCTTTCGAAGAGTGCCTTGCCCAGAAAAACCGTCTTCTTCATGTCCTTTCCCATCACCAGGTGGGCATGAAAAAGGTTTGAAGCGATACTTGTCAGGGGGAGAAAGGCGTCTTCATGGGTGTAGTAAGAAAGAAAATCCAAATAATCACGGACGGACACATCCCCTCTTCTCGCAAGGGCATAGAGATCGTCCTGGAGTCCCCATCGGTCTTCAGGGGAAAGCACCTTGTCTTCCGCCTTGGCGGCAAGCGCCCCGAAATTTTCCGGATCATGGTATCGAACCCTGTAAAACCCCCTCTGCCCCGCGTTCACCTTGTAGGCCAGGGCATCCGCCCCTATATCCAGACTTTTCTCTCTGGTATCCAAGAGCGTCGTCAGATGCCTCTTCTCTCCATTCCGTGCAAAAACATCTATGTCAAGGGGAATCAGCCATGGCTCGCCCGGCGCCCCCGGCAGAAAGGAAAAACGCGACTGAGAGACGAGCAGTTTGTCACCTCTCCTTCGAGCGTCGACAAGAGGAAAACCGGGTTGTTCGATCCATCCTTTCATCATCCGGCTTACGGGTTTGTCCGACACGGCTTCCAGGGCCTCCCACAGGTCATGGCTGGAGGCGCAGGCGTAGGCGTGGTCTTTCAGGTACCGCTGCAGGCCCTTTTGAAATGCGTCCTTCCCCACATAGGCCTCCACCTGTCTCAGGACACTTCCACCCTTGTTGTAGATGATGGGGGCGTTGGCGGCATTGATGACCACGTGTTCTCCCCCCGGAAGCTCGATGGGGAAGGTCTCCTGCAAGGCGTCACGGTCCAGGGCCACCCGCGTCTGGCCTATGAGGAACTGATCCCAAACGCCCCAATCAGGGTAGTAATGATGGACAACACCGTAGCCGAAGTAGGTGGCAAAGCTCTCGTTGAGCCAGAGATATTTCCAGTCGGCGGGCGTGACCAGGTTTCCAAACCATTGATGGGCGATCTCGTGGGCAATCACTTCGCAGATTCTCTCCTCCCCCGCCCTGGAGACGAGTTCAGGATCATGGAGAAACAGGTTTTCCCTAAAGGTGATGGCCCCCCAGTTCTCCATGGCCCCTGCGGAAAAATCTGTAATGGCGATCAAATCAAGCTTGGGAAGAGGGTATTTGATACCATAAAATCGTTCGCAAAAGGCCAGACACTTCCGGGCAAAGGCCAGGCCGAACCGCCCCTGTTCCGATGTGCCGGGCATGGTCGCCGCCCTCAGCAGGATTTCTCCCGGATCTTCGATAATTTCAAATTCGCCGACACCCAAAAAGAGCAGATAAGTCGACATCCGGGGAGTTTTCTCGAATCTGGTGACCAACCGCCCGTCTTCCGTTCGCCTTTTCTCCAGGACCGGCATATTGGAGATGGCCGTCAACCCTTCCTCTACGATCATTTCGATCTCAAAGGTCGCCTTCTGCGCAGGATGATCAAAGCAGGGAAAAGCCCTCCGGGCGTCGCTTTCCTCAAACTGGGTCACGGCAACAATCTTCTCCTGGCCGCCCACCAACGTCTTACTCCTGTAAAAACCGAGCATCTTGTCGTTAATTTCGCCG
>CAZXWJ010000157.1:0-9761 GCA_964644375.1 uncultured Desulfobacteraceae bacterium | reverse complement strand
GCGGATATGATGTCCATGAACATTCCGACAACGACAAGGAGTAAATTGATGACAAATAGAAAAACAATAGGCGATTGAATGCTGCCTACAACCGCTTCGGTGATTTTTGCCGGTATGGCCTCCAGAGTCAGATAGCGACCGAAACAGGTGGCCCCAGCAACGATAATCAGGAGGGTTGCCGAGGTCACTGCGGAACTTACCGTAATCCGTTTTACGTCCTTTAATTTTATGGACTTATGGATGAACAACTCGACAATAAAGGCATAAATACAAGCCACAACAGCAGCCTCGTTGGCGGTAAAGGCCCCTGAAAAAATTCCGCCAAAAATGATAACCGGCAGCATGAGAGACCAGAAACCCTCCTTCAGGACCATAAGGACTTCTTTAGGCGACGGCACGGGCATTCTCACGAAATCGGTTCTTTTTCGGTGCAGGAAATACGAGTAGAGACATACACCGAGCATGATCAATATGCCGGGCAGAAACCCTGTCAGAAAAAGTCCCTCGAGAGACACATTGCTGATCATGGAGTAAAGAATCATCCCGATACTCGGGGGAATGATCACTCCCAGATTTGGAGAAGTCGTCATGACCCCAAGCGTATAATTTTCCCGATACCCGTTTTGCAAAAGGGCGGGAATCATGAAACCCCCAAGGGCCACGACGGTAGCAACGGTAGAACCCGAGATCGCCCCGAAGAGTCCGCATCCCAGAACGCCTGCCATACCAAGGCCGCCCGGTAACCAGCTAACCAAGACATTGGCTACCTTGATCAGTTTGTCCACAATAGATCCGGCTGTCATGATATTGCCGCAAAGGATGAAGTAGAGGACGACCACGAGTGCAAATTTGTCCATACTTCGAAAAAGGCTTTGCGCCAGAAGGAGTATCGGAAGATCCGTGTAAAGGAGGAAGCCTAAGACCGCGGTAAAGAAGAGACACATAAATACAGGTACCAACGCGGCCATGCATCCAAGTAAAATGAGCATAATAATGAGGTGGCTCAGTTCCATATCAGCCTCGTCTCCATATATTTAGGGGTAAATGTAACCTGCATCGAACGCCTAAGCCGTTTCGGTTTCGGTTCGCAGTGCCAGAATATCCAGGTATATGACCTGTAGGGTGCGGATGAACATCATCACTCCCATGATGGGCAATATGGCGTACAACCACTCGAGCGGGATTTCCATAATAATCGTCTTCTGATGGGTCGCTGTCTGAAGGACGGCCATTTTCCACCCATAGAAGATCATCATGGAAGAGAAGATGAGGGTTACGATATTGCTGAAAAAGGTGAGCGGGGTTTTTAGGATGGGGACGATCTGAACAAGGGCGTCGATCTTGATCATGGATCGCGCCTTGATTGCAGCGCTGCAACCGATGAAAGTCGTCAGGATGATAACCTCTCTGACCAGCTCCTCGGACCAGGCCAAAGAGTAGTTGAAACCGTAGCGTAAGACAACATTAACAAACAAAGCGATAAGGGCCGCCATAGTCGATATAAAAAGAACCCATTCTTCGATGAAACCCAGAAACTTGTCAAAAAAATTGGAAACTTTAGATAGCATAATTTGCCCTCATTCAGAAAAAAGGCGGAGAGGAAAGCCCGTTGTTCCTCTCCGCCGTATTTAGGGTCTTAGTGTCTATAACCCATGTAATCCTGGACTTCATTGAGGTAATCGGATGGACGATATGTGTCCTTCTTTTTGAGGTCATTGATTTCATCAGCAAATTTCTGGTGGACCTTGTTACTCATCTTTTGGAGTTTCCCCATCTCATCATCGGAGAGTCTAAGAAAGGTCACCCCGTTTTCCTTGGCATTGGCGATCTGAGCATCTTCCAATGCCTTGCCTTTGGGTCGGCTGTTCTTGCACACTTCGTGGACCGTATCCACAAAGATTTTTTGAATATCTTTGGGCAGCTTGTTGAACCAGGCCTTATTGAAGATCCAGATAAAGAGCCCCTGGGCATAATTGATCTGGGTGAAATACTTGCACTGCTCGAATTTTTTCGTGATGTTACAGACGATGAGGGTGTGATCCAGTCCGTCGATCACGCCCTGTTTCAGGGCCACCGGGACATCGGGCCAGGGCATGACCACCGGTTTGAGTCCCCATGCATCATAGGAGAGTTTGTTTACGGCCGCCTCGCCGATCCGGATTTTTACCTTTCTCAGTTCTTCGATATTTCTGATGGGGACTTTTGAGGCCCAACCGTAATTGCCGTAGGTCGTGATATCGATCCCCATGATTCCCTGATGATCCATGGCCATCATGAAATGATCGAATAATTTTCCACTGTTGATGAATTTTTCTAATTTATCGAAGGAATTGATCAAAAAGGGAAGGTTGACGAGACCGAACCGAGGCCCTAGATTTGTGGCCGCAATGGAACTGACGGCCATGCCCTGAATGGCTCCCATCTGCAACTGGTTGAGCACCTCCACCTCGCCCCCCAGCATGGAGAAGGGTTTGAAATCCAGATAAAACTGCCCATTAGTCCGCTCCCACAGAAGATCGCGCATCGCGAAACCGGCGAAAGTGTCGAGCATCGGATGGGAAACGTTAGATACAATGCATTTGTATTTTGCTCCGGAAGGGTCGAATTTTGGTTTCCATTTCGCCAGCGGGTCCCCCTTTGCGAACGCAAAATTGCAAATCAGGACAACCCCAATCAGACAAACCAACATGAAAAAACTTACCCTTTTCATACCCACGTTCCACTCCTTTCTATGTTCGGCAAAAGTTTACAAAACAAAAGCCCCCCGCTCATTTCCGACCTTATTTCCTGCCGGATTCAACCAAAGTTTTTTTTTCATGTCAAGCAATAAACCTTCAAAAAGATATACATAGGGTATCTTTTTTACGTTTGTTCCCTGCTCGTTTAGAGGGCGAGGCTCAACCGGTCTCACGGTTGCACGGTCTGAAAACGGCCAAAAGCATGGATTGCATTCTTCGCTGAGTCAGGTCCAACACGCCGTCCAAAAAAAATAAATAAAACGAACGGATAGGCACGATGTGGGAAACGGAACGTACAATACCTCGTCTGCGTTTGGATGCAGAAAATCATTGCGAAATGAAATGCTTTGGTTTCACATGGCGCGGTCAGAAAATCCTTGGGGACCTGCAATCCCGGCGCAGGGGTTGCAAGGCACGCTTCAGATCACACGAAAAACCGTTGCTCAGGGGTTCGCTCTTCGTCGCGGCCAGGGGAATCATTGTATATCGGATGACTTTCACTCAGAGATCCATCTCTTGGGTTCGGACAGTTCGTCTGCTAAGCTCACAAATTTTTCAACTCAAAAGGTGCAGCCTGATCTTGTGATAAGCGGTTTTTACACGTACAGGGTATTTGAGGGATGGCAGGGGAAAAGCCCAGGCTATCCTCGGGATCGGCAAACGTGATTGAGTCAGATACCTTTTGAAAGCACTTTCTCGTCATGGGCCAAACGGCTCTGAATCCCCTTGCTGATGACATAGGTGCGGCTGAATTCAGACCAGAAGTCTTTGTCCTTCTCCCTCCATGAAGGCCCGAACTTTTCGTCAAAGAAATCTCCGAGTTTATCAAAGAGAATTTTCCAGGTGGGTTGACCGGCATCATGGGCAGCCAAAAGCTCTTCCAGCATCTGGTCGATTTCAGCAAGAGCTTCCTTTGGTAAATACGAAATGGCACCCAGGCGAATGGAGGCTATAAGGGTGTCGACATTCAGGGCATGGGCTGTCAGCATCACGGTGGGAAAGCCCCGCTCCACGCTTTTTTCCAGGAGCTTCAGTCCGTCAACGCCCATAATATCCAGGATAACGAGGTCATACTTGTTGCGGTCGATTTTATCCCGTGCCGTTTTGAAGTCCCGTGCTCTGTCAAGGTGTGCCGCTTCCAGCGCCTCTTCTATCGTGTCCAGAACGTCTCCTTCGTCATCGACCGCCAGAATCTTCTTTCCTTCCAGATAGGATTTTTCCTTTGGCATGAATGGCCCTCCTTTACTTGTACAGAGCTGTAATTTTCAGTTTGATATCTAAAAACAAAGTAAAATAAGGACTTACTTCATCAAAAAGGCGGTCTTTGGTATATCAAATTGATAGCCTTGTCAGAAAGTATATGGAAGCTTGCCTGGTCTGTCAAGCAATCATAATGTCCATATGCGAGTTTTTATGAAAAAATCAGCCGCTTTTGTTTCTCATAGAAGCCCTTCTGCGTTGGTGAATACATTTTGGGAAAATTAGGGTTGATGGCAAAATGAAAGATGTTTTGGAGAGAGTCGATGGGTTTTATGGGTTCAACCTATCTTTTTCGAAGGCTTTTCAATGAGTCCGAATGAACGATGGAGAGCAAACCGTGAAATCAAAAGAACCGTTCCCCTTGAAGGAGAACGGTTCTTGATCTAGATCAGGAGGCCGGTCATCAGCCTCCTCTTGGGCTAACTAGTTTTCATCCACAAATGGCCCTTTTCCGCAACCCGCCGGCGGGTAAATCTTCGCGTCAATCTGCCGGAAGCGGACAAGTCGGCGGAATTCCTTGTTCCCGCTGAAGTCTGTGGGACGTGCACGACCTTGATTTTATATAACTTGTCCCGATACAAGCGGGACAAGTTCCTGAATTGAAAATTCACGCGTGTCCAAATTTCATTTTTGGATAGGCACTAATAACTAAGCCTTCACATCAATCTTAAAGATCATTGCGCCTCCGGAATCGCCGGCAGCACATCCCGCCCAGAGGCCGTATCCTCCTCCAAGCATGACAACTTCTTCGATTAGTTCACAGATGTTTCTACCGGCGGTCGGCCCTTGGGGATGGCCATAGATCAGGGAACTGCCGTAGTTGTTCATCCACATGACGTCAAAACCCATTTTTTGGGCCATGTTAATGTCATTGACGGCAAAGGGATTGTGGGTTTTGAGGGCCTTCATATCCGAAATCTTGAGACCTGCGTCTCTCAAGGCCATCTGGGCGGCCGGAACCGGCGCTGCCGCCATATGCCCCTTCTCGACTCTGGAGAAACCGTACGCAAGGATCTGGATTTCGATATTTGGATCCGCACTCAATTCCTTGGCCATTTCACGGGTCGTGACAACGAAACCGCAATTGCCGTCCGCGGGAAAGGTCTGGCAACCGAAACTATGGACACCGTCCGGTTCGACCGGCCTAAGTTTGGCGAGCCCCTCTCTTGAAGTAGGCGAGACACCCTCGTCCGTTTCAACAACGACCGTCTGTTTCCGGCCGATCCTGGCCTCAACGGGAAACATGTATCTTTTTTGAAAGGCCCTGTCGTCGGCAAGGGCATCCTGGTATTGCTCATATCTCTTGAGGGTGACCTCATCGCATTGTTCCCTTGTCGCCCCTATTTCTTTTGCCACGTTTTCAGCGGTTTGGACCATCTTGAGACCGACGTTGGGGTCACGGTTGAAGTTATCCATCATCCAGCTTTCCCAAATCAACTCACCGCCCGGACCCAAGGGATCCGGCCACACCGTATGGGGCCCATTGGAACAGCGGTCCGACATCAACGCGAATCCTGTCTTGTAGAGCCCACATTCGATATTTGCAGCGATCAGATTGATACAGGCGGTTGATGTCATACATGCCTGATTGACCATCATGCCGGGAAGCGGAACTTTGTTCTCGACCATCATGGCTGAAGCCCAGTTGTGACTGTAAAACATGCCGGGCTGTCCGATGGTCGTTCCGTAGTATAATGCGGTGAATAGATCGAAGGGGATATCCTTTGACTTTAGCCATCGATTGGCAGTCTTCGCACCAAGTACAATGGAATTTTCATGCTGCAAACTTCCTTGCCAACGGCAAAAAGGTGTGGAGTAATAACCTCTGAAGGGTATAAAAGCCTTAGTCAACATGCCACGATCCTCCCTTTTATGCGAGATATGTTTATGAAATGTCTTTTGCCAAGTTAACCTATAACCTTTGCCTCCTTTCCTTTAAATTTCCGTGTCCAATGCCTCGATCGTAAGGCTATGCGGCGTCTTAATAAGGAACCTGCACGGCCCCGGATCCCGAATGTCAGGCTCAGACGTGTAAATTTTTTTTTGACTACTTTCCCGTTTGAGAAACAAGGTGAATGAAGCCCTGCATTTCTCCTCAGGGCTTCATTCGATTTTTCAACTGAGCATTACTGTTTTATTAATCGGCCCATTTGCCGTATTTTTCTCTCAGAATACGATGCAGGATTTTTCCCGTAGGCGTTCTCGGCATTTCATCGTCTTTGATGAAATCGATGCTCTTGGGGCGTTTGAATCCCGCAATTTTGCCCTTGGTAAAATCCATGATCTCTTTTCCAAGTCCATCGCTCGCTTCAAATCCGTCGTGAAGGACCACGATGGCCTTGATCATCTCGCCCCACTTGTCGTCGGGGATACCGATAACGGCGATATCCTTAATGGCCTCATGGGCGCCGACGGCATCTTCCACTTCCGAAGGATAGACATTTTCGCCGCCCGTGATGATCATATTGGCCTTCCTGTCCACCAGGGTATAATAGCCGTCCTCGTCCCTTTTTACCATATCGCCGGCCGATGACCATTCGCCGAAAAAGGCATCCTTTGTCTTTTCAGGTTCCTTCAGGTACTGGGTGAAGAGCATAGGCGTTCGATAGTAAAGCTCGCCGACCTCACCGTCCGGAACTTCTTTTTGTTCTTCATCCAGAATTTTGATCCGGTCGGTTCCAAAGATCTCCTTGCCGATCGATCCGAGTTTTTTGAACTGATCTTCGGGTCTCAGCAGCGTCACCAGGCCACCTTCGGTGCTGCCGTAAGCCTCCCAGAGTTCCGCATTCTTGAAGTATTCCATGATCGCCAGCTTGAGGTCCTTTCTGGCAGGAGCTGAGGAGATCAGCAACTGTCGCATGGAGGAGACGTCAATGGCGTTTTTCACCTCGTCGGGCAGGGCCAGCATCATGACATAATGCGTGGGAACCAGGGATGTGAAAGTTATTTTGTATTCGTCAATGGTTTTGAGGAGATCGACGGGATCGAAACTGACCATGTTATAGACAAATACCGGTGCCGAGAGCAGGGTATAGGGGAAGGAGTAGAAGATGGAGTTTACATGGCACATGGGCATGACCAGCATTACCTTGTCGGTAGGACGGACACCCATGTTGATGTTGTTGAGGACATACTGGCCATGGAAGCTCTCATGGGTCTTCATGACGCCTTTGGGACGTCCCGTGGTACCGGAGGTGTACATGATGGTCCAGAAGTCGTCGCCATAGACCGTGTAGTCCGGCTCTTCCGGTGAAGCGGCGGCCAGCCAATCCTCATAACCGACATAGCCTTCGGGAACCGGTCCGTCCCCCAGATAGATGTAGGCATCTTTTGCAATAGGGAGTTTGTCTTTGATACCGTTGATCATTTCGACAAAGGGTTCCTCAACGATAAAAGCCTTGCATTCGGAGTGGTTGACGATATATTCGATGTCTTGGGCCGCCAGTCTGAACATGACGGGCACCACGAGCTGACCGCCCTTGGCGCATCCCGCATAGATGTCCATCCATTCGCCCCGGTTATAGGCCAGAACTGCGAAGACGTCCTTGTAACCGCAGCCCATTTTTGATAGACCGCTGGCCACACGGCATGCTCGATCGTTCCATTCCTTAAAGGTGCATTCCTTGTTTTTGTCCTGCCATCCCAATTTATCCGGGTAGTTGTAAGCGTTCATCTTCAAAATTGTTCCAGCATGCATCCATTTGCTTCTCTCAGTCATTTTAAAACCTCCCGCTAAGTTGGTTCAAAGGTTATAGTTCTGTGAACACAGAGTGATCCGAGAATCGAATATTCGAGAGATAAAGAGACTTTTTCCAGACCGAGTAACAGAAACCTTGGCCCTTGTCGCAGGGCCTGTTCTCAACAGGAAAATGCGCAAAAAAACCCTTCACTCCGCCCCTCCATGTTCTGATAGGTGGAACATTATGCCCCTGCATACATCAAAAAAACAGGGCTTATAAGCGGTTGAACCCGGTTCTCAAAGAGGAACCGGGTTCTCATCCGCGATTACTCCATATTTTGGGCAACGATTTCAGTGATATCCATAATCTTGATTTTGCCCCTCTCCTGTTTCGGGATGGCCTTGGCCCCCTTTCTCAGTTGATCTTTACATGCGGAGCAACCTGAGACAATGATCTCGGCGCCGACGGCCAGGGCATCGCGCACCCTTTCTTCGGCCATTTGGGTGGTCGTGTCGGGGGAAATGGCCGAGACGCCTCCTCCTCCTCCGCAGCAGCGGGCCTGGAGCCGGTTTCTTGCCATTTCTACGTATTCGAGACCCGGTATAGCCTTGAGAATATCCCTTGGTTCCTCAAAGATTTTAAAGGCCCGGCCCAGGTCACAGGGGTCATGATAAGTCACTTTTTTGCCAAGATCTCCCTTGAATTTGATCTTACCTTCGCTTATGAGCTTTTCAAGATAATGAACGGAATGGTACACCTCCAGGCCAAGATCGCCGACCTCCGGATAGATCTTCTTGAAGGTTTTGTAGCACCCGGCGCAGGGTGTGACCAGTTCCTTGGCCCCGGTTGCCTGGATCCTTTCGATGAGTTTTTTTGCATGATCTTCAAATTCATCACTGCCCATCAGGTAAAGAGGAAAACCACAGCATCCTTCTTCTGTTCCAAATGTGGTGTAATCCACGCCGCCGGCATCCAGGAATTTAATGAAGCTGGGGACCATCTTCATGTCCAGATAACTGGGGACGCATCCCATGAAGAGAAGGGTCTCTGCCTGGGCCTTGAGCTCGCCCCTTGCTACCTTTTCCTTGAGTTCCTTGGGATAGATGTCGATCCTCTCCGCCTTGGCGCTGGCGTAGACGTTCCCGGTCTTCATGATATTGTCTCTTACGGCCAGGGTTTCCTCGGGTGTAAAGCCCGCCTTGTAGAGTTTCTTGCGAACGCCTTCAACAATCTCGTCCACCTTGACCTGGGCCGGGCAGAAGTAGGTGCAGGCCTGGCAGGTCGTGCAGCTGTAGAAGGCCTCGG
This sequence comes from uncultured Desulfobacteraceae bacterium, assembly GCA_964644375.1. Classification (GTDB taxonomy): domain Bacteria; phylum Desulfobacterota; class DSM-4660; order Desulfatiglandales; family HGW-15; genus CAYNYM01. The sequence continues at coordinate 778 of CAZXWJ010000157.1, read as the reverse complement.
CCAGTTCCCTGGAAGGTTCGATGGTCCCGTTGAGGAAATTGAAGGCCAACACATTTCTTCCCCGGGCGTTCCTGGATTCCCTCTGGGTCACACTAAAGGTAGGACACCCGAGACGGCAGAACCCGCAAGCGATACAGGCGATGATCTCGTTGTCGATATATTCCCCGAGGGAATTGACCCCTTCGGGATGCTCCACAAGTGTCTTGAAGGCGAAATGGTCATAGATGTCGGTTTTTTTGTCTTTCTCCAGACCGAATTTGCCGGGGTTGAGGATGTTGTTGGGATCCAGGGCCGATTTTATGGACCGCATGACGTCCAGGGCGGGTCCCAGTTGCTTTTCGATATAGGGGGCCCTGGCAAGTCCAGTCCCATGCTCGGCCGTGATCACGCCTCCCATCTCGATGGCGAGATCCGCCAGTTCGTCGGCCGCCGGTCTCAGCCTGTCCCATTCATCCTTGCTTCTCATGTCGGAGACAATCGTGGTGTGCACGTTTCCGTCACCGATATGTCCGAAGGTGGTAATGAGGAGGTTATACTTGTCCGAGATCTCCTGGGCCTTCTGAATCACTTCGGGAATCTTCGAAGGCGGGATGCCGAGGTCTTCCGAGATGGCCACAAGGCGGTACCCGGGTTTGATTCGGGAGAGGGTGGGGACCAGCTTACCGCGGGCCTCCATGATTTCGCCGGCCTTGGCCGGATCATCACTCCATGTGAAATCCTTGGCGCCGTGTTTCTTGCAGATTTCGTCTATGTTGCTCATGTCTTTCTGCACAACTTC
>CAZXWJ010000156.1:0-9769 GCA_964644375.1 uncultured Desulfobacteraceae bacterium | reverse complement strand
GCCTTCCGCTTTGGAGAGGGGCGCCTTGACCTGTGGATCAGGCCGAATCGTCATCTCTCCATCAGCAGCCGCCTGGAATGCGCCAAATGCCATATCACCTACCGGTCCCCCATCCCCAACCTCTTTTCCTTTAACAGCCCGGCAGGGGCCTGCGAAACCTGCAGGGGATTCGGCCGAATCATCGATATCGATCTGGACCTGATCATCCCGAACCCCCGTCTTTCCCTTGCACAGGGTGCCATCAAACCTTGGGGGGGCAAAGAGGACGGCCGCACGGAATACGAAGACCTGGCCGCCTTTTGCCGGCAAAACGACATCCCCTTTGACAAACCCTTCTCCCGCCTCAAAAAAGCGCAAAAACAGGCCATCATCGAAGGGACCAAGGGCTATTACGGGATCAAGGGCTTTTTCAACTGGCTGGGGACCAGGACCTACAAGATGCACGTGAGGGTGTATCTTTCCCGCTACCGCACCTACAGGATCTGTCCTGATTGCGGTGGCGCCCGGTTCAATGATGAGGCCCTGCTCTACCGCATCGGGGGGCGGCATATCGGTCAGGTCTATGCCCTGAACGTGAACCGGGTCTATGATTTTTTCGAAAGTCTTGATTTTCCGCCTGAAGACAAGGCCAGCCGCTTGATTCTGGAAGAAATCCGCACCCGCCTGACCTACCTCCGCGATGTGGGTCTGGGTTATCTCACCTTGGACCGCCAGTCCCGAACCCTTTCAGGCGGAGAGGTCCAGAGGGTGGCCCTGACCTCCGCCCTGGGATCCAGCCTGATCAATACCCTCTATGTCCTGGACGAGCCCAGCATCGGGCTCCATCCCAGGGATAACCACCGTCTGATCCGCATCCTCAAGGGCCTGAGGGATCTGCAAAATACGGTGGTGGTGGTAGAGCACGATCCGGAGATCATCAGCCAAAGCGATTACATGCTGGACCTGGGGCCGGGTGCCGGAGAAAAAGGCGGCAGGGTCATGTACTTCGGCCCCACGGAAAAGGCGGGGGACTCCCTTACGGGTCAATACCTCAGGGGGATCAAGGCCATCCCCATACCGGGAGTACGGCGAACGCCGAGAAAAAACCGATGGTTGAGCGTGGAGGGGGCATCCGAAAACAATCTCAAGGACCTCAAGGTGGACATTCCCCTGGGCCTTTTTGTCTGTCTGACCGGGGTCTCAGGATCCGGCAAGTCCACCCTTGCCGAGGAAATCCTCTACAAGGGGATCAAAAGAATTCTGGGCGAAGCCGAGGGCCGACCGGGCAAACACAGGGCAATCAAGGGTCTGAAAGCCATCGACAATGTGGCTTTTGTGGACCAGCGGTCCATCAGTCGCACTCCCAGGGCCAATCCCCTGACCTACACCAAGGCCATGGACCCCGTACGCAGACTCCTGGCCGGCACGGACCGGGCCCTGGCCGGGCATTTCGGGCCTGGCCACTTCTCCTTCAACGTACCGGGTGGGCGGTGCGAAACCTGCAAGGGCGCCGGATTCGAGAAGGTGGAGATGCAATTTCTCTCCGATGTGTATATTACCTGCCCCGATTGCGAAGGAAAACGTTATAAAAAAGACATTCTGGATGTCACCTACAGGGGCAAAAATATCCATGAAATTCTTACCATGACCGTGGATTCCGCCATTCGGTTTTTCAAGGGGCACCCCGCCGTCACATCCGCGCTGGAGCCCCTTGCGGAAGTGGGTCTCGGTTATATGCGACTCGGACAGCCTATCCATACCCTTTCCGGCGGGGAGGCCCAACGACTGAAACTGTCCAGGTATCTCAAGAGCGGTCAAATCCGCCCGACACTCTTCATTTTTGACGAACCCACCACCGGCCTACACTTTGAAGATATCCGAAAATTGCTCTCGGCGCTCCGCAAGCTCGTCTCCGAAGGCCATACCGTCCTCGTCATCGAGCACAACATGGATGTGATCAAGTGCTCGGACTGGGTGATCGACCTCGGCCCCGAGGGGGGCGACGAAGGTGGGCAGATTGTGGCACAAGGCACGCCTGAAGATATTGCCCAACGACCCCAGTCCCATACGGGCAAATTTCTTCAACGTTACCTTTCGAGTGCAAATTTCTTGGGACTTGCCGCCACTGAACCTGCGATTCCATCGAAAACGGCGACCGACCGGGTCCCGGCTATCAGGGTGTCGGGAGGAAGGGAACACAACCTCAAGGACCTCAGCGTATCCATCCCCAGGCAACAGTTCGTCGTGTTCACCGGCGTTTCCGGATCCGGCAAATCCACCCTGGTTTTTGACATCCTCTTTGCCGAGGGCCAGCGACGTTACCTGGAAAGTCTTGCCCCCTATGTGCGCCAGTATATGCGCATCCTTGAACGCCCCGATGTGGACATGGTTTCCGGGCTTCCTCCCACCGTGGCCATCGAGCAACGGGTGAGCCACGCCGGCCGCCGCTCCACCGTGGCAACGCTGACGGAGACCTATCATTTCCTCCGACTACTTTTCAGCAAGGTAGGTTACCAGCACTGTCCCCGGTGCGACCGCAGGCTGACGGCCCGAAATCCCGAGGAGATCCTCTCCCGAATCAAGAGACGGTACAAGGGCGTAAAGGCCACGGTTCTTGCTCCCAAGGTGGCCGGGCGAAAAGGTTTTCACAAGACCGTACTCGCCCGGGCCTATATCAAAGGTTTTCGGGAGGCCCGGATCGACGGGACTTTCATCCCCTTGAAAGGGGATCTCTCCCTGGATCGCTACAATGAACACACGATTGAACTGGTTGCAGGGAGACTGCCCGATCGCAAGGCTGACGCGATAGTCTCCCGCGCCCTGGAAGAAGGAAATGGAAACCTCATCCTGGTGGACCGTGACGGATCGGAAGAGATATTCAGTGTGAGGGGCACCTGCCCCACCTGCGGGATCGGCCTGCAGGACCTGGATCCGCGTCTCTTTTCTTTTAACAGCAAACAGGGGGCCTGCCCCGGTTGCAGGGGGTTGGGATTTATCGGCGAACCCGGCAGGGGACGCCAGAGGACTTGTCCCCGGTGCCATGGCAGCCGGCTGAGGCCCGAGGCCCTGGCCGTCAAGATCAACGGTCACTCTCTTTGGGATCTGGTGCAGCATTCCGCCCCCGAGGTCATCGAGATCCTCAAGGATTTTTCCTTTGAACCTGAGGAACGTCCCATCGCCCGGCCCATCATGGACGAAATATCGATCCGCCTCAGCTTTCTGAATCGTCTGGGACTGGGCTATCTGGCCCTTTCCCGAAGCGGGGACACGCTGTCCGGCGGAGAGGGCCAACGGATCAGGCTCGCGGCCCAACTCGGGTCAAACCTTACCGGCGTTTGCTACATCCTGGACGAACCCACTATCGGACTTCATGCCCGGGACAGCGGCATGCTCCTTGACGCCCTTGAAGAATTGAAGACAAGGGGAAATTCCATTCTCGTGGTGGAGCACGATGAAGAGACCATTGCACGGGCTGACCACATCATCGATCTCGGTCCGGGGGCCGGCCGTGAAGGGGGCCTTATCGTGGCTGAGGGCAAGCTGGCAGACCTGAAGAAGGTGCCGGAATCCATGACCGGGGCATCCTTCAACGGCCGCGGCCATGAGCTCACCTCCCGCCTAAGGCCCTACATAAAACACAAAAAGCTAAGGATCATGGGGGCCTCGGAACACAATTTAAAAGACCTCAGCCTCAGTCTTCCACTCGGTGCCCTGATCGGTGTGACAGGGGTGTCAGGTTCCGGAAAATCTACACTCCTCAAGGAGACCGTGTTCAAGGGGCTTCAAAACCGTTTACTCAAAAGACGGGATCCGGCGGGACGGTGCAGGGACATCAAGGGATGGGAATTCCTGGACCGTGTGATTGAGGTGGATCACAGCGCTATCGGGCGCACCCCTCGCTCGGTGCCATCTTCTTATGTAGGATTTCTCACCGAAATCAGGAAACTCCTGGCCGGGACACCCAGGGCAAGGGCCAGGGGATTTCTTCCCGGTCGCTTCTCCTTTAACCTCAAGGGCGGTCGCTGTGAGGCCTGCAAAGGGCACGGTGCGGTGAAGGTCGAGATGAGTTTTCTCCCTGATGTCTATGTCCCCTGCGAGGTCTGCGACGGCCACCGTTTCAATCAGGAGACCTTGGAGATCACCTACAAGGGGAAGAACATCTCGGAAATCCTGGAACTTACCTTCGAGGAGGCCGGAGAATTCTTCTCGGCCGTGCCCTCCATTCACCGGGCGGCAAGGCTGGTATGCGATATCGGTCTGGGATACCTCACCCTTGGACAATCCAGTCCCACCCTCTCCGGCGGTGAGGCACAGCGCATCAAGCTGGCGGAGGAACTGGCGAAACCAACCCGGGGCAGGACCCTTTACATCCTGGATGAGCCCACCACGGGATTGCACATCATGGATGTCGGCAAGTTGGTCAATGTCATACAGGCCCTTGTGGACCGTGGGAACACCGTGGCCGTCATCGAACACAACATGGAAATCATCAAGGAGGCGGATTACATTATCGATCTGGGTCCGGAAGGAGGGGATGACGGGGGTCGCGTGGTGGTCGCCGGATCACCACCTGAAATTCTGGCCAATCCGAACGGGTCGCATACGGCCGGGTACTTAAAAGAATATCTGCAATCCTGATTTTTTGTGGATATTCCCTTCGGCCCGTTGTTTTTCAAAAATAGCACCCTGGAAAAAACAGTTGATGACGGCTTTAGGGCTCATCGTAATCGGATTCCGGCAAGCTTCTATCAAAAATCTTCCATTTGTAGGCTTCTTTTATGTTTGCAATCAGTTCATCCAATTTTACAGGTTTCACCAAATAGGCGAAGGCACCCAGGCTCAAGCCTTCCATGCCGGATTCGACGGCCCCGTGGCCGGTAAGCATAACCACTCCCACCTTGGGATATTTTTTTTTCATCTGCCTGAGTGCCTTAAGACCATCCATGCCGGGCAGCTTGACGTCCAGCACGACGATGTCCACGGGCTGATGGGTGAGAAATTCCAGGGCTTCTTCCCCAGTGGTCACGCCGTGTGCATTCAGGTCACGTAAATTCAGGCGGGTTACCAGGGCATTCAAAAAATCTTCCTCATCATCCACGACCAAGACAAAAATTTGGTCCATCACACGCCTCCCATTTCTCTCAACCCTAGACTTTCGGGATTCTAACCTTAAAGTTGGTCCCCCATCCAGGCACGCTTTCAAAGGTCAAAGAACCTCCCAGGTTCTGCATGATCGAATGGCTGATGGAAAGTCCCAGACCCGTGCCTTGACCCGGTGCCTTGGTGGTAAAAAAGGGATCAAAGACACTGTCCTTGAATTTAGCAGGTATGCCCGGTCCGTTATCCTTGACCAACACTTCCACGAAGTCACCCTCAACCCTGGATTCGATCCCCACCCGACCTCCTTCGCCGACAGCGTCCAGTGCATTGCTGAGCAGATTCATGAAGACCTGTTGCAGTTGGGCCTGATCGGTCTTTATCTCGGGCATGTCCTCCTCCAGTTCCCGGGTAATCTTGATGCCGCGAAATCCGGCTTCGCGCTCCAGGAAAAAAAACGCCTCATTGACGACCTCATTCACATTAACCATATCCAGACGGGGCTCCATGCGTCTGGCAAATCCCAACATGCGATGGGTGACATTGTGAACCCGGTCCACATGGTGTTGTATTTTCGATAAATTTTGTTTAAAGAGCCCGCCATGAGGATGATTATGCACAAAGTCCTCATCCATCAGGTCTTCGGTCAGTCCGGCCAGTTCGCTGATCGCAGCGATAGGATTGTTGATCTCATGGGCCACGCCTGCAGCCATACGTCCCAGTGACACCAGTCGAGAGGTGTGAGCCAGTTGGGCGTCAAGAGTCACTCTCGCCTTGTCCTTGGCTTCCACCCTGCGCACCACAACCCGCACCAGGAAAAATATGGAGACGGCCAATAAAATGCTGCCCATAATCAAGATGGCCAACTCTGCTTTCTGGGCCAGCCTGAGCGGCCCCAAGGCCTCATCGGGATCTTGATCGATCACCAGAACCCAGTCCCTCTTCGGCAGCCACCCAAAGGCGGTCAACAGGCGCCGACCATCGTTGGAGATCCGATCAACCACACTGATCTCTCGGGGCGCTTTTTTGAGATTTAGACCCGACATGGACAGGATATCGCCACCAAAACGGGGAGGGGTCTGATATTTTCCTTCCCTGTTGACGATGTAGGCGTCACCACGCTGTCCCAGCTGGGCACTGCGCACCAGCCAGTTGAAGACATCGGAGTCAATGGTGGCTCTCAGTATCCATGCCTTCGGTGAGTCGTCTTTTCGCACCGCCACGACAAAATGCGGCGACTCCCTGAAACCCAGGAAGACATCGCTGACATAAGCGCCACGCAACATGGTCTGTTGAAACCATTTGGTCTCCTGGTATTGCTGATGCTGAAGGGGATATGTCCCCGAGTAGACCAGATGTTTGCCTTGGGCGTCGATAATACCCAGGTCTACGAATGACCATTGCCGTCGGTTGAGCAACCTGAACATGCTTTGCAGGGTACCCGGAGAGGTAAGCTCGGAGAGCGGCGCCGAATGCGCCAGCGCTTCCAGCATGGTGGTGCGCTCATCAAGGAAAATCCCTAAGGCCTGGACCCGATTGGCAGCCATGTTCTTGAGCTCGGAGCGCAGGTGTTTTTCCTGCGCATCGGAAAAGTAGAAATAAATCACCGCCCCCAAGACCCACAAGGGAAGCAGAGAGACGGCCCAGGCCGTTGAGAGCATTCGTCGCATAAGCCGACGATAGGTCAGATTCATAATTTTTCCTCTAATGTTCGTCCCACTAACGCCTCGATGTCCCCGTTCATTTTTTCACGATAATGCTTCACCACGGCGGGCGCGGCCATAATCATGTCCAACTGTCGAGTATGCATGAGCAAATATCCGATCACTCTGAGATGTGTGAACATGTCTCCCCGGTCAAGGCCCTCCAGGCGGGCAAAGGCGGTGTCCTCTTTCACTTTGACGCGAAAACCCAATTCTTCCAGAAGATCAGCTATGAAACGGGCACGAAGGTATTTGCGATCCTGGTCGGCTGCTCCACCTTTGAAGTCAAAGCTGATATAGTTTACCTGTTTTCTCTCGGTCACCAGGGCCTCTACGGAGGTAAGATGAAACCCGAAACGAGACTGTAAGTTAAGGAAATCCCGCGAAATCATAAAATAGTTGCGATTGGCGTAAGACGTTTTATACGGTGTGGCCAAGGCGGGATTGACGGTTGCCTCAAACATGACCGAAGCAAAACCCTTACCACTCATGGCCGGCGGTCCATCCCAGGGTACGGCCACGATGCCCTCCCACAGGGCGAGCATGGGCCGACAGGCGATGTTATCCAACTGGACGAATTTCCCGGTTACTTCATGATGAAATCCGTCATCCAGGTTAATGACCCAATACTGCATGGGAACTTCATGGTAGAGCTGTTTGCTGGAGCGCTGGGGGAAATGGTGCTCCTTGCCGAAATCAAACATCTCCCTGACCGACTTTTCGTGGCAAAACCGGGTAATATCATGGAGCGTTTGACAGTTCTCGGGGGCGAACCAGGTTGAATCCGGATCCAGCAGGGTCAGGGGTATGATGTACCCTGCTACCGCTTCCAGGGTTCGATATATGGGACTGCCGGCCATGAAATTATGCCTGTCTAGATTGTCTTTCAAAAGCACTTCGACCCTTCCCCGATATATGGTGAGCCCTTCTGCATCAACGGTAATCACGTTGCCCTCCTGAAGGGTCCTAACCCCAGGCCCCATTCCCATGATCGCCGGAATGCCATACTCCCGCGCCACTGTGGCCAGATGACCGGCCTGACTGCCTTGCTCAGCCAACACGGCTGCCGCCCTTCCCAAGAGAGAAGCCCAGCGGGGCAGAGGTTGGGCGAGGGCCAATACCGCGCCTTTGGGAAAACGAAGGGCATCACTGTCCTTTCGCACCCAAAAGACAGGACCGCAGGCCGTGCCCGGACTGGCGCCGATACCTCCCGAGACCAAAAGATGCGCACCCTCCAGATGTGAGGCAGGCCTGGAGGCTTCAGCGGTTACTTGTCGCAGAGGTCGGCTTTGTAAGATGACAGGGTTTCCCTTTTGGTCGACTGCCCATTCCACGTCCTGGGGAAAGCCATAATGCTCCTCCAGGCCCCGAACCAATTCGGCCAGCCGCCAAATTTCCTCGTCGGTAAGTGAAGGCTGATCGGCCTCATCCCCGGTTAGTTCCAGGCGGCAGACCCCCTCCAGGGGATAACAATTGTATTTGGATTCCTTGTGAGCCACACGCCGTTTGACGATCCTGGGAGGGTTTGACTTGTCGACCACGAAGAGGTCGGCGGTGGCATTTCCATCCACCACCGATTTGGGCAGACCCCAGGCGGCTGTGATGTGAACATTCTTGTCACGGATATCCAAGGCGCTGCATGAGTAAGCCACGCCGCCGGCACGGGCGTCCACCATGGCCAGGCAACCCACGCACATGGGCATGTCTTCATCGCGCAGTCCCCGCATCAGGCGATAATGCATGGCCTGGGGAGTATACTTGCTTGCAACGACATCTTTGTAAGCGTCCAAAAGGTTCTCGAACCGCACATTTAACTGGGAGCGATATTGGCCGGCAAAGGACGCATCGGCTGCATCCTCACCCAGGGCACTGGAGCGCAGAGAGACCGTGAGGTCCTTTTTTCCAACCCTCTCCCGCAGTCGACCATAGGCCTGTTTTATTTCTTGGCCAAGATCCGGCGGAACCTCGGCCCTCACCACCTGCTGTTGAATCCGGGAACTAAGGCGGAACAAATGATCCGTGCGCTCCAGTACTGCGGTCTGTATAAGGCGGTTGATCTCCTCCTGCAGGGCGTTGTGCTTGAAGAAACGATAATAGGCCGCGGCGGTGATGACAAAGCCGGGAGGAACCGGCATTTTAAGGCGATTTTTGACCTCGCCCAGATTTGCCATTTTTCCCCCGGCCCAATCCGTCCCCTCTTTGTCTATCTGTTCCAAGGGTATGATAAACCGGGGGTCCTCCAAGGTCCGAAATTTTTGGGAGAGGTCATCTCGAATTTGCGTTTGAATGGCCTGCAGGCGTGAATACAGTGCGACATATCTCCCTTTATGAGGAGCGAGGTTGTCCAGGTTCTTGACCATCTGAAAGACATTCACTCCCAAGGCCGTGCAGCGGGACTTCACAAAGGACATGCCAAAGGGACGGCTGCCCCTCAAAGCCCACTCCAGCTCCGCCATGAGTTCCAGTGCCTTATTGTTGGCCGCCAGCAAAAGCTTGAAACTGTGGTACCGAGCCTTGAATGCGGTGCTGAGCTCTTGTACATGGGCCTCCGACAGAGGTTCGATGCCCTTCTTAGTGAAGAACTTCCGCAAACGTTTAAGTATCTCAACCATTTCAAGGCCATTGGAGTCAGGGAGACAGGGAATGGGTTTACATTTTGATCGTTTTTCGTGCCGGTGATCAACCGCCTTCGGGATAAACCTTTTGGGCCTGAGATCTCACTTCAAGGTAGCTTATCTTCTTTTCCTGTAAGGCCTTCTTTTGAGCGGCTTCCTGGATCTTGTAGACCAGTTCGTCTATGGGTATCGGTTTCAGGATATAGTCAAAGGCCCCCGATGACATCCCTTCCAGGGAGGCCTCCAGATCGGCGTGACCGGTAAGCAGGATCACCTCCACCAGGGGGTGTGCACTCTTTATTTTTTTGATCGCCTTTATACCGTCCATCTCCGGCATTTTCACATCCAGCACCACGACATCCACCGGCTCCGAAG
>CAZXWJ010000155.1:0-9770 GCA_964644375.1 uncultured Desulfobacteraceae bacterium | reverse complement strand
CATCGTTACCCTCGTGGGGTATCATTATCTCGTCGCCCTGGGGTGGCTCTTGCCCGGTCAGGTCTATCCTCTGGAGACTTACTGGCTCGGACAGATCATCGGCGGCCTGATCTTCGGGATAGGCTTTGTCATGGGGGGGTGGTGCCCCGGGACAGCCTTCGTAGGTCTGGCAAGCGCCAAGCTGGATGCCCTCGTTTTTCTCATCGGTGTGGTCATCGGATCCATCCTGTTCAACGAAGTGTTTGGGCTTATTCGCCCCCTTTATGAAGGGCTGTCCAAAGGGACCCTGTTCCTTTATGAGACACTGAACTTCCCTGTCAAAACGGTCGTCTTCGCCGCGAGTCTGATTGCGGTGGCCACCTGTATCGGCAGTTCTCTGATCGAAAAGGCGGTCCGCGGGGGCCCCAAGGCCTCTCCCGGTGCGTGGAAACACCATGCGATCGCTGCCGCGGTCCTGATCCTTTTTGCAGGGGGACTGTTCATCATGCCGCAGCGTGCGCCCGTTTCTGCCACAACCGTGCCCAGGACCGGCTATCTTCAGGAGGTTATCGAAGCGCAGGACCATGTGGACCCCTTGGAACTGGCCGATTGGATCATGCAGGGGGATCCGGGGCTGACGGTCGTGGATTTGCGCTCCCCTGAAGACTATCAGAAGTTTCATCTTCGAAGTGCCATGAGTTTGCCTCTGGAGGGCCTGCCGCAGGCGGCTGGCAGGGATCTTCCCCGTACGGGCCGTATTGTCCTCTATTCCAACGGTACGACCCATGCTGCGCAGGCCTGGCTGGAATTGCGGCATTGGGGTTGGACCAATGTCAGGGTCCTTACGGACGGTCTGCTCGGCTTCTGGCGAGAGTGCCTTACACCGCCGTCCCTGGGGCCTGTGGTGGACGAGCGGACAGCCAAGGAAGCGTGGGACGCCTTTCAGGTACGAAGGGATTTTTTTATGCCATCGGAAAGGTAGTTGCTTTTTCCTTTTAACCCTATTGAACAGAAAGGAGGAAAGGCCATGCCGAGTTGTCACGACATGAAAAAGGGAGAAATCTATGTATGCAAGGATTGTGGTCTGGAGCTACAGGTGGTCAAGGAATGCAAGGATGCCGGGACCCCTGCCGAGGAGTGCGCCTGTCATACGGATTCGGGCCCCTGTTCCTTTTCCTGCTGCGGTGCGGAACTGGCCAAAAAAAAATGATTGACGTTTTTGGACAGGGCCCGGAGCAGGGCCCTGTCCCTTTCCGGATTGTGCCTTCGAGGGGTTCTTTTTTTTAGCCCTGTCCCCAACCCCTTTACATGTCGGGCGGTTTCCTGGTATTTTCAGGGGTGAGTAAATCCAGGTCAAGGAGACATCAATGGATAAGAATTCAGATCAGGAAGTCAGTGATCTTATGGCCGGCATGGCCGATGACCTTCGGGAACAGGAGCCTCAGTCCGATTCCCGGCGAACCAGGAACTCGGGGGAAGGGGACCGCCCGAAAAAAAGCCTTTTCATTAGGGGCGCGGTCGTCCTTGTTGTCCTTGTCGTTATCATTTTTCTCTTCAGGGGAGGAAACGGCATATCTCCCGATGAGTTGAAGGCTGTGCAGGGAAAACTCGGCCAAATGGATGACAGATTGACCCGCATCGAAGGGATGATTGACCGGATTCCGGCGCTTGGAAAGGATATCGAGGGTGTCCGGCAGGACATGAGTGGATTTGAAAAATCGCTCTCAGGTTTGGATAAAAGGTTCACCCAGACCGATAAAAAACTTGACGCCCTTCGTAACAAAAAAGCCTCTTCCCGCGTTGTCTCGACGCCCTCCAAAAAACGTTACCACACCGTGCGTTCCGGCGACAGCCTCTACGGTATCGCCAAGAAATACGGATTGTCTCTCGCGGAACTCAGACGTCTTAACACCAACATCGGAAAGAGCGGGAGGATCAACCCGGGGCAGAAGGTCCTGGTAGGCCCTCTCTAAAAACAACCGGGGACGAAACGGCGTCGCCTGGCTTCCGGCCTGTCTTTGATGGCCGGATCGTATTTCTCTTTTCTCCTTACCTGATCGAGCCTTATCCTTTCCTCAACCCATCCGCCAAGATCCGGGAGGAAAATTCATCGTCCCTTTATGTTTTTAGATCGCCTATCAGATCAAAGATACATGGCAAGAGCCTTGGGTTTCATTTGCATCGAGTGTTTAGAGAAGCCTAGAGAGGAGAGCCAAGCGAGACTACAATATGACATGCTGTCCACAGCTTACAGCCAGGGTCTGCCCGGTTATCGCCGACGACTCATCCGATGCCAGGAAAACTGCGGTTGCCGCCACTTCCGTTTCCTCGACCAGCCTGTGAAGGGAGTAGTTCTCGACCAGTTGTCCTAGGAGTTCATCAAAGGGTACCCCCGTCGCCTCGGCCCTCCCCCTCACCACATTCTTGATTCGTTCCCCCTTTACGGCTGCGGGGCTGATGGCATTCACACGAATATCGAAATCCCCGACCTCCACGGAGAGGGTTTCCGTCAGCCCGATGAGACCCATCTTGGAACAACAGTAAGGACTTCGCATGGGATAACCCGAGCGGCCGTCACCGCTTCGGCCTCCTTCCGAGACCACATTAACAATGGCTCCGCTTCTCCTAGGGATCATATGTTTTAATACATGCTTGGAGCAGAGCATGCTTCCGGTGAGGTTAACCGCCATAACCTCGCTCCACTGATCCAGATCCATCTCGACCACAGGTACCGTAGGCCCTGCAATGCCGCTGTTATTGATCAGAATATCGATTTTTTCGTAGGCCGCCACGGTTTCGGATACCATTCGTTCGATATTTTCCTCTCGGGTTATATCGGCCTGTATGATTTTGGCCCGCCCTCCAAGAAGCTTCACCTTCTCCGCTGTCTCTTCCAGCTCGGAGGGTACCAAGTCGACCGCCACGACGGTGGCGCCTTCCGTAGCGAAGGCCAACGAAATTGCACGCCCGATACCCCTTCCTCCACCGGTAATGATTGCTACCCTGTCTTTTAGTCTCATCAAATTGACCTCCTAAAGCGTCCGTAAGCTTTTTCTCGTTTTAATTGATATGCCCTTTTCCCGGGTCATGGAAAGTGACGCTTCGTTCAGGAGCATACCAGGGGTGAAGCCGCATCATCTCATCAGGCCAGGCAAGAAAAGAGCGATCTGAGGGAAGAAAATAATCGCCAGGTTGCAGATCACCAGGGCCAGAAGCATTGGCATAACGCCCCGGAAGATGGTCCCAAGTGGGACGTCTTTTGCAACACCGTAAACGACATAGACATTGATCCCAACGGGCGGTGTGATAACCCCCATCTCGGTGATGAGTACAATGACGACCCCGAACCAGATGGGATCGAACCCAAGGGCCAGGGCCACGGGGAAAAAGATGGGGATTGTTAGCATGATCATGCCCAGGGCATCCATGAAACAGCCACCCAGAAGATAAACTAGAATAATGATACCCATGATGGCTTGTTTTGGAAGTGGCAGAGCCGCGACCCAGTCGGCCAATTCAAAGGGGAGTCGGGTCACTGCCATAAAATGGCCGAAGATCACGGCACCGGTAACTATTATCATAACCATGCAGCTGGTGCGAGTGGTGTCGACTAAAGAATGGAGGAATGCCTTCCACGTGAGTTGCCGCCTGCTAATGGCCATGATCAAGGTGAGGAAGGCCCCAATCGCGCCTGCTTCCGTTGGGGTGAAAAAGCCGAAAAAGATGCCGCCCATGACCAGTCCGAAGATGATCAGCGTTTCAACAACGCCCCCAAAGGACAAGATCTTTTCTTTTAAGCTGGTCTTGGGTCCGGCAGGGGCAAGGGAGGGGTTTCGACGCACCTGAAAATAGATTGTGAATAGAAAGAGGAGGGCGAGAAGAATCCCGGGCAGAATGCCCGCGGCAAAAAGTTCGCCGATGGACTGCTCGGTCATGATGCCATACACGATAAAGATGACGCTGGGAGGAATGAGGATCCCAAGGCTGCCCGCGGCGGCAACGGTCCCTGTCGCCAGGCCCATGTCGTATTTGTGGCGCTTCATCTCTGGCAGGGTCACAGTAGCCATCGTTGCGGCCGTGGCATTAGTGGAACCGGATATAGCCGAAAAACCGGCGCAAGCCGCTACCGTAGCCATGGCCAAGCCCCCTTTCCGACTGCCCATCATCACGTAGGCCGAGTCGTATAGACGGCTGCTGATACCTGAAAAAAAGGAAAGTTGACCCATTAAGATAAAAAGCGGGACAACGGTCAGGCCATAGGATGAAAAAGTATTAAATACATCCCTGGCCAGTAGGCCCAACCCGGATTGAAGATCGGTCAGGTAGGTAAAACCCACGAAACCTACCGCGGCCATCACAAAACCAACAGGCATCTCTGAGAAAAGCAGAATAATCAGAACAATAACACCAATAATTCCTACTATTGTTGGACTCATTTGTTGGCCACCTTTCTCAGATTATTTGTAAGATCCGCCAGTAGAACCAGGCAAACCATACCTGTCGCAAAAGAAATTCCATAGACAATGGGATAAAAAGGTAACTTCATGGTCGGTGAGAGTTCCCCGCTCGCCCACAGCTCATTTGCATAGAGGACGGATTGCCAGGAGATTGCCGCGAAAAGAGCAAGTCCGATAAAACCTGTTACCGCCCTGATGCCAGCCCTGACCTTTTCCGGAAGTTTGTCTACAATGAAACTCACCGCCACATGCCCCTTTTCAACCGATGTGTGGGCGATGGCAAAAGAAATGGCAATGGCGCCGAGGAAGGAAACCAGTTCATAAGTACCAGGAATCGGCATTCGGAAATATCTCAGGGTCACGTCGGCGCATGTGATAAGCATCATCCCAATGATACTCGCCCCGGCAACGTAATACATGACTTTTACAAGTCTATTGACGGTTCTTTGATATACATTCGTCATTCGTAAAAATCCTCGATTGGTGGTTTCTGTGCCTTGCTGCATCGCGGCAAACAAAAATGGCTCGTGCTGGGCCGGTTAAAAAAGAAAGCCACCCTGTCACTATCGACACCTCATCTCTCCACCCTTCCAATGCAATTCCACCAGGAAGACCTTGGAAGGAATGGGAAATTGCCGGGACCTGTCGGGTTCCTGATCCCGGCCGGGGGTACCACGATCCTTTGTTTCAGAATCGAGTTGATTATTGATGGGTCTTCAGATAGTCAATACAGAAATTTAGGGCATCCTGACCCGGCAGGCCCTTGTTCTTCATTTTTTCGGCATAAGCGGTTAAAACAGGACGCAGACGTTCGGTCCAGCGGGCTTGCTCTTCAGTGGAGAGATTGATGATTTTTCCGCCTTTTTGAAGAAAAACATCTTTTCCTTCCTGGTCAAGTTCACCAAAGGTTTTACCTGTTTTCCCCATCCATTCCTTATTAATGCCTTCAATAATCTCCTTGATGTCCTGCGGCAGGGCGTTCCATTTGCGTTTGTTCATAACAACAAAGAAGGTATTGGCCCAGGCAGAATCGACGAGAACACAATGACTGACGACACCGGCGAGGCGAAAGCCCTTCATGGGTTCCAGAGGACAAATGACACCTTCCGCAACGCCTTTGGCCAGGGCGTCATAGGCTTCCGACATGGGCATGGCCACAGGGGAGGCACCCAGGGCCTTTGCTATTTCAGCAGTAGAACCGGTGGCCCGAATTTTGAGACCTTTTAATTCTTCAAGGTTTCGGATCGCCATTTTTGCAAAGATTCTGTGCGGCGGAACGGTGACAAAGTACATTAATTTCACATCATTAAATTCCTTGGGATTAAATTTTTGGAAGTAAGCATTGGACATCTGTGTGCCGACATAGGACGATTTGTAACCAACAGGGAGGTCCAACACTTCAGTAAGAGGGAACCGCCCTGGGGTGTAGCTCGTAAAACTCAATCCGATGTCAGCTACACCAATTTTGACAGAATCATAAGTCTGAGCCGCCTTCGTCAGTGTGCCTCCCGGATAGTAGTCAACTTTCACCCTTCCATTTGTTCTCTTTTCAACCTCTTTACACCACTGATCACTGAGGACGCTTATCTTATTGGCGGGTGGAAAAAAGCTGGAATATCGAAAGCCAATTGCCTTATCTTCTGCCTGGCTTAAGGATGACATAAACACGACCAGAAAAACACCAAACACCATCACAGACATCATTGCGAAAAATTTTTTCATCGCGTAATCTCCTTTATTTCGTTAGCGGTGCGAAAAAATACCTGAAATATGTTTTCATAGGCTTTCTAAACTTTAAAATTAATCTTTCACCCCCCTTCTCTGCAAAAAATATTTCAAACAATCTCTCAGATTTTCGTATTTTATAGATCATTGATATGTGCGAAAGGACCATGCTAGGCATCTATTCTACTGCTCAAAGCCATCTTCAGGATCATCTCCTGTAATTCTTTTGCCGCTAGTCCATCATTCGTATAATTTATTGACCAGTTTTTTCTTGTATTGATATTTGGGGAGTTCATCCACCAATTCAACTTTGATCCGAACAATCAGCTTGTCCCTGACCGTCTTTTCCACGAGTTTTTTTAGCTCATCCTTATCTCCAGGTTGTTCTCCCAACTCGACCTTTATTTTTAAAGGCGGTTCGATCGCCGGTCCGGGTTTTTCAAGTTGAATTTCTATTTCCCCGCTCACCCTAGGCTTTAGGGTCGAAACGACATCACTGATCGCAAAAGGGTAGACATTTACCCCAAGAACGGTCAGCATATCGTCGGTCCTGCCAAGCACCTCAATGCGGAAGCCGGTTCGGCCGCAAATGCATCTGTCTGTGGACACGATCTTTATATTATCACGAGACCGGTAGCGCATGAGGGGCATCGCTTGTGACTGCAGGGCCGTGTAAACGAGCTCTCCGCTTGCTCCCTCCTTGATTTCTATTGCTGCGCCTGTTTCAGGTTCAATAAGTTCCACATGGACAAGACCTTGGGTTAAGTAATGCATTCCATGACCGCGATTTTGCGCACATTCTCCGAATATGATACACGTCATCTCACCCATGCCCATACCTTCGGTCGCCGTTGCCCCGAAGCTCTCTTCAACCCGAGGACGTGCCAATTTAGCTCCGGCCTCTGCACCACCTACTATCGTACGAAGCCCTAGTTCCTTAGGGTCGATTCCCATTTTTTCTACTTCGTTCAGGAGATATAACCAGAATGATACCGTAGCGTGCATAGCGTTAGCCTTTTGGTACCGAAATGCAGAAATCACACGGTCAGTATTAAATCCTGTAGGTATGTGGGCGGCACCCGTCCTTTCAATGCCCTCTCGAAATGTATCGGCAATAAATGGGGCGGTCGGAATATTAACCACGATACTGTCCGGTCTTATTCCACCTGCCCAACAAAACCTGGCTAAGGCTTCAGCTTGTACCGAATAGATGTCATGTTGCGTTAGACCGATGTATGTAGGAATTCCTGTCGTTCCACTGGACGAGTATATACGGGATAATTCTTCTATCGAACAGGCCCGGTGCTTACCCACCGGCGGATTGATCATTTGGGCTTCCCTGAGCTCTTTTTTTTCGGTGAAAGGCAACTTGACAATATCTTCCAGGCCTTTGATGTCGCTCCGGTCCAGACCTGCATTCCTGAATTTATCTTGGTAAAAAGGGGAATGATCAAAGAGGTGCTCAATCTGTTTTAAAAATTTCTCTTGGTGTAAATCGAATAAGGCATCGCCTGACAAGGTCTCTAGTTCCTTGTTCCAAAAACTGCCATATTTTGAATCCATTCAATCCTCCTGTGATGGTATAGATGACAAAAAGTTAAATTTAAAGCTGAAAAAGAAAAAACCTTAAACTAGTTGTTTCTTTCAAGAAACTGCGTTTACTAAAAAGACAGAATAAAAATAAAAGAGCAGGTCACTTTGGAAGGAAAACAAAAAGCAATCAGGTTCATGAAAAACGTGGATGCCTTTGATTTTTTCCGACGCCTTTCTGCGGGGAATGGATTTTTGCTTGCATTCTCAAAAATCACACATCACAGCCTTTTATAATTAAAAATCACCGCCAAGAGTTTGGCCGTTTTTCCTCCAAGGCTTTTCCCTGTGTGGGGGACGCTGGCGTCAAAATAAACGCTATCTCCTTCTTCCATGAGATATTTTTGATCGTCATATATGAATTCGTGTTTTCCTTCCAGGACATATATGAATTCTTCACCCTCATGTTGGAATATTTGCTTTTCATCGAAGGCCGGTTCGATGATATAGGGTATCATGTTCTTGCCCAATTTTTCGTGAGCGAGGGCCTTAAACTTATATCCGTTTGCAGATCCAAGGGTTTCGACGATTTTACCTTGGTTGTTTTTTGTGAAAGCTAATCTTAGATCTTTGGCTTTATCCGCAGTATCAGTAAAGAAGAAAGTCACGTCTGCCTCTAAGGCCATGGCAATCTGATTCAGGGTAGAAAATGGAGGGGATTTTATCGTTCTTTCGATCTTTGACAAATATCCTTTTGACAGGCCGGTTCGTTCAGCTAAATTCTGAAGGGTCATTTTTTTTTGTTTACGAAGGCCCTGAATATTTTTTGCAATAGTTTTTTCTATCATGGGAAAATCCTTGTAATAACTGCTGTGTCAATTCTCTAAAAGCTTATAAAAAAATAGAATTTTCAGGAAGGCGCTGTTAAAATAATCCCAATAGAAAAAAATGAATTTAGCGAAAATAAAATTCACAGAAGCATGATTTCGTAAGCTGATCACTGATTTCCAATGACAAAGTCGCACCTATGCTTTGACGATGCGAGCAGAGATCAGAAAGAAAGCCGGCCTAGCGGTAACGGCATTGATAGAATCTATCGATAAAACTCTACGCTAAACAAAATAATAAAATCTTGCATCAAGGTTCTTGGAGAAAGTGGCTATGATTACAACGCTAAAAAAAATTGTAGCGCAAACAGCACGAATACGGGCACCAAAAAAATGACGCGCAAACTATATCATCGAAAGCGAGAATAATAAGATTAAGAGAAGAACCGATCCGATGGGGATAGCATCAGGAAAGCGATCCTGCTACATACCCCTTGTACTATTATGTGTGGAAATAGAGGTGCACTCGAAATCAGAACCCAGAAGGAAAGGTGATGAGATGTGACATTAGAAGGTTTGGCCGATAAGGGTTCCACACACAGATTTAAATGCTTTTATAACACGTTGATTTTTTAATTTAAATTAACTCGCATATAAATTATTGGCAGTATCTGTTTTCATGTCGAATTTTGAGGACCGAATTCAAATTTCTTGCGTGCAGGGGAATATTATATCAATAAATCGAACGGATATCGTTTCCCTTTAGGACACAAGTGAAACATTAGTTATAATGCTTTTTGTGTTAATATGTTCCTTTTGTCACCTTTAAACATATATTCTATATGAAAAATTATAGAAGAGTTTCCTGAAAGTCAACAAAAAAATAATTTTTTCGGAGCCAAAGGATATAAATTTCAATGCATAAATGGATCGTCGGAAAAAGAGAAAAAACTTTGGGACGATTTCAGCGGGATGCGCGGATGATCGAGATCTCAACGAGCCCCCATCCGGAAGTAAAATCAAAGCATGCGTGAGTTTCCAATTCAAAAATGAGCCAAGTTGATTCATGAAATTTATGACGTTGGATCTGATAAAAAAGGCCGCTCCTCGGGAAGAGGAACGGCCCATGTAGCAGAGGGCCAATGAAGGCCCAACTCCCGATGGAATTATTTTCCAACTTTCAAAATCATGGCAGCTGCGTTATCACCGGCGGCGCAACCGGTAAACATGCAGTACCCGCCACCAAGGAGCG
>CAZXWJ010000154.1:0-9837 GCA_964644375.1 uncultured Desulfobacteraceae bacterium | reverse complement strand
TGATTGCTCCGGCCCTTGCCTGTGTGCTCGCCTTATACCCCATGGATCCGGGCATTCGAATCGGACTTTTTTTAGTCGCGGTCATGCCTACGACCTTGACAAGCGGGGTCGTCATGACCGGGACCGCCGGCGGGAATATGGCCCATGCCCTTTTGATCACCATCATGGCCAATGGGATGAGTATCCTCACCGTCCCGTTCTCTCTTGCATGGCTCCTTCAGATGGAAGGAGGCCTTATTGCATTGCCTATCGACAAGGCAAGAATGATGGTCCAGATCGGTCTCCTGGTCCTCTTGCCGCTCTTTCTTGGACTGATGCTGAGGCCTAAGGGCGGTCCCCACAAAGTCATGGTCCATAAGATCGTTCTCATTCTCAACCAATGCCTGGTTCTGGCCATTGTCTGGATCGCCCTGTCAGGGGCAAAAGCAGCGCTCCTGGACAGCCGGGCACAGATGTTCTTCGTTCTCCTTTTGTCCTTTTTTTTTCACGGGATTCTCCTGGTGGCCGCATTCCTCATGGGTGGGATAGGGCGCCTCGGACCGGGCCGCAGGGAAAGCCTCATCTTCATGGGGGGACAGAAGACCCTGCCTCTCTCAGTCCTGATCCAAATGACCCTTTTTCCGACCTACGGCCTGGCCCTGGCCTTCTGTGTGGTCCACCACATTATCCACTTGATCATGGACAGCTATCTTGTGGGCAGGCTGGCCCGACTGTAACCCTGATCAACCATCAAGGCGTCATCTGTCCCGCGTCTCGCGGGATTGCCTTCCCGCCGGAGGCGGGCAAGCGTTCGTTCCTCCTTGGGACGCATAGCTCAAACGCCTCATTCGTCACTCCTCCCGCACACTGCAACGGGATCTACGATGCGGCGACTTACATCTAATGGTAGTTTTTGAACAACCCAAGGTGCCGCCTGTGAGATGTTGAAAACGGAACGTTAAGCACAGATTTTTCAAACGCCTCGATTGGCTTGTTATGTCCGTGTTCTCGAAAAGAAGGCCTCAAACGATTCGATGACAATGCGGATATCTTTCTCGCTTACGTCCAAGTGAGTAACAAGGCGAATAGTCTTTCCACCCAGGATCAGGATGCCACGTTTTGCCAGGAACGTTGGAAGCTGTTCTTCGCCCACATTGTCTGCCTGAATAAAAACCATGTTAGTCTGTACACCGGCCGAGTGCACCTTCAGCTCTTGGATCCCGGCTAAACCGTTGGCAAGGAGAGCTGCGTTAGCGTGGTCTTCTGCGAGTCTTTGGACGTTGTTTTCGAGGGCGTAAATGCCGCCGGCGGCTATAATGCCTGCCTGCCGCATCCCGCCGCCAAGCACCTTGCGCCATCTGCGTGCACGCCTGATCTGGTCTCTGTTGGCACACAACAATGAGCCAACCGGTGCACCAAGCCCTTTTGACAAACAGAAGGAGACGGAATCAAAATTGCGCGCGATTGCTTCGACAGACACGTTGAGCTTGACGGCAGAGTTGAATATGCGCGCGCCATCAAGATGTATCTTGATCTGATGATTGCGCGTGAAAGCCGCAGCCTCTCGCAGGTACTCCATAGGCAACGCCTTGCCCGCATGGCTGTTTTCAAGGCATAGCAGGCGGGTACGCGCGAAGTGGAAATCGTCAGGCTTGATGACTTGAGCGACTTTACTCAGATCCAATGTGCCGTCCTCTTCGAAATCCAAAGGTTGTGGCTGGATACTTCCCAAGACCGCCGCACCCCCGCCTTCAAATTTGTAAGTATGGGCCTCCTGACCCACTATGTATTCATCTCCCCTTTCGCAGTGGCTTAGTAACGCCAACAGATTGACCTGTGTTCCGGTGGTAGCGAATAGTGCAGCCTCCGTCCCGAGCATTTCAGCAGCAAGTGACTCCAGGCGGTTGACCGTCGGATCTTCTCCATAGACATCGTCACCGACGTCCGCGCTTGCCATAACGGTACGCATACCCAATGTCGGCTTCGTGACCGTATCACTCCTTAGATCGATAACTCCCATACGTCTCCTTTGTCGCGGGTCTACGACTCTATGTCAATGCCGGGCATAACGCCGGCTTGCGAGGTGCAAATGGAACACAGCAGCATGAGCATCCGGCTCCAAGCGGATATTATTCGGCACATGGCCCGGGCAACAGGCCGGCTTTGGCGTGCAGCGAAAAAGCCGGCCTTCGTGACCCGAGAGATTATGTAAAATTTTCATATCAAATCATATTAACGACATCGCCATGCATACCGCCAACCACTTTCTCCAATCCATGCCCTTAAGGCAAACCAGAACATGAATATTTTGAATCAGCGATAATACACAGCATTTCATACATCAGAGTTGCTGCAATAAGAGCCGTATTCCCTGATGAATCAAAAGGAGGGGATACTTCTACAATATCCGCACCGATAAGATTCAAACCTCTCAGTCCGCGGATCAGTGCCTGTGCCTCAATGGGCAGAATACCGCCTATTTCAATATCGCGGGTTATAATGCGTTTATCAGCGGATCAGGCCTTTGAGTCCGTGGAATTAACTTGTTGGCATATGTATTCAATGACCTCCCGGTCCAGCGGAAATTGACCCGGCCATTTTCGGGTTTTTGACCGTCCTGCTGATAGTTCCTCACGCGGTACGACCACGCGCATGCCGAAGGGAGTTCGCACCTCGACGGCGTTCTCGTCGGCCACCTCATGGCTGCCGTCCAGCTTTAGGGCAGCGGTGCCGGAATTGATGATCAGCTTGCGGTTGGCAAGCCGTTCTTCGCGGCGGGGGAAACAGACATTGCGACAAAAGCTGCATACCGTGTAGTAAAACCAATCAGGATCGAAGACCGCCTGCCGATAGTTGGTAAAGCTGTTATCGGCGGCCTGCATCTGGGGGTCCGATTTCTGAAGGCTGATGCACAGCGCATCAAGTTCCTGCTTTTCTTCGGGCAGCCGACGGCCGAGTCGGTAGGGGCTCCAATTGGACCAAGTCAGTGAGCTTGCCAATCCCTCATAGCCGGTGCAACTGATCCAGCAACAGGTGTTGGGCCGCTTGCGGGATATGGTTTCAGTAACGCCGGCGACTGTAACCTGGATTGAATCATTGGGTTCAATCATTTCGGCGGGGCAAACCTGGCTGCACATTTTGCATCTGTCGCAGGGATGTTCTTTGTCCGGGATGGGTGTGTCGGGTGCCAAGATAGCGGAAGTCAAAACGCTCCCTAACTCAACCAGCGCACCATGTTCCCTGGTTAGTAAATTGCCGCTCCATCCCAAACGTCCGATCCCTGCTGCAAGGGCCGCATAGCGATGAGAAAAATCCGGATGAAACTCGGTCATCTCCGTCACGTCGGCGGCGCCTTCCTCGGGTCGATAGTTGTTGTTTAGATCAACGTTGACGGCTTCGTATCCTTCCGATTGCAATTTCTCGGCAAGCGCATCGCCGATCTTATAAAGCGTCCGGGCGATAGCCTTTCGGTTTTCGCAGTGGGGGCGCCAATCTTTTTTGCTGATGAAGTTTTGTGCGATATCCCTATCCAGGGAGACCGCAAAGGAAATAACCGAATTTGCAGATGGCAGAAGATAGCGAGGATCGGCGGAGGGCGGGCCGTCCGCAAGGAGCTCTCTGGTGGTTACACCAACCAAATCGGCGCCAAGGCTCACTGCCAGTGATTTCAGTCTGATTTCCGCAGAATCCATAGATACCTCTCCTTAAAATGATACTATAGACCTCTTGGTTTTGAATCAAGAAGCAATCTCCCCATGGTTTTTTTAATAGAATCTCTATCGATTGTAAAAATAACACTAAGAATATAACTTAATTCGACATAATTAATTCCGCGCGCATTAGGGTTTTCAATTCCATTGTGCGGCGCACAGTACTGATTCGTATCCTCGGCAAGATGCACACGACAGACAAGCGGTCTTACAGGCCAAATATTACAGCATTTGTCCATCCGGTTCAGAAATACGCACGACTGATCTTCAGTTTTTTGGTCATTCCAAGTCGTTCCACCCGTGTGATCCATGCTATCATCAAATTCTATATAATCCAGCTGGCGTAATAATTTCGCATAATCAATCTCAATATTATTTTTCAGGCAATAATCATGAATATCCGCTGCTTCTTCGGATGTGCAATAGACTAATTCATGACAACAATTACAGCAACCCTTGTGACAGAACGGAGGGGCGTAGCCATACCTCTTATCCCTTTCGATTAAAGATTCGATGGTGTTATCAACCATTTCATGTAAAATTCGAGTTCGATCTTTGCCACCACCTAAATACATTTCAGCAACCCGCCTGAACTCTTTCCAGATCACTTCTGATGGAATATCTTCCATTTCGTCATGTAAATTTCCATATAATAGTATATCACCATTTTTTATAACATTATCCTCCACCCACCTGCGATCCTCATTGGAGGGCGGGCTCTTCAGGACTTGTGAATGGCTTGAGCCACAACATTTTTTAAATTTTTTCCCGCTTCCACAGAAGCATGGATCATTGGGATCAATCTTCATTGTACTTGCCTCAAACGAGTTGCGAAACCTGTAACGCTAAGCTAGTGCCCATCCGAAAATAGAATCAGGGCACGCGTGAGTTTTCAATTCAGAAATGAGAAATTTTTTGCATACGGTTTATGTTCAAGGCCTTTAGGAACAACCTGCATTTCACCTTCTGAAATTTTCACTTTTCCGTCCCGAAACTCAATTTCCATTTCTCCGGATAAAACAATAAATACCTCATCAGTATCTTTATGGTCATGCCAGACAAAATCACCTTTTATTTTGACGAGTTTGAACTGGTAGTCATTCATTTCTGCAATGACTTTTGGTGACCATTGTTCTGAAAATTTGGAAAATTTAGTGTCGAAGTTTATTGATCCTTAATTCATTGTTCCTCTAGGATAACGTTACGGGTGAGTCGCCAAGTTTGCGAGATAGGCTCAACCCGCTTGTCGGGCAAGTTGCTTGATTTCCTCGTACCGAAAACAATCTGTTGTGTGATCGTTTACCATGCCTACGGCCTGCATAAATGCGTAGCAGATCGTTGAGCCAACAAAGTTGAATCCACGTTTCTTCAAATCCTTACTCATCATGTCCGATATTGCGGTATTCACCGGAAGTTCTGCCATGGATTTCCATTCGTTTTGCTTAGGAATGCCATCAACATAGCGCCAGAGATATGAGTCCAATGAGCCAAACTCCTCTTGGATGTTAATAACTCCCCGTGCGTTCTTTATGGCCGATCCGATCTTAAGACGATTGCGCACGATACCGGAATCGGCAAGCAGGCGTCTAACATCCGTTTCTGTGTAGTTGGCGATACGACCATAATCGAAGTTGTGAAACGCCTTCCTATAATTCTCTCGTTTTTTCAGGATTGTCAGCCAACTCAGTCCGGCCTGCGCTCCTTCCAAAATCAGGAACTCAAACAGGAGGCTCTCATCATGAACGGGAACACCCCATTCGCCGTCATGATAAGCGATGTATAGGGGATCACTCCCACACCATTCGCATCTGGTCATGTCTGCCTCACGCCCAACGATCGGACAAACAACTGCGCGCCCGCTTTTTAAGAGCATCCTTGTCCGGCCCGTTGTTACATGCTCTTTTTCTTTTTGAACGATTCCACCACCTGGTGGACATCAGCCAAACATCAGTTGCCGCTTGGATTCATTGAGGAGCAATGGCATCCGCCGGTCTTTTTCTCAAGGACTATTTTTTGGTAGATGATAGATCTGCCATTTTCATTGAAATCATTCTCAATATCTTTTTTCGTGTACTCAAAGCAGTAACATACAAGATCTTCATCATTGAATTTATTTCGTTTTGGAAAGCTTGATTTTATCTCAATCATTCTTTGCCCCTAGACTGCTTTAAGACCTTAGTTCTTCGAAGAGCATCTTTTGATGCATATAAAATATGGGCACGAGTGAGTTTTCAATTCAGTCCCGCCATGGCGGGATTGCAAGTTCAAGGACAATTCCGCAGGATAGCGGAATTGGACAGCCACAGGCTACCCGTAGGGCGAGGGCCAAGGACGGCCCTCAGTCAAAACAAGAGGTTGCGGGGAGACGTACGAGCAGTACGTCGCACAAGAAACCTCGCAGACTTGTTCGCCTCCGGCGGATTGATGCCGTGATTTACCCGCCTCGGGCGGGTTGCGAAATCCCGCTTCAGCAGCGGGACTGGATGAAAACTAGTTAGCCTGTTGCCAAGAAACTATTATGAAACTCAATAGTACCTTTCGGGACCTTTTCATTGAACGGCAAGGCAAGAAAAACCTCTTGTGGGATCCCCTCATGAACCAGATCTGAATAATTCCTGAATCCAAACCGATTGTAATAATTCGGATCTCCTTAATTTAGGCCATTTATCATATATTATAGCTGATGGCATGATTAAACTGTGCTTATACGTCATCAACGGTGTCGTTTCGATTGGGTTAATATACAATTGACATGACCAACATGATGACTTTTTATAAGGTCATGATAAGTTTAAATATAAATGAAATAAAAACGCACTTCTCGAGTTTCCTTGCAAAAGTCAGCAATGGAGAAACAGTAATAGTCTGCAAACGGAATGTGCCTATTGCTGAAATAAAACCGATTGCGGCGCTCCCAAATAAAAAGCGTCCAATTGGCCTGGCAGGCAAAGAATATCCTGACTTTAACATCAGCGGCTCTTTTTTTGACCCTCTACCGGATGATATTGTTGCTGCATTTAATGGCGAAGACTCGTGAAACTTTTACTCGACACCTGCACTTTTCTCTGGTTGACTAAGGGTAGTAAGGAGCTCTCGCCTAAGGCAATTGACGTTTTCTCCGATCCTAAAAATGAAGTCTATCTGAGTGCTGTCTCCGCCTGGGAAATCAATGTTAAATATCATTTGGGCAAATTGTCTCTTCCTCTTTCACCTGATAAATTCATTTCCAAAGAGCGAAAAAGGCATATGATCACCCGTTTAGATTTGTTCGAATATGATACTTCGCACCTATATAAACTGCCTACTCCCCACAAAGATCCTTTTGACCGTATGCTTGTATGTCAGGCTATCGAACATTCTCTAACAATTCTTACCCCTGACCCGCTTATTACACAATACCCAATTCGTTCGGTCTGGTAGCCTTTAAATTTATTTGCAGCTTTTTGTATTCCCTCCGCCGAACAATCGGATTGTGCCGCCAGGCTTTTTGGGTCGGCACAAGTGTGAGGTTAGGTTCCACGAATGTTGAGCTCTCGCTCATGCACGACGGTATTTCCTTCGTATACTTTTATTGCTGAAGCGGGAACACGAAGTTTCAGGATTAAATCTTCCACATATAGAAGGTAGTCTGTGCCGCTGGGCAGAACGTCGGTTAGCTTTTCCTTTCCTTGGTGAACAAAACAAAGTTTTATTACCTTAGGATCATTGTCGTCTGAACCTGAATGAATAAGCATAAGAGTTGCCCCACCACGGCTTCCTGAATCCCACCCTCGATCATCGTCATCATAAACCCACGCTGGTATCGGACGAATAACATTCTGGTAAATTGCGACCACAGCGTTACGTACAGTCTCTATTGCTCCGTCAGCAACATCTGTTTCTGGGAAAAAGTCATTTTCTGATATGAATCTGTGCACGTAACCTTTTCTCAAATCTTGAAGAGCTGAAACACGCTGCCAGATTCCAGATTCCCATTCGAGGCTATTGAACCCGTTCATTTGTATCACTTTATCCAAATTTCTTTTAAACCTATATGATATTTTGGGTTCATTTAATTCCCATAAAACCTAACACTAAAGAGTGTATGCGAAATGAAGTAAATAATAATCCGCTTGATAATGAGAAATGTCCAATTTTAATAAGGGGTTATTCATACCTCAGCCTCATTCCGTATATCCCGCCACGGCGGGATTGAACTGAGTCGCGTTTTCCTGGCTATGGGGATTGAATAACCCTCAGCCCAGGCACGGTTTTATTGGAACTCTGGGCTCTTTGACAATTGAATAGCGTTTTGGAAACAGATAACCAACCCCGTGATCGCACGGTGTGCCTTTCCTGAAGCCTGGAATCGGAAATTTGCAGAAAGAGTGCATAGTCTCCTGTTTCCCGTAATCGGGGTTAATAAAATCGTGATCGGTTTTAATTCCAACGATGCCATTCTCACGGACCCATCGGACATGCTGATGGGTCGAGGACTTGCTTCAATACCATTTTCACCTTCCGACAATAAGGGCAAACCCTGGGATCAACACTGCTGATCCGGGTAAATATATTTTCGTGAAGTTAAAATATCTTCATAAAGTCCCTCCTGGCGAAAAGGGGCAAGCGTAAACTCAGAGTTGCCGTCTCTTTGTTTTCTGAGATCTCTAGTGAACGCAGTGAACGGGTGTGAGGAATGTTTTCTTGAACCTTCCGGGAAATAGGCTGAGTGTCGGCCGTGGTCGGGCCACGCTAACTTATTGAATGTTTTCATGCCTCTACAGATCGCATCTTCAGGATCTCCTGTGATATCTCTGACCTTCTCATTGCCCCCGCCCCTGATGACAATCAAAAACCGGAGAGATTACGTGCACCTAACGCTCCAAAAAATAAAACACTTGACACTACACTTGGTCTATGGAACTCTACGGTCCTGAACAAATAATTTCAACCAGATGGAGATAGCGTTGTGGCTACTCTGGACGACTTACAAAAAGAGAAAAACATAATATTGTCAAACATATCCAATTATGCACGAAAAAAGGAAACTGATTCGGTGCTATTGGAAAGCAAGAAATTAGAAAAAATTGAACTTCTAATCAAACGCCACGACCAGATTGTTTTAGAGCTAGAGGAATTAAGAGGCAATAATTCTATCCCAGTTATTACCTCAAGTTTCGTCAAGAAACAATCACTTGGAAAAGACACTATGTCAAGCTCATCGACGCTTGCATTGGCAAGAGAGCTAGGGAAAAAACTACGAAAGGTGTTTTTAAGTAAACTGGAAGGAGAAGGGATTCATCTTCAATTGATTAAAGGAACGACTATTTATAGAACACAGTCGGGAAAACGAGTGGGTATTGCCTCTGCCACAGAACGTCAACCTCACCGTTGGTTTTTAGGCCTCCCGGTCGGTGGCTTCGATCATGCGGTACTTCTGTGCCAGCGCGAAAAAGGAGATGTAGTCGAAGTTTTACTCCCAGATAAATTCTTTATAAAATACGGTAGTTCTATGAGCCAATCGAAGGGGCAAGTTAAATTTAATATTGTTAAGAGGGACAGTGAATTTTTGGTACTGGTTCCACATACAGATGGTGTAAATGCCACACCTTTTGCAAATGACCACTCATTTCTGTTGTAGTTGCGGTTGATTTCTATGGTTTCTTATATTGCCTTCGCATGATCGACTTAACCCAACCATTGGAACGTCGGCCCTGCAGCTTAGCAGGGCCGTTATTTTATTAATCTCTTTAATTGCTTGAAAATTTCATAAGCTGCAGACTCGTTTTTTCTCCATCGATGTCTGCAGTAAGATATTTCACATTTAAGGAAAGGATATATATTTGATGCATAATTATCACCATGAAGAACATGTGACCACAGCATTACTTCTTGCAGCCGGTATGGGTAGCCGCTTGTTTCCCTTTACACAGTATGCGCCCAAATGTCTGACAATAGTCAATGGCATGTCGATACTTGAACGGTTGATCTCAAACCTCAATCAACATGGTTTCAAAAGGTTGGTTGTGGTGACAGGACATCTGGAAAATCACATAAAAGAATTTTTAGGTACGCAGGTAGGGGACATTAAAATCGACTATATTTTCAGCCCGTTATACGAGACGACCAATAATATTTATTCTCTCTGGATGGCACGCGAAATTATCGA
>CAZXWJ010000153.1:0-9987 GCA_964644375.1 uncultured Desulfobacteraceae bacterium | reverse complement strand
GTAGGATGTCTTTTGCTTGTTCGATCTCATTGCAATACCTCCATTCATAATAGGCTCCAGCAATCTCAGATCGGAGCAATAAGGCTGATCCTGCGATTGCCAATAACAAGGCGACCCCCAAGGCTATTTTAGCTGATTTTCCTTGCATTCGGCCCTCCAATTCTCTAGTTTTCTCTTTGCGGAATGCTAAGCAAAGCCCTTACAATATTTGCGCGCCTGATGGCAGACGTGTTGTCGTCTACGGTGTATCCTTTGGGTATCGTTCTTACATAGTCTAGGCCATGACCCAACAATTCGTGAGCGAGTGCGCCTTCAGGCCTATAGAACTCAATGGAATCTAATAATCCTTTCGGGTTAAACCACAGTTTTCTTTGATTAGGGACTTTCAATCGGGGATCAATTCTCGCAACTGCACCTCCTCCGCTCAGAGTCTTAAAACACCCAGCTATGCCAAATTGACAGACTCCAAATTCAACACTGACGCTGTATGGGCTTATAATGATCTCCTTAAGCCATTTCTCAATCAGAGAGAACTCTGACGGAGATGAAAAATTGCTAAGGACATTGCCTTCGCAATCAATCTCTATGTCAGTGCCAGCAATTCTGCTAAGATATTTTCTTAGTAGATCTCGCTCTTCGGTTGAGCCTTTAAGGATAATTTCCAAACCGAGGGGGTCAACTGCGTTAAAGGGATTATCAGAAACATAAACATAGAGGTTTAAGTCCCCGCCCATGAATCCAATCGGGTCCGCCCTCAAATACCTCCCAGTCCTCGGATCATAATACCGATGGTAGTTATAATGAAATCCCGTCTCCTCATCAAAGTACTGCCCCGGAAACCTGAAATTATTCACCACCTCGGACTGAGGGTGCACCATGGCCTCCCCGAAGGGTTTGTATCTCGCCTCCCACATCACCGTGGTGCTGTTTCCATAAGTCGTGAGCTGGAGCGTGCCCAGGCGGTCATTGAGGTAGAAGTAAAAATCACCCGTAGTGACATCCACCATGGCCATGCGGATCTTGCCCATGTAGAGGTACTCGGTGGTGGCCCCCGAAGCGGTCTCAGCGATCAACTGACCGTTAAGATCGTAAACGTAATAGGTCATGACCCCGTCCACCGTTTTCTTCACCTCCACGAGCCTGTTGTTTTCGTTGTAGATGAGGGTCCGGTCCCCATAAGTCGTGGTGTTGCCGTTGTCATCGTAACTGAAGGTCAGCACCTCCCTGGTTCCGCTGTAGGCAATCTGATCCAGCCGGTTCTTGCCTGTGACATCGTAATAATAGGTCTCGGTCACCCCGCTCACGGCCCGGGTGAGACGGTTCCCCACACCATCGTAGGTGTAGCTGATGTCACCGTAGGAACCGGAAGCGTTCTCCAGCCTGTTCAAGGCGTCGTACTGGAAACTCTGATTGTACCACGGCGTGTTGGTGGCCGTAATGCTGGCAAGATTCTGGTTGGCGTCGTAGGTGTAGATCCTCTCCATCATGGTGCCGGGATTGGCCACTTCGATGCACCCGCAGGAGGAACCGGACTGGTTGTTCACCACCCCGCCCGATGACATGCTGAGTCCCTTGGGCCCGCCGAAGGCGTTATAGGTCATGCCGCTCACCAGGGGCTGTGTCACCCCGCCAAAGGTCGTACTCAATCCCTCCATCCGGGCCATGTAATCCCGGGTGTAGTCCAGGGTCCTGCCGCCGGGGTAGGTCACGGTGTTCACCTTGCCCCCGGGGGTATAGCTTGTACCCACCGTGAAGCTCAGGGTATCGATCACGTTCGTTTTGGTCGTGAGCCTCCCGTGGGCGTCATACCCGAAAGTGAGGCTCCCTGCGGCATCGGTCATGGCCGTAAGCCGCCCCTTGCTGTCGGTTCCCTGGTCGTAGGCGTAGGTGATGTCCGTATCGTTAGGGAAGTCCACAAGTGGAAAATCCTCTACATTAATGACGTTGCATCATTTCTACCTGTGCAAATCACGAAACAGAATGTAACGCTTGGTCCTTATTCAAATTGTCAAAGAACTTGGATGTGTGTGATATTCAGTGATGAGGAGAGTTCATTGTTTTTCTTAAATCGGCCCAATCTTAAATGTTATCGGTGTTATTTAGTTTCTTATGGGCGTCCCACTATCCACACTATCCAATCGAACAAATTTGTTGGTAGAATGTTTGAATAGGTAGTTTAATTGAATCAATTTATTAGGACCATTTTCAATAAGTGCCTTATTGTAATTATCATCCTCAAATTTATTTCCCACCTCAAATAAAGTAATTACTATTTTATCAAATTGGTCCCATTTGATATGTGTATCAATGTTGGCGCAATAAAACCGTAATTCATCAGACAAGTAATTTGTCCCGCCTCTGTCCTTTATCTCAATAGTGATAATCTTATGAGTCTTTTTAGCAAAAGATCCTTTTTCATGTTGAGTTACTATTACAGATCCGCGATATTCCCAATTATCCTCATGGGGCTTACAATAAGGAGGATAGCAAAACAATTTTCCTGAATATGGTCTCCTTTCACAACCGTACTGACAGAATATAAAAAAGAGCGTTTGAAGAAGAAGTAGCAATATTTTGGATTTTAGTAATAATTTCATTTTTATATCCAAAGATTATGTTTTGTGTTTATTACCATTTTCTCATTGAAGATGAAATCAAATTATGGATATAAGCATTAAACTGCTTGAATATTGAGGTGAAGATATTATCATCTATATTAATTCTCCCTGTGGACCATCCGGGATAGGAAGCGCCCGCATATTCGCATGCCTCTTGCGCTTCTATATGGCAATCATTTATCCATGGAAAATAGATACCAGTATCCCACCCTGGATAAGTTTCAAGAGCATTCATGAAATCTACTTCATTCATCCCATTTAAATTAATTGTGATATATGGATCAAATTTTGGATCACCACCTCCAAGTCCACCTCCTGATTGAATTCCTAATGAACCTGAACCTGCCATGCCTTTTGTTCGCCCTGTTTTAGTACTATAAAAATATACGTGGTTAAAGGCTTGAAAACCAAAGGCATCTGAAGCGTAAAGACGAACGTCTAGCCCTATGAAATCAGTAAAATTTATGGGGTTGTCCCTCGCATAAGCAAAAAGATTGATTCCCCCTCCCAGCCCAATCGGATCCGCTCTTAAATACCTCCCAGTCTTCGGATCATAATATCTGTGGTAGTTGTAATGAAAGCCCGTCTCCTCATCAAAGTACTGCCCCGGCATCCTGAAATTATTCACCACCCCGGACTGTGGATGCACCACAGCCTCCCCAAAAGGTTTATACCTCGCCTCCCACATCACCGTGGTGCTGTTCCCGTAAGTCATGAGCTGGGGCGTGCCCAGGCGGTCATTGAGGTAGAAGTAAAAATTTCCTGTGGCGGCATCCACCATGGCCATGCGGATCTTGCCCATGTAAAGGTACTCGGTGACGGCGCCCGAAGTGGTCTCGGCGATCAGCTGCCCGTTTTGATCATAGACGTAATAGGTCGTGACTCCTCCCGCCGTCTTCTTCAACCTTTGACCCAGTCCGTTATACGCGTAAGTGGCAATGGTGTTTTCACCTTCCTTCACCTCCACGAGTCTGTTGTTCTCGTTGTAGATCAGGGTTCGGTCTCCGTAGGTCGTGGTATTACCGTTTGCATCATACCCGAAAACCACCTGGGGTGACGCGTCGCTGAAGGTGATCTCATCCAGCCGGTTCCTGCCTGTGGTATCGTAGTCATAGGTCTCGGTCACGCCGTTCACATCCCGGGTCAGTCGATTGCCCGTTCCGTCATACGTGTAGCTGATATTACCGTAGGACCCGGAAGCGGTCTCCAACCGGTTCAAGGCGTCGTATCCGAAGGTCTGATCATACCACGGCGTATTGGGGGCCGTAATGCCCGTCAGGTTCTTGTTGCCGTCATAGGTGTAGGTGCGCTCCATCATGGTGCCGGGATTGGCCACCTCGATGCACCCGCAGGAGGAACCGGACTGGTTGTTGACCTCCCCGCCCGATGACATGCTGAGCCCCTTTGGCCCGCCGAAGGCGTTATAGGTCATGCCGCTCACCAGGGGCTGTGTCACCCCGCCAAAGGTCGTACTCAACCCCTCCATCCGGGCCATGTAATCCCGGGTGTAGTCCAGGGTCCTTCCGCCCGGATAGGTCACGGTGTTCACCCGTCCTCCGGGGGTATAGCTTGTGCCCTCCTTATAGCTCAGGATGTCGATCACGTTCGTCTTGCTCGTGAGCCTGCCGTGGGCGTCATACCCGAAGGTGAGACTCTCCGCCGCATCGGTCATGGCCGTCAACCGACCCATCCCGTCGGTCCCTTGATCGTAGACGTAAGTGATGTCCATGTCGGTGGGGAAGTCCGCAAGTCTTATGCTTCAATAAGGGTGCCATTTTGCCACATTTAGGGCCTTAAAATACACGAAACAGAATGTGCGATATCGCTCTTTTCAAATTGTCAAAGAACTTGGATACGTTTGATTTTCAATCCAAATAACTACATTGTTTTAATCGCCAGAAAATTAAATGCTGTCGACAGTGATTTATTTTCCTTATCATGGGATTGTTTTAATGATTTTTATTCTTCAAAAATAGCCACAACTCCGACAGTAGAATTTTCTGTTAATAATTCATAATCTTCAAGATGAACATGCCCTTTCTCAGGTTTGTCAATTAACGATTGAATTAATTTTACTAATGCTCGTAATCCGTTTTTCGTGCCATAAATATATACTTCGTTGTTTTCCATTCCTAATTCCAAGGACTTCTTTTTGAAGTCAGGCTTTTGAAACTTGGCCATATACTCTCCTTACCAACGCCAAAAGTGGGGGTGCCCCCATCGTTTTCCATGATGAGCTTTATCCAGTCTAAATCCCCATCTCCCTGGTTTAGATATGACTCTAATAAGATTGTTTGACTGTGGTGAGGTATTAATTAAACTAGTCATTTCTGCTACGCCACCAATTAAAGCACCTGTTGCAGATATTGCAGAAATACCAAGAGCGCCATAATAAGCTGCAAATTCACAAGATGAAGCATTAGACTCTTCCAATATTGCATGTCCAGAGTTCGCAACAGCATCAGCAAAAGCCAATCTCCCAGCCTCCTCATAACCTAACGCATAGGCTAGAAGACCACCCATTCCTTGTGCGATAGAATTAAGCTGCCTTGCCAAGGTACTTGTCTCAGGATTTAAAAAAGTAAAATCATACCATGCTAACCCATAGAAATCTTGGAGCATTATGGGACTATTTGAGGCATAAAGATAAATGTTATAATCTCCTCCTTCCAGGCCAATAGGATCCGGCGTCAAATACCTCCCCGTCCTGGGATCATAATACCTATGGTAGTTATAATGAAACCCCGTCTCCCCATCAAAGTACTGCCCGGGTAACCGAAAATTATTCACCACCTCGGACTGGGGATGCACCATGGCCTCCCCGAAGGGTTTATACCTCGCTTCCCACATGACCGTGGTGGTGTTCCCATAAGTCATGAGCTGGGGCGTGCCCAAGCGGTCATTGAGGTAGAAATAAAAATCCCCGCTCGAGGCATCCACCATGGCCATGTGGATCTTGCCCATGTAGAGGTACTCCGTGGTGTTGCCCGAGGTAGTCTCAGCGATCAGCTGCCCGTTTTGATCATAGACGTAATAGGTCGTGACTCCTCCCGCCGTCTTCTTCAACCTTTGACCCAGTCCGTTATACGCGTAAGTGGCAATGGTGTTTTCACCTTCCTTCACCTCCACGAGTCTGTTGTTCTCGTTGTAGATCAGCGTTCGGTCTCCATAAGTCGTGGTGTTTCCGTTGGCATCGTAGCTGAAGGTCAGCACCTCCGTGGTTCCGCTGAAGGCAATCTCATCCAGGCGGTTCCTGCCCGTGACATCGTAATCATAGGTCTCGATCTCACCGTTCACATCCCGGGTCAATCGATTACCCGTTCCGTCATAAATGTAGGTGATATCCCCGTAGGACCCGGAAGCGGTCTCCAGCCTGTTCAAGGCGTCGTATCCGAAGCTCTGATCATACCACGGCGTATTGGGGGCCGTAATGCCCGTCAGGTTCTTGTTGCCGTCATAGGTGTAGGTGCGCTCCATCATGGTGCCGGGATTGGCCACCTCGATGCACCCGCAGGAGGAACCGGACTGGTTGTTGACCTCCCCGCCCGATGACATGCTGAGCCCCTTTGGCCCGCCGAAGGCGTTATAGGTCATGCCGCTCACCAGGGGCTGTGTCACCCCGCCAAAGGTCGTACTCAACCCCTCCATCCGGGCCATGTAATCCCGGGTGTAGTCCAGGGTCCTTCCGCCCGGATAGGTCACGGTGTTCACCCGGCCCCGGGGGTGTAGCTCGTGCCCACCGTAAAGCTCAGGGTGTCGATCACGTTCGTCTTGGTCGTGAGCCTGCCGTGGGCGTCATACCCGAAGGTGAGACTCCCCGCAGCATCGGTCATGGCCGTCAACCGTCCCTTGCCGTCGGTTCCCTGGTCGTAGGCGTAGGTGATGTCCGTATCAGTTGGGAAATTCACGAGCATGAGAATTCAGAATGAATAACATATTGCTCTATTCCATGAGTCCCGTGTATGAACCGGCTTCGGTAAACGCATAGACCTTTATACCCGTGAGCGGACCGGAAATATTCGATGTAACTTGAACATAAAAGGCAAAAGACGGGAGAGTAAAAAACCCTAGAAGTAAAAGCACAGTGAATGGAACAGTCGATTTTTTCATGGTTTTCACCTTTGAGCTTGAGTCGGTTTACTGCACTCCTTCAAGTTATGGGAGATGGGGCAAAATTTTCACAATACTCTGTTGTTTACTGGGCGGGATATGCTACTACTATCTGATGGTGAAAATCTGATTCAATTCCCTTTCGAAAATATATCGCGATGACTATGTGGAGATTTTCCCAAATAGCTTAAATTAGATAATTTATTCGCCAGAAGCATAAATCAGAAATGGGGAAGGCTGTCAAGAAAAAAATAGCCTGACTCGTGAGCTTAGATATGGGCACTTCTTTTCCTGATAAGAATTTCAGAAGTTGCAAATGGAAGGATAAAAATTAGAGCAAAATGGGTTTTGTGTGAAGTAATCTCTAATGCATAGACTTGGCAAGGATTTGAGGAGATCGTTTTCTTCGAAGAGTTTCTATTATTGAAGATAGCAGAGAGCAGCCTGCGATTTCATTGTTTGGCGGGCACATAGGGAGTAAAGAATTGACCTGAAGGGTACAAAAATAGCAAAATAATTAGCTGTTCTTGAATGAATTTGCGGCTGCGATTTGGGTGAACCACATCATTCACAAAGTTCATTAAGATGGAAATATTGCCAGCGATAAGGTCCGGTGGTCAATCCTTTTCCTTCAACCCCTGATTCAACATCTCCAGCATGATATCGACTTCGGTTGTGGGCCGATTGCACGAATGGCCCATACACACATAGGCCGTGGCCTTTCCGTCGATGGGCCGGTGTTCTCGGACAAAGGGAGCGATGTCGTCGATTTCAGGGTTCTCCGAATCAGGCGGCCTGAAGAGGGTGACCATGTTGGGGTGAAAGGACTTTCTCAGGCTGTCCAGCATGTCCTGCGTTTCTTTCGATCCTGAAGGGCCGGAAATGACCACCTCATGGGAGGGCCCTATCCCGAAATCCGCGGCGACCAGAAACTGTGTAAAGGCGGATGGCATTTGTTTGATCTGTCCTGAAAAGGCACGGACGATTTTTGAGGCCTTGTCTTCCAGCGCGGCATCCCCGGTCATCCGTGCCAGTCTGAGGAGATTGAGCATGGCCACGCCGTTGCCTGAAGGAATGGCCCCGTCATAGGTCTCCTTTTTTCGGACAATCAGGTCCTCGGAGTCGTCGGCCGCAAAGAAGAGGCCTCCTTTTTCCTCGTCCCAGAAGTGCTCCAGCATGTGCCGATTGAGTTCGAGAGCCGTTTTCAGATACCGGACCTGATAGGTGGCTTCGTAGAGTTCGATCAATCCCCAGATGAAAAAGGCGTAGTCATCCAGATGCGCCGGAATCCCGGCCCGCCCCTCCCGATAGCGATGAAGCAGACGCCCGTCGGGCTTTCTCATTTGGTCAAGGATAAAGTCCGCGGCATGCCCCGCCGCCGCTGCCCGGGCGGAATCCCCCAGAACCCGGGCCCCCTTTGCGAGGGCGGCAATCATCAAGCCGTTCCAGTCCGTGAGGATCTTGTCGTCTTTGTGGGGATGAACCCGCTCTTCTCTGACCTCAAAGAGTTTACGCCGGGCCGAGTCGATACGCTCTTCAAGGACCGCGAGAGGCATATCCATGTCAGCGGCCGTCTCTGAGAGCGATTTTCCCTGAAACAGAATATTGGCCCCTGTGTGCTTCCGCGAGGCCTCGTCGAGGAAATTGCCCTTTTCCTTTACATTGAAGACCTTGGAAATGAGAAGGGCATCTTCCTTTTCGAGGATCTCTCTGATTTCCTCTTCCTTCCAGACGTAGAATTTCCCTTCCACGCCTTCACTATCCGCATCTTCGGCGGAATAGAATCCCCCTTCCGGGGCGGTCATGTCCCGCAGGACATAGGTGAAGATTTCTTCGGCGGTTTGTTTGTATTCTTTTCTTTCCGTGGCCTGGTACGTCTCCAGATAGGCAACCGCCAGCATGGCCTGATCATAGAGCATTTTTTCGAAATGGGGCACGAGCCATTCCCTGTCGGTTGAATAGCGGTGAAAGCCGAAACCGACCTG
The DNA here is from genome assembly GCA_964644375.1 of uncultured Desulfobacteraceae bacterium. GTDB lineage: Bacteria > Desulfobacterota > DSM-4660 > Desulfatiglandales > HGW-15 > CAYNYM01. The sequence goes on along the minus strand of CAZXWJ010000153.1, from coordinate 1,274 downwards.
ATCATATAGACCGCCCTGCCGCATTTCACGGAGGGCTTTCTCAACCATCTCTAAGGCATCCTCACGACCGGTTCGTTTCCAGTAGCGTAGGAGAAATAGAAAGATGTGCGGAGAGGGAAACTTGGGGGCCTGGCCGAAACCGCCATAGTCCTTATCGAAGCGATTGGCGAGTTCCCCGTAGGCACTGTCGAGATCCGACCCCTGGAGATCGCCTGCGGATGCCGCGCCCTCCATGCCCTTGAGGGCGTCCAGCACCTTGTCGGCCGATTCGAGGACCTCGGTTCGGCGTTTCTCCCAGACCTCCTTGATACGGGGAATAAGGGCCGTCAAACCGGACTGACCGAAACGGTCTCCCTTGGGGATATAGGTCGCCGCAAAAAAGGGTTTTTTGTCCGGCGTCATCAGGATGGTCATAGGCCATCCGCCGCTTCCCGTCATCATTTGACAAACGGCCATATAGACATGATCAAGGTCCGGTCTCTCTTCCCTGTCCACCTTGATAGACACAAAGGCGTCGTTCATGAGCCCGGCCACCTCCGGATCCTCAAAGGACTCCTTTTCCATGACATGGCACCAGTGGCAAGTGGAGTAGCCGATAGAAAGAAATATAGGTTTGTCTTCCTTTTCGGCCTTTTCAAAGGCCTCGTTGGCCCATGGATACCAGTCCACGGGATTATGAGCATGTTGAAGCAGATAGGGACTCTTTTCATGGATGAGCCGATTGGGCCTTGCTCCGGCACCTGTCTTGTCATGCGATAGGGACATCCCGGTCACCTCCTTGCTCTGTCAGGGTATATATGATAATAATAATCATTTAACCGCTGATGACAATCTCGTGAGTTCGGGCGCCTTCTATTGTCTATGCCCGGGCCCCGAAACAGTCCTTCGGGTCGTTCCGTCGGGTGCCAGGTACCGGCACAGGTCCTATGCATGGATGCAGGACGAAGGCCGCCCGAGATAATTGCCCTGTAACTTCCGGTTTGGACCCCTGCCGGGGACTTCGTTTAAATCCGGTCTTTTTTTTCATAAAATACACACTTCACCCTATTTTCGATTCGATGCCATTGAATTATTTTAATCCCTGTGTGGGTTTTATTATTCCCTTTATCATTTTGTGGGGTCAGGGCACCACCCGGGTGCGAAATAACCGATCGTCCGCGATACTTCTATTTTAAATAATAAAGGAGATATGCCGTGAGCAAAACGGAAAAGAATCTGCAGGAAGCCTTTGCCGGAGAATCCCAGGCCAACCGCAAGTATCTCGCCTTTGCAGA
>CAZXWJ010000152.1:0-10005 GCA_964644375.1 uncultured Desulfobacteraceae bacterium | reverse complement strand
AGCCGAAAGGGGCCCGGGTCATGGTGGGGCAGGCCTTGGGTTCCACCGGGTAGATCTCGATGTCTTTCCCGTTGATCTTGTCGTAGACAAAAGGAAAGGCGAGTCCGGAAAAATTGCTCCCACCCCCGGCACAACCGATCACCACGTCCGGGTATTCCCCGATTTTCTCGAACTGCCTTCGGGCCTCGAGCCCGATGACGGTCTGGTGCAGCATGACATGGTTCAGGACGCTGCCCAGGGCGTAGCGGGTCTTGCCCGTGGTATCGCTTACGGCCTCTTCAACGGCCTCGCTGATGGCAATGCCAAGGGTCCCCGGCGTCTCAGGATCCCTTGCCAGGATTTCCCGGCCCGCCTGCGTCTCAGGACTGGGGCTCGGCACACACCGCCCGCCCCAAGTCTCCATCATCATTTTCCTGTAAGGCTTCTGGTCGAAACTGATCCTGACCATATAGACTTTACATTCGAGGCCAAACTGAGAGCAGGCGAATGAAAGGGCGCTTCCCCACTGGCCAGCGCCTGTTTCCGTGGTCAATTTTTTCACGCCGAAGGCCTTGTTGTAATAGGCCTGCGCTACGGCCGTGTTGGGCTTGTGACTGCCCGGGGGGCTCACGGACTCATCCTTGATGTAGATCTTTGCAGGAGTCTCCAGGGCCTTCTCGAGCCTTCTGGCCCTGACGAGGGGGGACGGCCTCCAGATCTTGAGGACATCCTGAACTTCTTCCGGGATGTCGATCCATCTGTCCGTGCAGACCTCCTGTTCGATGAGATTCATGGGGAACACGGGGGCCAGATCTTCGGGCAAAACAGGTTTTCCATCCGGCCCGAGGGGTGGGTTCATCTTGATATCGGCCAATATATTGTACCATTGCCTGGGCATTTCATCCTTGTTCAGGACCACGAAGTCGTTGTTCATTTTTTTTCTCCTTTCATATTTTTCTCTTTCTTTCATGGATGACTAAAAAATTATCCGCATTACCTCAACAAAAAAGGCCCACCGGGGATTCCGCGGCGGGCCTTCGTGTGTTCTTTTCCGTTACAGCAGAGTCACACGTCTCCCCCCGCGAAAAACCATCCGCGCCACCAGAGGAGGATATTTTCTGTGATCTCTTTGAATGCCATTACAATACTCCCCGAAAAAAAAAGCCCGCCGTCTTATTGACAGCGGGCTTTGGAGTGCTCTTAACCTTAAAAAATGATGGTCAGTGACACGTCTCCAACCGCCGGATACGCCACCACCAATTCCCGTCAAAAGGGCATGCCTCATGGATCAGGGATGAGTAAAGCCCGTCCCTGATGCGTATGGTGATATGGTCTATCCGATTCATCATGTCTTTATTTATAAGCCATGGGGGAAAAACTTGTCAAGGGGAAAATATGTATTCTTCGCGGGAATGACGGAAGGTCTTCCGTAGGAATTCGATCGAATGGACTGTTTTGAAAAGTGCCACACGGTTTTAACCTTAACAATTCGAAAGTCGGCATTTCTCCCGGACTATTTCTTCATGACATCATCAATCCAGGATATGCCAGCCATGACAGTTGGAAACCCGATTGTGCTCGTCAACAGGATAAGGGTATGATAGATTTCTTCCTCAGTGGCTCCCGCGTCAAGAGCTCGTTTCACATGGCTGTGCACCGCACCCTCTGATCGAATGGCAAGGGAGGCTGCTAGTTGGATCAATTCCGCTTCCTTTGCCTTAATGGGACCGGCGGTCTTTAACGTTTTGCCGAGATTTTCGACTGAAGTCATGACCTTTCCAAATCTTTTTTGAAGGCTGAGATAATGCTTTTGCGTAATTTCCGTCATAGCAGTCTCCTTTCTTTTAATGTGATGGCGGTTTGGAAGAGGGTTTCATGCATCCTAACAGAACGGAAAAAAATCTGTTAGAAGATTGGATTGCACATTTTGAGGTGGGTTTCCATTGGGATTCTCCCAAGTGGAGGTTGTCGGATTGTACAGGCACCTATCATCATCTCAAGCCAAATCGGGGATGAATGTCAAGAAAAATCGACTTTCAGAAATGGAATTTCAAAATGGACCTTTCTTTTTTTCTTAACCCTGACAGTGTCGCCGTTATTGGTGCGTCCACCCGCTCAGGTACCTGGGGAAATAGGATCGCCGCCGGCCTGATAGAAAGCGGTTACCCGGGTCGTCTGTATCTGGTGAATCCTTCCACGAAAGAACTCTTCGGGTTGCCCTCCTATGCCGGTCTCGACGAAATCCCGGGAGATATTGAATTGGCCGTCATTACCATTCCTGCGGACCGCTTGCTGCAGGCGCTGGAAAGCTGCGCCCGCAAGGGGACCAGGGGCGTCGTTATCATTTCTTCAGGCCTCGCAGAGACCGACAGCCATGGAAAGCGCCTTGAGGAGGAAATCGCAGCCTTTTGTCGGCGCAAAAATATCAGGATCATCGGTCCGAATGTCAGCGGAATTTACAACCTCCACGCCCAATTTTATGCAACGGGAGGAAATGCCTTCCAATTGAAATCCTCACGAATGAGTTTCATTTGCCAGGGAGGATTCGCGGTCCACAATATTATAAGTCGTGCACATTCAAAGGGAATCGGGATCGGCAAATTTGTGCAAACCGGCAATGAAGCGGATCTCCAGTGCGTCGATTTTTTGGATCTACTGGGGGAGGACCCGGAAACCGAGGCGATACTCATGTATATCGAGGGGATCAAAGACCCCGGACGGTTTATACGACTCGCGCGGGAAATCGTTCCTAAAAAACCGATCATCGTTTACAAAGGCGGAAAAAGCCGGGCGGGAAATCGAGCCGCCGCATCTCACACCGGGGCACTGGCCGGCTCCTATGAAATCTATGAGGGTTTTTTCAAACAGGCCCGTTGTATTCAGGCTTCCAGGTTCGAAACGATTATCGAACTGGGCCATGCCCTGATCCATCTGCCCCCGCTGAGGGGTTCGCGGATTGGAGTCATCACAGAGGGAGGTTCATGGGGTGTCATGCTGACCGATCTTCTATCATCGAACGCTTTTTCTGTCCCGGAACTCTCAAAGCCGTTACAGGAGACATTACGGGATATCGGCATGCCCTCACGCGCATCCACCAAAAACCCGGTCGATTTCGGAGCGGGAAGAGGCACACTGGGCATTGAAGAAAAGGGGTCCATCGTCGAAGCACTGCTTTCCAGCGACGAACTCGATGCGGTAATCATCCACGGGTATGGCACTATAGGAACGGACTCGGAAACGACGCCGGACTGGATCACGGCATATCAAAGGGATGAAGAAAAATTCGTAAAAAAGGGAATCGCCCTGATGACCCATTACGAAAAGCCTCTGATGTTCTGCGCTAATGCGTCCCAATTTGAGAGTACGACACTCCGAAATCTCTTTCTCGATGAGATCCAGGTTTTCAGCCGCCTTGAAGATATCGTTGAAGCCCTGTCCGTGATGCGGCTCTATCAAAATTATCGGCGCTCGGAATTCAGGAACATCCCATGCTGACCCTGTTGGAACGCTGTCTCATGATCATGGACTCCACATAAAAATGTCGAAGGAAAATCATGCTTTCGGGACTGGCTGAAGAAAACGCTCGATGAGTTGATACCTGAGCACCCGAATTGGATGAGGTAAAATCGTGCCCTCGAGCAAAGGGGCAGATGTGCGGTTGCCCTAATGCTGCAACCTTGGGGTTTAGCCCCTTTATTTCAACTGTTGATTAAACGTTCGTGTGCAACCGGATTGTTGGACTGCCGAGGTGTTAAAACCGATTTTTAATGTTGAGAACTGATCATTTTCAGATAGGCCCAGACGGATAGGGCTCTCACCTATTGCTATCGGTCACTGAGGAGAAGAACGCAAAGACCGGTCCAGTTCTGCCCTCACTTCTCGGCCGAATTTTTCGAGCAGATACGGTTTCTTTATATATTTGCCTGCGCCCAATCTCTGAGCCTCTTTAACCTGCTTTGTTTCGGAAAAGCCGCTTGTAATAATCGCTTTCTGCCCCGGATGCAGGTCAAGAATCCGTTTGTAGGTCTCCAGACCGTCAATTCCGGGATCCATAATCATATCCAGTACGACCAAACCTGCAGTGTTTTTTTTCATATATTCAATGGCATCTTCTCCATTGGAAACCGCTACAACAGAATACCCTAACTTAGAGAGCATTGAATGCGCGACTATTCTTTGCTCTTTCACATCGTCTACAATAAGTATTTTTTCATTTCCCTTGTATTGTTCGATTGAAACAGACTGTTTTTTTTCGGAAATTGCTTGCTTTGTCGCAGGAAAATAAAGATCGAACCTTGTTCCTTTTCCAACTGTACTTTTAACCTCAACATAACCGTTATGATCTTTCACTGTTCCCCAGACCACTGCCATACCCAGACCCGTTCCGCTCCTGCCCATCATCTTTTTTGTAAAAAAAGGCTCAAATATTCTATCCATATCTTCGGGGTGTATGCCTGATCCGGTGTCGGAAACAGTGAGAACGACATAATCCCCTTCCTCTACATGTTCATACCCTCTTATGGGAACATCGACATACCGATTTTCTGTCGATATCCGGATCGTTCCGCCTTCCGGCATCGCTTCCGCCGCATTGGACACCAGATTCATAATCGTCTTGGAAAGATGCACCGAGGAACCTATGATTCCCGGTAGATTGTGGCTGTCATTCGTCTCCACCGAAACGCCGGGATGATATGTCATGATCCGTTTGCATTCAGGACTATTCAAAAATGCCTGAAGAATCTCCTCTAAATCTACAACTTCCTTGACTGCAACCCCTCTTCTCGCAAGTGTTAACAAATCCTGAACGATAGCCGCCGCCTTTTTACCCGATTCATTTATGGTTTTGAGGGGTTCTCTGAGCGAACTGCCCTCAGGAATATCAAGCAACAACAATTCGGGATAACCTACAACGCCTGAGAGTATATTATTGAGGTCGTGAGCCACGCCGCCTGCAAGGGTTCCGATGGCCTCCATTTTTTTTGCGCGCTGCAGTTGGATTTGAATTCTCTCGCGTTCCAGTTCTGCATGCTTCCGGTCCCTCATTTCCTGCTTTAACTTTTTGTTTGACTTTGTCAGATCGGCAGTGCGTTCATTAATGGCCTCTTCAAGGTGCTCCTGGTATTTTTTCAGTTTTTCTTCCGTTTTATGTCGCACGGAAATCTCGGAAAGCAATTCATTGTTGGCACTTTCTAACTCTTTCGTACGATCAGAAACTTTTTTCTCAAGCACATCAATTGAGACGGTCGTCTGTCTCAAATCAGATTTCATTTTGTTAAAGGCATCGATGAGATCCCCAATTTCATCATGCTCTGTTGACACGATTTCAAAATCATATTTTCCCTGTCCAACTATTTTGGCATAATCTGTAACCTTTTTTATCGGCCGAATTAAGCGGGTGGCTGCAAAAACAGACAGGACAATCCCGAATGCGATCAGTGCAAGTGTTGTGATTGCCAGAAAGACAATAGTTCGATGCATCCCGAGGCGCTTAATCTGATTCAGGCGCCTTTCCATTTTTGCGATATGCACCTTAATATTTTTCAGAGACAGGCCGACGTTTACTCCACCCAGCGGGGTATCACCAATCCATATGGGTAATGCAACCTCAAGGATATCACCATGGGTTGTTGTTACGAGCCGTCCCTTGGACGAAATCGCCTTGCGGGCCGCCTCATTATCCAGGAGTTCACCATAGGGAAAAACGTCTTCGGTCCCGTCTTGTATGATGACTCCGGCTGCATCATAGACATAAGCAAAAGAAATATCTCTCTGTTGCTTGGCCGCGGAAAGCAGGTTCTGGATCGTCTCCATGTCATAGAAATAAAGCGGATTGGAGAGGTTTTCAGCAAGAAGGCATGTGATGACCTCGCCCCTTTTCTGCATTTGAAGCAAGAGATCTCGTGCCATCGCCTGGGAGCTTGCCTCAGTGAGCGTCGCAAAAGAATATCTAAATCGAAACAATAAGGTCCCGGACAGAACCAACACGGTCACCAGGATCAGTGAGACAAGAGTGAGCGAATATTTACCCCGCAACCTGATTTTCATCATTTATTCGAGTTCCGATTGCACAATTTCCAGTAGTTCCCGAACATCATCCAGTCCAACAAGACTGATTTCGTCCAATTCATCAAATTTCTTTGTCTTTTGATAGGCCTTAAGTATTTTATTTGCCTTTGGGTCCATGTGGGCATTCAACAAAATCTCTTTCAAACGTTGCTTGATCCTGGGGTCAAGATCTTTTCTGACAAGCTCGAGCGCCCTGGGAAAAGGCACTGTTCGATGGAATATTTTCATATCCTTTCTGAATGACATGCGCACATGATCATCCTTTTCCCAATCCAGGTTGTTGAATGCCCCCGCCGCCACCACCCCCCTGTAAATCCACGTTGATATATTTATCTCCTGGCCTGCAAAGACATAACCGACCATGTCTTTCGATGGCTTTTCCCTCGGAGCGGCAAGTTGGGCCAACCTCAACCCCTCACGGAGCAGCACGGACGCCGGAATAAAATACGCCGTGCTCGATCCGGGATCCTGAAAAGCAATGGTTTTACCCTTCAGGTCCGACAGCGTGCGGATACCACTGTCTTTTCTAGCAAAAAATACGGTGTGATATTCGGGAACTCCCTTTTTCCATTTTCTCAGAAGAATCTCCGCACCACCTTTTTGCTCAAAAATGACAGCGGAAAACGGTGTCTCAGTTATCCAATCCACCTTCCCCTGCCTCAAATAGCTAATCATCTGCCGATTATCTCTTGCCATTAGCACTTTCGCATCAGTAATTCCAAGGTCCACCATGTGTCTGGCTGCATAATCGGCTATTGGTTTAAGGTATTTGTAATGTTTCTTTGGATTTTCACTGACTTTGCTTATGACGAGGGACCGTTTTACGAGAGGCTTCTTAGAATAAGTGAGTGCCCCTGGAAGGACCTCAGCTTCAAGCGTACCGGCATATGAAAGCAACAGGATGGCAAGGACGGGAAATATCCATTTGAATCGATTTATTAGGCCAAGAAGCACGTTGACTCCTCTATATGTTTATCAAAAGGCAAGCTGAAAACGAAACTGGAACGCATTTGGATCATCATCCCCGATGGCGTCACCGTCCGCATTCGCATCCTCGTCATTTTCTACCATAATGTAATTGGCCATGAGGCGAATCTGCGGATTAATGTACCAATTTAGACCTAAGGTGATATTTTCCTCCTCACCACCCATGATCAAATCATCGGTCAGATCAATGGTGCTGTACCGGACAGCCACCTCCACAGCGCCATATTTATTCCGGGGCTCTACCTGTCCGAAAACACCTTTATCGATTTTGTAAGGCCGGGATTCACCGGTGATGAACCAGCTTCCCTGCAGGTACCAACCCCGGAATTCAGCGTCCTGGAACCCGTTCCTTCGGTTTGCTTCCGTAAGGATATACTCGCCCTGCAGGGAAAGGGGTCCAAAAACTCCCGCTGCCTCCAGGCCATATTTGATCAAGCCATCGACATATTTTATTTTGCCGGTGTCAACATATTTGATATCCGTCAGGTGCGATTCGGGACGGGCGTTGAATTTCACCACTCTTTCGCTGTCAGTTTTCCGGTAGGAGGCGGCTGCGCCCAAGTGCAATGCGCGGGTATCCGAGTGAATGGATGCGAAGGTCACCCTGCCTGTCGCGGCCCAACCTTCGTTACCCTCATCATCAACATCATCACCAAAGGCTTCACCAAAGAGACCTAGCGCTGCGGTCCACGTCTCCCGGGGCATATCGATACCAATACCGATATGATGACCAGGTGCAAATTCATTGGGAAGAGCGCGTTCCATGAACGTGATATTCTTCGAACTGGACAGCTCCTCCATGCTGAAGGGTTCCTTGAACTGACCGACTATAATTTGTGTGGGCCAAAAACCGTCATAACTCACATAGGCATTCTTAACGTCCGCGTCACCGCCGGCGAAATCAACCCCGAACGCATAACCCCAGTCGGCAAAAATTGTACCATCCAGATCCAGACGGGCACGCCGAAGTTCAGTGCCGTTACCCAGTTCGTTTTTATCCTTATCATAGGAACCTGCATCGATCATCAATCGACCACCCAGTTCAAACGAAAAATTGCCGTCATAGGTCGCGATTTCAAGGCCACCTTTTGTGGTTACCTTCACATCGATATCACCCTCTCTTTCCTCCTGCTTTTTCCCTTCGGAAGCACGTTTCAGCTTGTCAAACTGCTCCTGAGTAATGGTTCCGTTATCACACAGGATGTTGAGGAGCTCCAGCAATTCGGTATTTTCAGCATGCGCAAAATCAACCATGAAAATCAACAATAAAGACAGGCACATCAATGCGTATTTTTTAACCACAAGGCTCCTCTTCGATTATGAAATTTTGATGTATGGAGTTGGAGAATGAAATTTCAGCAGACTGATAATGTTGCGCAACCCACTTGATATTCGAGCCCAAGCTCACAATCCAACATCGGTCTATTCATAAAAAAGTTTAGGCTTTTGTTAGGCATAGAAGTTGACTTGACCTACGTTGATCGCAACGTAATGTGTATATACGTCGAATTACTTATTACCCGCAGCCTGTCGGCATGAAGTAAAGATTTCGACGGATCCACAAAACGATCCTTACGGGCTAACTGTTTGGCATGGGAAGGTCCAAGGGAAGTCATCGAGTCTACAACGAGACCTATTGATGGCGAGAATAGTTCCGCTGGATCAAACTACAGAGGAGGCTCATTTAGAGGAGGCTTAGAAAGGGGTATGGCATAGAGTTAATTAGAGACACGGTATATGCCCCGTATCACCGTACAATAATGCCATTTCAGGAAGAGTGAAACAGGAAAGGGTGAGGAATAAAAACTTCGCAAACCCTATTGATGAATTAAGTGAAAACATGAACAAAAATCAAAGGCAGTCGTCGCGGCAGGAATGCCCCGCACAGATCCCAAGCATGAGGAACGACCGCACCGGGCTTCTGCCCCAGGCCGGAAGCAGAAGCGTTGGTTCGGATAAGGATACAGATTAATGCAACGCAGATCCTTGTTCCGCTTCCCTGCTTCTCGTATTCTGTTCAGTCCGATCGACGCGGCTTCAGGTTCTCATTTGGTTTGTACAAGGATTTTGTTTTCTCCATATTCTACGATATCGCCTGAAAAGATCTTTTTCCGTTTTCTGGTTTCGATCTTTCCATTGACTGTAACTTGACCTTCAGAAATCACATATTTCGCTTCACCGCCGCTGGCGACCATATTTTCAAACTTCAATATTTTATAGAGCTCTATGGGCTCCTCAAAAATTTCGGTTTTTTTCATTTTACAGAGCACCCTGTCTCGATGTCATTTGAAGAAAGGGATCGAGATGTGATAAATCCGTTACAGTTCAGGTTTCAGGAACTGTAACGGATTTTCATTGGAAATCACACAAGATGAATCAGTTGATTTTTTAAGAGAGAACGGCCCTTTTCACCAGTGTTTTGGTAATCTCGATCTTATAGGCATTCCTGCTTAAAGGCTTGGCGTCCTTAAGGGCCGCCTCCGCTGCGGCCTCGGCCGCCGCCACGTCCAGGGCCTTACCTTTGATCGCATCTTCCGCGGCCCTTGCCCTGTAAGGGATGGGGGCGACGGCTCCCAGCACGATCCTTGCGTCACGGCAGACACCCTCCGACATGGAAATGAACGATGCCACACTGACAACGGCAAAGTCAACCGCATCTCTTTGTCTGAATTTGAGGAAGGCCTGCGTGGAATGGTCGGCTGGCCGGGGAACCAGGACCTCGGTGACGATCTCATCCGGCTTGAGGATGTGCCCCAGGGTGTCGTAGAAGTCTGTAATGGGGATGATCCTTTCGCCATCGGGTGCGGCGATCTTGATCCTTGCATCCAGGGCCGTCAGGGCGATGGCCGTGTCGGACGGGCACACGGCAAAACATTTCTTCCCCCCAAGGATGGCATGGTATCGGTTGTCTCCTTTGATGGCGAGACATGGGCCTTTTCCCTTGCGGTAGCAGAGGATACGCCCCCCCAT
>CAZXWJ010000151.1:0-10066 GCA_964644375.1 uncultured Desulfobacteraceae bacterium | reverse complement strand
GTCAGCGAGGAATGGATCACCAAGACCGCCAATGCATGGGTCGAAAGTGACGAAGGAGGCCGGAAATTCAGCCTCAGTCTCGGCAATGAATTCATTCAGCTTTCGGATCAGGAAAGCAAGCGTTGGGTCGAAGCCGTTCAGCCGGTGTTCGATGACTATATCAAAGCGGCCGAGAAAAGGGGCCTACCCGGCCGGGAATATGTTGATTTCGTCAAGGGCGAGGTCGAAAAGTACAAGTAACCCGTCTTCGGACTGATGCTGCGGCATCAGGGCCTCGAGGGTCTCGTTCCCTCCTGAACCCCGCAGAAAGAGGAGACATGGTTTGAGCAAAAATGTGAAAGCACGGGGTGTCCCTCAATCATTCAAATGATTGAGGGACGATGGGAAAGGCTGCTCGGATTCAGCTTTTCCCTCACCCTTGCCTCCCGTCTCCTGTTTTCGAATAGGATACGGATTTCCTCCATACTCTGGTCTCAGAGTAGTAAAAGGGCCTCGGATACGAGGCCCTTTTATTTTATCAGGATGAAAAACAGAAGTCTGACCTGTGCCCGGGGGCTTGAAATTTTGTGTTGTGAAAAATACTTGACAAAAAGTGATAACTCAATATATCGTACGCCATTATACAAAAAGGACATGCGAAATAGAATGAAACACAACCCATCAGGACAGACCTATTGTTTTTATTTTTACGCCGAGAGGAGAGGTTTGCCTTTGGTTTGATTGATTCTTCTTGAACTCTGAAAGCCGCTGGCAACATAAAGCCCGCGGCTTTTTTTATGAATATTAAAAAAAACGAAAAATGAAGCATTCAGTAACCCTGATAGCCGAGGGACCGTTTCCTATGAACATCTTTGATGCCCAAGTGGTGGTTTATTATTACTGCTATTTTAGCGGGACTTCTCCCCCCATGGGCTAACCTTTTTCTGAATGTAAAGGCCGTGGGTGGTGTGAACGCCTACGGCCTTTTTTTATCATTTCTGCATGATCGCCTCGGTAGAATTTTCATGTTTCGCGGGGCCCGGGAGATTTTTTGGATCAAGATAAAAACAAGACAACTATTCAAATCAAAGGAGGACAGGACGTTGAAACAAATGAAACACCCACCCATCGCCGTCACAGAACACCTTTTCCAGCTGGGGACGAGGAGCTTCCCGGTCTATCTGTCTATGGGCGAAACAGGCATGATTATCGATGGAGGAACAGGACCGACAACAGAAATCATTGCACGACAGATCGAATCATTAAATATTGATCCTGAAAAGATCAAATATATAGTCCTGACCCATACCCATGCCGATCACGTCGGCGCTGTGCCACGCTTGAGGCGCCTGTGGCCCCACGTGAAGGTCCTTGCCAGTCCAATCGCCTGCAAATTCTTAAAGAGGGACACCTTCGTCAAGGAATTTTTGCCCGCGGATCGCATGATTGGAAACATTCTGGTAGGCAAGGGAGACATCCTTGAACGGCCTAAAAAACTTGATCAATATCATTTTGAGGCGGATGCCGTGGTCGAATCTGGCGATGAGATCGATCTGGGCGATGGGATCGTGTGGCGTGTTTTCGATACGCCGGGGCATTCGCCGTGCCATATTTGCCTTTTTGAGGAAGAAGAGGGCAACTTGGCCATGGGCGATATGACGGGCTACTTTGACCCTGCTCTGGATGTCTTCTGGCCTAATTATTTCCATTCTCTGGATGCCTATTGCAGCAGCATTGAAAAGGCGATGGAATTGCCGGTCAGGCGAGGCCTGTTGAGTCATAACGGCGTGATCGAAAGCGACGTGAGGGGGTTCTTCGAAAAGGCACTGAAGGCCACAGAGCTCTACCATCGGGAAATGCTGGACAGGATGGATCGCGGGGAGGATAGAGACCGGATATGCCTGGAGAAAACCGAGTGGGTCGTCAGTCTTGGTGCACTTGCTTCCAGCAACGCTATCAAGGGCCTCTGCAGGCTGTTACTGAAAAAGTCACAACAAGAAAGGGATAAACAATATCTCTCTATGCCTCAGCCTGTGGCGGCCTATTGTCGCGCAACGTAAATAACAGCTGCATCCTTCTCGGTTTAACGCCTGAATCTTGTAAGTACCGGGTAACAAAAGTTTCGAATTCAGGTCATTGAAAATTCGAATTAACACGCTCATTCTTGCGTTTCCCAGTAATTCTTGTTTTTCACAGGTTTTCCATAACCCATGAGATCGTCTATGCGGACAAAAAAACGATTGAAGATGGGCATCTTTCGAATTAAGAGCCTTGTCATGTCGTGGATGCGGCCCGGGGGTTTGTTAAAGGGACAGGCCATGACGCAGTTGTTGCAATCCATCCAGTTCTTAACCCAGAAGAGGAAGCATTTTTCCGGATTGATGTACCATTTCAGGACCCTTGAAAAATTGGATGGGGTCGGTCCTTTCATGGTGTGGCCATCGAAAGAGATCGCGCCGGACGGGCACATTTTTGCGCATTTTTTGCATGTCTCGCAGAATTTGGCCACACCGAAGGGCCTGTAGGTGTCGTAGGCCAAAGGCATGTCGGTGAAAACTTTGCATATCCTGACACGGGGTCCGAACCGGGGAGTAATCAGCAGGCCCATGCGGCCCAGTTCTCCCAGTCCCGCAGCCATGGCCAGTGGGACGGAGATGGCCGTATCGTTTCCGGAGGGTGCGGCCTGGTACCCTAGGCCCCGAATAAAGGCTGCAAGGAGGTTGGCCAATACCGCCTGGACCGAATAATCGAGCCCGGTGGCTGCCCCTGAGATGGCATCGGGGGAATTGCGCGTGGCCGTGTAATCCATCCCCACTATCATGACAATTGCGTTTGTGCAGCCTTCAGGAAGTTCGAGGGGTTTATGTTCTGCATGGACCAGGTCATACTGGTGGGAGTAAATGAGATTGGGATGTGCGTAACAGATGCCCACGTCTTCTGCACCGAACAAATTCGCCGCTTTTTTGATAATGCGTGCGTTGGTCTCGGGTGAGTGGGTGACGGGATCACCGGTTTCGACAAAGCGTTTTGCCTTCATGATATGTTCGATGACAAAGAGCGTGATCCCCGCATCCACCAGATTGCGTAGGAGTTCCATCATGTCCTGAAGTTCCATGGGCGTGAGCCCTGCCATGACCTCGTCCAGCAGGAATAATTTTGGCGAGGTCGCAAGTCCCCGGGAAATTTCGAGGCGCTTGCGATCCGCAATGGTCAGATTCTTTCCCAGGACATCCCTTTTTTCACGCATTCCCACGAATTCCAGAACCTCTTCGGCCCTTTTTTCAGTCTTTCTCAGGCTCTTTTCCCGGATCAGTGCCCCGATGGCTACGTTCTTGAGCACGGGGATATTGCTGAAAGGTTTGGTGATTTGAAAGGTCCTGCAGACTCTGTGTTCACAGATGGCCTCGGGGGTCATCTGGGTGATATTCCGGCCGTTGAATTTCGCGTGCCCCGTTTTTGAACGTTAGAATCCGGTGATCACATTGAAGATGGTCGTCTTGCCCGAACCGTTGGGGCCGATGAGTCCGACGACTTCACCATTCTTGATTTCAAAGGTGATGTCCTGAAGGACCGGGTTACCCCCGAAGGATTTGCTGATGTTTTGAACCTCAAGCATAAAAGGCCTTCCTTAGTTTTCCGTTTTCGATTTTGCACGGACCCTGCCGGTCTTCACCCCGAGGGCACTGGCTGCGTCCTCATTTTCCCTGAAGGCCGTGAGATAATAGCCGAGTCTCGAATGTTCAATGGCATAGGAAACCGCCATAACGGCCACAAAAAGAAAAAGACCGATATACACGTAGGGAAGCTTTCCGGCAAAGGTCATATTGTAGAGGCTCGGTTCAATGGGCAGGGCGATTCCCTCCGCACCTTCGGTAAGAGACCGCCAGTTCAGGGATACGATATGGGCAACCTGACCGAAGGCCAGGGTAGTGAGTACAAAATAATGACTTCTCAGGCATAAGCATATGAGGCCAAGAATAACACCGACCGTCGAAGCGAGTATTCCTCCTGCAAACATCCCCAGCCAGGGCGTGAGGCCGAGGCGAAGAAAAAGAAGGGTGGAGGTGTAGGCGCCGATAGCAAAAAAAGCATTGTGACACAAGGAGACCATTCCGGCATAATCCGATATGATGTTCCATGCACCGGAGAATGCCCCCCACAGGAAAATAAGAATAAAACCATCCAGGTAAAAGTCATTTTTGATGAATAACGGTGCAAAAACCAGGATCAAAAGGACGATGCAAAGGACGGCGGCCTGTTTGGTTTTTAATCGTTCAGTCAATGGCTTCAATACGTTTTAGCTCCTCTTCTCCCTCTAATCCAAAAAGTCCGGACGGTTTGATGACTATAACGGCGATAAAGACAAGAAAGTAGATGGCCTCTTTGCTCTCCGGGCCGAGCAGAAAACCGGAGAAGACTTCTATGATGCCGATAAAGATCCCTGCGATCGTGGCTTCCACGACGCTTCCCATCCCTCCGAGCACCACAACGACGAACATCACCAGGACGAACTCGAATCCCACAAAGGGGTGAACCGTGTAGATCGGAATCATCAAGGCCCCGGCGACTCCCACCAGCATGATGCCTATGGCAAAGGTCAGTTTAAAGATCCTGTCGATATTGCTTCCCATTAAAAGAGCCGTAAAACGGTCCTGGGAAGTGGCCCGAATGACCTTGCCGGTATAACTCAACTTGAGGAAAAAATATAAGGCAACGGCCAGGGAAAGGGCGAGGCAAAAGGCGATCAGTCTTGCGGGATTGATTATGATTTCTTCCATAAGAATAGATATATAGGGGTCCAGTTTGAAGTAGTGAAAAAGCCAAAAGCTCAAATACATGGCCACCATCAAGAATTCGCCATGAGCGAAATTGACGATTTTCATGACGCCGAAGATGAGGGTGAGCCCGATGCTGGCCAGGGCATAAATGCCGCCCAACAGCACTCAGGCAATGGGCAGTTGGACAAAGAGTGTTGCGTCCATTGTTTCCGTTCCTTAAGCGATATAAAGAGGTGGGCCGCACGTTCAGGGATCCACCTCCCCGGTACCTTTCTGCAATCTTCTACAGAATCACGATAGCGGTTATTTCAGATCCGATGAGGCAATCGCAGTCGGAAAGATCAGTTTCATTTCGCCGTTCTGCCACTGATTGATGGCCGCAGAGGCAAAGATATTCTGGCCGGCATTTTTTTGACCAGGACCGGCAAATTTGATTTCCCAGTTCAGCACGCCCTCGCCGTGAGGCAAGTCGAGACTGAGGGCCGTTTCTCTCAGTTTGTCCGGGTCCGCCTGGAAAAGAAAAAGTCATGGATTATTATGAGACGCGGTGGGTTCGAAAGGACCGGCAGGTTAGATGGATCGAGGTGCGGGCCACGGTTGTCGAAGATTTCGAGGAACCTGCAACCCTCATCAATGTGGTGGATATCACAGAGCGAAAAAAGGCGGAAAAGGTCCCTCTTGAACCGCGACATGTGGCTTATGTGAAGATTATCAAATCAAATCTTCATGATATTGTTTCACCCTTTTATCGAGAGGTCTCCTCCAAGCATTCGAGTCTCACTCCCAAGCAGATTCAGATCTCCAATCTCATCAAGGAGGGCAAAACCACAAAGGAGATCGCTGAGATTCTTTGCGTCAGCAAGGCGGCGTTCGATTTTCACCGGGACAAGATGCGAAGAAAGCTTGGGCTGAACAAAAAAAAGGTCAACCTGCGTTCTTTTCTGTCCTTGCACGGGTGCTGAACCCTGCGCACGTTTGACACGAGGGTGTATAACTTTCTGGTTTGATATAAGTTTTTGAAAACTGAAAAGACCGAGAAAGAACTATCCTGTTACCTTATTTTTTCCGAACGTCTCCAGACCAATCTTAACAGCTTTTTCCTCAGGGCGTGCCTCAATGTCTCTATAATCCTCCCCTCAATGTCCCCCCAAAGGGCCGAGGATTCTTTTTTGATACGGACCTCATTGGGTTTCATACGGATTTCCCTGACGCCCGGAATGGAAAGGATGTCCCGGACGATCTGCGATGCGACCGTTCCCAGGGCCTTCAACGCAGGATCGATATCCGCCGTGAGCGGAGGACGAAAGGTCTCTACGCAGGGAGGGGAAATGTCCCGGGAGGTCAGAAAGGATCGGATCTCGGGGTTGGGATGGATATAAATTTCAATCTTTTGATCTTCCATAATTCTACTGTAAGGGCCACGGCAGGTGTTTGTATTCTTCCCAGATCCTGAGGGCCAGGCTCATGGGTTTGATCATCGGTACGGTGTAGGTATTGAACTTCCGTGCATTCAGATATTCCCGGTACCTGGTCACGAAAGGGCTGAATCCGCGGGGTGAGAGGATCAGGGGTTTGCTCATTCTTTTCTTCAGGTCCACCAACCGTTCCGGCAGATACTCCGACAAATAGGGAACCTGGTGATAGAGGGCAGTCAGGATGATATCCGTGTTGGGGTCCTCGTCGATGATTTTCAGCGTATCGAGAAGACGGTCATCGTCGCAATCCCCAAAAAGATCAAAGGGATTATTACCGATCTGACTGATAATTTTTGCTCGATTTTCCGGCGTATCCGCCCGGATATGCTTGCCCATCAAGCGCTGAAGCTTTGACGCGGTTTCAGGGGCAAACGTCGCCAGGGTCATGCCCTCGGCCGTGATCTGATCGGCCAGGAGGATGCCTGCGCCCCCCCCCACACTGACGACGGCCACACGATTTCCCCGTGCGCGAGGCTGGGTCGTAAGGATTGAAAGGGTGTTTACAAGGATTTTGGGGTCTTCGGTGAGTTCGTCAATGAGGTGAAAGCCCGCCTGCTGGCAGCAGGCCTTGAAGGCCACGACATTCCCGGCCAGGGAGGCCGTATGGGACAGGGTCGCGGCCGCCCCGCCCCCGACACCCCCTTTAATGACCAGGACCGGTTTTTCACGGGTGACCTTCTTGCCCACTTCCATGAGCTTGAGTCCTTCGGCAAGGCCTTCGATGTAAACGGCGATGATTTTGATTCGGGGATCTTCGCCCATGTGGGCCAGGATCTCGGCTACCCCAACGCTGCTCGCATTGCCGCAGGAGATCCATTTCCCCAGACCCTGGTTGTCCGCTTCCAGCATTTCCATGACTTCTACGCCAACCCCGCCGCTCTGGGTGATGAAACCGATCCCACTGGGTGCCGTGATAAGGGCCGTTCGATGTTCGGCAAGAAAGAGGGTGTTCAATCCGGTAAAATTGTCAATAACACCCATGCAGTTGGGACCGATATAAACCACATCGTGTGCCCGGCTGATTTCGATCAGTTGGTTTTCCAGGTCGTGTCTGCCGCTTTCGGCAAAACCGTCGCTGAATATGACGGCTCCTTTGCCTCCGAGGTTACAGAATTCTTCGAAGGTCTTCACCGTGGCCGCGGCATTGATGGCAAAGACCGCTACGTCGGGGACCTCCGGCAGGTGTTTCAGGTCCGGATAACAGGTCAACCCCTGGATCGTTTCGAGATGCGGGTTGATCGGGTAGACCCTGTTTATTCCCATACAGTTCTTGAGGATGATCCCCCCCGCGGTCCCGGGTCTGGAAGCCCCGATAATGGCGACCGATTGCGCATTGAACATGGCATTCAGGCTTTTCAACTTTGCGGGTGAGATCTTTGTGTCTCTCTGGTTAAAGACAGGGGGCCCCTGAATAAGTCGAGCATCAACAATGGCAAAGCCCTTCTCGTAAACCATGACGGGATTCAGGTCGATTTCGGCCATCTCGGGATGCTCGGACATGAGGAGAGAGATTCGGATGGTGAGATCGATGATCGCTTCCTTGTCCAAGGACGGCCCCCGAAACCCGTCGATAATTTTCCCTGCCATAGTTTTGGATAGCATGCTTTCCACGTGCTCGGGTGCCAGGACGCCGATGCCCGGTGCAGCATCGGCGAGCAATTCCACAAGGCTTCCCCCATGGCCGATCATGGTCACGGGCCCGAAACTTGGATCCTGTTTGGCCCCGATAAAAAGTTCAAAACCCGGATCGGCCATGTGTTGGACGAGAATACCTTCCGATGCCGTCAAATCCCGGTTCTGAAGGTTTTCATTCAGTTCCCGGATTGCTGCGAGGGTCTCTTTGCCGGTTTTTAGGTTAAGGACTACCGCTCCGGCGTCCGTTTTGTGGATGATAGCGGGGGATAGGGCCTTGAGTGCAACGGGGTAACCCTCGGATTCCGCAGCCTCCAGGACATCTCCAGGGTCGGCGACCCGTGTTCCGAGAATGGGGATCCCGTATTTTTTGAGAATTTTTTTGCTTTCCTCGAAATTGAGTTGTGTCTTATTCATTCGTGCATGGCCTCCAAAACTGACCAGAAATGTGCGTCCATTGGATGATTGTCAAAGGTGATCTCCGGATCCTGCTTCAGGGTCTGGAACTTTGAAGTGATAATACCGAGAAAGAAAGGTTTTGTAAAACGCTTATAACAAAATATTGTTATGAATCCGATTTATCCCTGTTGATGTAAAAACCCTCCTCTGTTACCCTATTTCTTGGTGTTTTATTGCCTGGATTTTGCAAGATTTTGGCATGCCCCAGAATATGGCTGGATCATATTGCCGAACCTGAAGAAAAACAAAAAAGGAGGCAGAAGATGGACGTCTTTACAGCCATGAAGGAAAGGCGGAGTTACCGGAAATTCGCGGAGGAACCGGTTGGTGATGACCTCATTGCCAGGGTCCTGGAGGCCGGGACGTGGGCACCGTCGCCGCTCAACATGCAACCCTGGGAGTTCATAGTGATCATGAACCGGGAGATCAGGGAGAAGATATTCACCGAGGCCGACCGCTGCAGGCAGTGGTCCTTTGAGACAAGCGGCTGGAAGTGGCTCGAAAAGTACTCGGTGGATTTCCTGAAGTCCGCTCCGGTTCTCATCGTCGTCGTCGGTGATCCCAAAAAGAGCGGAGTGGACACGCTTCAGGAAGAGGGCAGCGTCGCCTACCAGCATGCCTGTGCGGCCGCCATTCAGAACATGCATCTGGCCGCCCACGCACTGGGACTCTCCAGCCTCTGGTTCACGCTTTTTGATCGAAAGGCCCTGAGGGGGATTCTCGATATCGAGGCAGAGAAGTTTCCTGTCGGTCTCGTCTGCATCGGTAAACCCTACGGGGAGCCCATGCAGGTCCCGAGAAAGGATTTCAGGGAAAGGACCCGGTTTATGTAAAGGCGGGGATATCCTGGCTAGGGTCCCCGCATTCCCCCATAGAAGCATCAATTCTTTTGAGCTGGGGCATATATGCAGAAATGATATCTTGCCGCTTATGTCCGCTATTGGTTCATTCCCATTACCATCTCATGCGGTAAGGATGATACAAACCTTCCCCTAAGAACAATTTTTTGAGGCTTCGGGTCTGGTTTTCAAGAATTGCGGCTGGGTTTAGTTTTTGCGAACGCCAGGAGATTTTTTTTGACCAGCTTTTCTTGAAGGCCCGAGCCAGTTGTTTTCTTTTTCGGGTCTTAAGAATGCGATGATAACCAATTTCAGGTTGAAATCCGCGTCCCAACATGGCAAAGACCAAACGATCGACAAAGGGTGCCCTAAACTCCTCTATTAAGTCAAACACGAGGCTGCCTTCATCCCTTTGTGAACCGTGAATCAACCCAAAATAAGGGTCTAGACCTGCTCTTACAACTGCATGCCAGACTTC
Source organism: uncultured Desulfobacteraceae bacterium (assembly GCA_964644375.1). Lineage (GTDB taxonomy): Bacteria > Desulfobacterota > DSM-4660 > Desulfatiglandales > HGW-15 > CAYNYM01. The sequence goes on along the minus strand of CAZXWJ010000151.1, from coordinate 426 downwards.
ACTGTACAACAAGGCGTACATATAATTGAGGCACTGGTTCACTGGGTCTTGTGCACCCCGGGTTCTGCGTCCACTAAATCCAAAATTGGACGGTAAAAGATTTACAATCTGTTTCCAGTAGAAGGCTCCTGCTTGTCCTTCAAGCCCCATGGCTGTGGATCTCAGTGAAGATCGTGCTGGATCGAGTGTTCGGATTGCGCCTGCGATACGACGAATTTCGTCAGCGGCGCTATTAAGATTTAAACCAAGAAATGGATCCGTCTTGTTTCTATATTTTGCGAAATACCGTAATAAAGCCGCTTGATTACCGACCTTGGCCGCGAGCATGTTCAGTCCTGCACAAAGGACATGTGGATCATCTTTTTTAAGTACCTACAGATCGTTTTTCGGCTGGGCCTATGCGACCGGACGCTGTTCAACAAATCC
>CAZXWJ010000150.1:0-10111 GCA_964644375.1 uncultured Desulfobacteraceae bacterium | reverse complement strand
AGGAAAAGGCCGAAACAATATCCAGCCCGAGCAGGGCCATAATGATGGCCGAGATTACGAAAAGACCCAGATAGAGGACAAAAAAGCCCCATATGCTGTTCAGAATGTCCGCGGGTACGGCCTTGCCACCCAGTTTGACCGTGGTAATGGCATGGGGGTGAATGATCCTGAAAATTTCCTGGTAGGCTTGCTTTGCCAGGAGCATGATTCTCATGGTTTTCATGCCGCCTCCTGTGGACCCGGCCATGCCGCCGAGGAACATGCACAGAATGAGAATCATCCGGGAAAAGGGGGGCCATAAATCATAGTCCGTTGTCACGAAACCCGTGGTGGTCAAAATGGAACTCACCTGAAAGGCTGCATACCGAAAGGCGGTTCCAATGGAGTCGTATAGTCCATAGATATTAAACGTGACCAAGAGTGTGAATAATCCGAAAATAATAAGAAAAACGCGACATTCCGGATCCCGGCCAAAGATGGTAAAATCGCCCGAGATCAGCCGATAGTGCAAAGAGAAGTTGATGCCCGCCAGGAGCATGAAGACGATGATGACCCCATCGAAATAGGCGCTGTTGTATTGGGCAATGCTGGTGTTCTTTGGAGAGAATCCCCCGGTGGGCATGGTGCAGAAGGTGTGACAGACGGACTCGTAAAGGGACATGCCACCGACGAAAAGGAGCACGATTTCCAGGGCGGTAATCAGCATGTAGACCTTCCAGAGGGTCTTTGCCGTATCGGAGATCCTTGGTTTCAGCTTGTCCACGACAGGGCTGGGGACCTCCGCCTTGTAGAGTTGCATTCCACCGATTCCGAGGAAGGGTAGAATGGCGATGGAAAGCACAATGATGCCCATGCCCCCAAACCACTGGGTGATGCTCCGCCACATGAGCACGCCCTTGGGGAGGCCTTCAATATTGGTAAGAATGGAGGCTCCGGTGGTTGTAAAGCCAGATATGGATTCGAAGTAGGCGTCGGTGAAGTTGGTGATGGAACCGGAAAGCAGAAAGGGCAGGGCTCCCACCAGGCCGGCAGCCACCCAGCCCAGCGTGACGATGGCCACCCCGTCACGGTGGTTCAGTTGGTTGCCTTTTCCCTGCCTGGTCAGAAAAAAGAGGAGAAGTCCGACCCCGCAGGTAATGAGCATAGAATAAATGAAGGGTCTTTGAACACCGTCGTCATAGAGAGCGGATACGAAAAGTGGGCAGACCATGGACAGTCCGAGGAAAAAGACGAGGATTCCGATAAAACGAAAGAGCTGTTGGGAATGCATTAGAAGTATTCCAGTTTTACGGTAAGCAGTTTTTCCAGCTTTGGAATTACTTTCCTGAGAGCAAAGATGATCAAGCGGTCCTTGGGCCTGATGACTGTGTCACCCCGGGGGATAATGATCTCATTGCCACGTACCACCGCGCCCACGAGCGCCCCCTTGGGGAACCGTACCTTGGAAAGGGGAATATTTACGATATCCGATGTCTCTAAGGCCTCCGCTTCGATGGCTTCGGCATGCTCCCCTTTCAAGGGGGCAACCGAGATGATCTTTCCTCTGCGGATATACTGAAGGATGGCCCGGATGGCCGAAAGCCTGGAACTGACCACCGTATCGATTCCAATGGCGGAGACAAGGGGAATATAACTCAATTTATTAATGCGGGTGATATTCCTTTTTGCTCCGAGTTCTTTGGCCAGCAGTGAGATCAGGACGTTACTCTCCTCATCGCCCGTGATGGCGACCATAAAATCCGCATCCTCGATATTCTCTTCCTGGAGCAGGCCTTTATCGGTGCCGTCGCCATTGATGACGATGACCCGTTCCAGTTCTTCGGCCAGGGCCGTGCAGCACTGACTGTCACGATCTATAATCTTGACATTGGTCCTTGTCTGGTCCAGGGCCTTGGCCAGGGCGGTGCCTGTCTGTCCCGCCCCGACAATGATTACCCTTTTGGGCGCATGATCGTCCAGGCTCAGAAAACCGCATTCGTCCAGGAGTTCCTCGGCGCGCACGACGATATAAACGAGGTCATTTAACTGAATTGTATCATTGCCGTGGGGAATCAGGACCTGTTCACCTCGAATAATAGCTCCGATAAGGATTTTGCCCTCCATATCCCTGAAGGAGGCAAGCTGGCGACCGGCAAAGGGGGAATCAGGGCCGACCGTGATTCCGATCAACTTGATCCGTCCGCCGACAAAATTGATGACATCTGAGGCCCCCGGAGCGGTCATGAGGTTTTGAATCGTGTCGACCATGACGGATTCGGGATTGATAATCTGGTCCACACCGAGAAGATTCTCACTGAATAGTTCTTTTTCCTGGAGGTATTCGGGACTGCGGACACGGGCGACTTTAAGAATATATTGATTGAGGTGGCGGGCAAGGAGACAGGCCATGAGATTGACTTCATCGCTGTCCGTGGCGGCCACGAGCATGTCGGCATCCACGATCCCGGAAGTCTTCAGAATTTTGGGGCTGGTGCCGGATCCCAGAATGGCCTGAACATCGAAATTCTCATTGATCCGTCGAATTTTTTCAGCGTCTTTATCGATCAGGAAGACTTCCTGATTTTCTTCCGTAAGCTTCTGTGCGATATGAAAGCCGACTTCGCCAGCCCCAACGATAATGATTTTCACCGCGTTTTCTCCGAAAAATGATCGGTCATGGTCAAACCGCTCTGCAACCGTCAATGCAGCGGGAAGAGACTTGTGAATTGAACCAAACCGTCAGGCTGTCTTTCCGTAACTGCTTGATTTTGCTTGTTTTCCGGTGGGCAGCGTGTCTGTTTGCCCATTGTCACAGCCCCCAAAAGGTGCTGGATCAGGAAAACGGGTATCCTTTATAGGAGCATGCGGAGAAAAAGTCAATATGAATACTTCCCCCTAAATTTGGTGCCTAATTCGCAGATTATTGGTGGAAGGCAATCCCCCGATGCGTGGGATAGAAAAAGCCGCCTCATGAAATTATTGGACAATCTCAGGACAAGATGATAATTTGCTCGATTACGTTTATCCACTAATAACATGAACATGCGTGCGTTTTGCGAGTTGAAGAAACCGGGCGTCACCCAGTGGATTAATCTGGAATAAAGGACATGAAATCCGGGGCATGGAAGCCTCGAATTCCATCAAGACATTATGAATCAACGGGTAACTTATGGTTCAGAAATTTGAATTGAAGGACAAGGTTAACAAACTAGAAAAGACCGTGGATCAATTTTCCAAGGCGAGACTTCTTGTCGTGGGAGACATCATCATGGATGAGTATGTCTGGGGAGATGTCTCCCGTATTTCTCCCGAGGCCCCTGTCCCGGTTGTAGAGGTGAAGCGGGAAACCAAGATGCTGGGGGGAGCCGCCAATGTGGTCCATAACATCGTCTCCCTGGGTGGGCAGTGCATTCTATGCGGCATTGTGGGGGATGATCGCACGGGCGAGGAAGTCATGGAAAGAGTGCAGAGCCTGGGGTGCCCCACTGACGGCATTCTTGCGGAGACGGGCAGACCAACAAGCATCAAAACACGGGTTGTTGCCTATAATCAGCAGGTCGTGCGTTTCGACCGGGAGAGCCGCAAGGATATCCACCCAAAAAGCATTGAAAGACTGCTTGAATTTGTTTCAAGTACGCGTAATACCTTAACCGGCATCGTCGTAGCCGACTACGGTAAGGGAGTCATCTCCGAACAACTGATGAAGGGCCTGAGAGAACTCCTCTGGAATTCCGATATCGTTCTTGCCGTAGATCCCAAAACCGGTAATTTCGAGTATTACGACGGCGTCGATGTCATCACGCCTAATCATCATGAGGCCGGAGCATTTTGCCATATAGAAATCGTGGATGAAGAGACGTTGCACCGGGCCGGCCGGAAGATGTTGAGCGCTTTGAACTGCCGTTCCGTTCTGATCACTCAGGGAAAAGACGGGATGACCCTTTTTAAAAAAGACGGTGAAATCATTCATATTCCGACCGTGGCTCGGAAGGTCTTTGATGTCACAGGGGCCGGAGATACGGTGATCAGCGCCCTGAGTTTGGGGCTGGCCTCGGGTATGGATCTCACATCCGCAGCGATTATTTCCAACCTTGCGGGCGGAATTGTCGTGGGGGAGGTGGGGACCTCTACGGTGACGGCCGAGGAACTTAAAGAGGCTATACGGCACCGTCTTATCTAAGGGGTTGATAATATTTAGGAAATTTTTCAAGATTGTTTACTTTAGATTCAGGCAATAAGACCATGAGTACTCCCAGCGAAGCAGAAGACGTCAAACTGATTTCGAGTATTTTTTCCCCGGAAGAAAGTCTGCTCGACCAAGTCATAGCTGAACTCCAGGAAATATTTGGCCCCCTGGACTGGAAAAGCCCTCGAATTTTTTTCGATCGCACCAGATACTATGCGCGTGAAATGGGCTGGCCCCTTTACCGCCGTTTTTTATCCTTCAAGAACCTGATCCATCCTCAAGACCTGGTGACCGTCAAACTCAGGACAAACGAAATCGAGAGGAGATACCTGAAAGATGAAAAAAGACGCATCAATATCGATCCAGGGTATATCTGCCTGGAAAGACTGATCCTGGCCACCGGGAAAAACTATATTCATCGTGTTTATCTCTCCAGGGGAGTCTACGCCGACCTCACCCTTATTTTTCGGAGAGGAAAATTCAAGGCACTGGAATGGACCTATATGGATTATGCCGATGAAGGGATCATAACGTATTTCAACGAAATCCGGGAACTGTACAAGAGGCAGGTGAGGGGGATCGAAGAGTAAGAACTGATCCCGAATTCTGTAAACGTTTAAGCCTTAAGAAAATCACTATGTGAGGCCATGGAAAATTTTTTCGAATGCAAGGCTTCCAAGATTATCAGGAATGAGGCATACACCAGGAATACGTCGCAATGACGAGGGAAAAGGTAACGCGGTAAATGAGTGTTTTCCCTCGGTCGACATTAAAGGAGTTATAATTGCTAAAGAGCATGACCAGTTATGGTAACAGCGAAACCATTCAGGACAGTGTGCGATTCACGGCAGAGATTAAATCGGTCAACAATCGCTACCGGGATATTATCCTGCGCATCCCCAAATCCCTCCAGGTCTTAGAGGACGAGATCCGCTCTGCAGTGGCCTCCAGGATTCGAAGAGGGCGAATCGATGTCACCGTTCAGATGCAGAAGGAAAACAGCGAGGCGGAATACGACCTGGAACTGAACCGCCCCCTTGTTGATTCCTATTTTCGTATTTTTGAGCAACTTAGGGAGGATTTCGGGCTGGAAGATCGTGTCAAGCCCCATGAACTCTGCCAGATGAGAGACGTCCTTCAGGTCAAGCCCCTGGATGTGGATGTCGAAGCCCTGCGGCCCGGACTTCAGACGGTCTTGACCCTTGCCCTGGATTCCTACGACACGATGAGACTCCGAGAAGGAAAGGCCATCGAAGAGGATTTTCTCAAAAGACTCGAAACCATTGAAAAACACATGGAAAATATCCATGAAAAGGCGCCTCTCGTGGTCGAGGAATACAGTAAAAAGCTCAACAACAGAATTCGGGAACTGCATCAGAACGTGGAGGTGGATGAGACCAGGATGAATCAGGAGGTGGCGATTTTTGCCGATAAATGCGATATTACGGAAGAGATCGTTCGCACAAGGAGTCATCTCAATCAATTTCGCCTTTACATGCAGAAGGATGAGGCCATTGGCCGGCGGTTGGAATTTCTCCTGCAGGAGATCAACCGGGAGGTGAATACCTTGAGCTCTAAGGCCTCGGATGCCTCTATCTCCGGTAGGGCGGTTGAAATGAAGGCGGAGCTTGAGAAACTGAGGGAGCAGGTTCAGAACGTTGAGTAAACCTAAGGGTGATTTTCACTATGTTGCAATATGCAAGGCGCGATGAATTTTGCATCTTGCAGAAAACCGCATTTTTCAATTGATATGGTTTGGGGGCTTCCCCTCACGCCCTGTTGTCAGGTAAAAGGAGGCAAAATTTTGAGTCACAAACTAGTGAACATCGGCTTCGGGAACTCGGTCGTATCCAATCGGGTCATCGCAATTATCTCTCCTAATGCCGCACCGAGCAAGCGGCTGCGCGATGAAGCCCGTGAAGAGAAAAGGCTGATTGATGGCACACAGGGGCGAAAAACCCGGTCCGTGATTATTACCGACAGCAACCATGTGATTCTGTCCGCCATTCAATCGGAAACCATTGCTCAGCGGTTCAGCCCGGATTTCAAACTGACCAAGGAAGAAATGGAAGAGTAATCGTGCCCGGCCAACTCTATATCATATCGGGACCCTCCGGGGTCGGCAAGTCTACCGCTATCCGGCGCCTGAGGGAGAAAGTGACGGGGCTGGGTTTTTCCATTTCTCACACGAGCCGCGCACCCCGAAGCGGAGAGAAGGACGGGGTCCACTATCGGTTTGTGGCTGAGGAGACCTTTAAGAAAATGATCGATGAGGGTGCCTTCGTGGAGTGGGCCAGGGTCTACCAGGGATATTACGGGACCTCCTTTGGGTCCTTGGAAGATCTGATGACCGAGGGGCTGGATGTCGTCCTGGATATCGATACACAGGGTGGCGCCAATATTCGAGAATTTTTTAAAGAAAAAAGTACCCTGATCTATCTTTTGCCGCCTTCCCTCCATGAGCTCGAAAAGAGATTGAGGGGACGGGCGACGGACGAGGAAGCCGTAATCGATAGCAGGCTCCGGAAAGCGATACATGACATTGAAAACTGTGCCTGGTATGACTATCTCATCTTCAATGACGATCTGGACTGGACCGTGAAAGAAGTCGAATCTATCGTCCTTTCCGAGCGTTGCAGAAGGACGCGCCGCCTCTCCCTTGTGGAAGAGACCTTCAAACTATCCCTAGCCATTGAAAGTCCAGTGAGATAAAACCCCTTCGGGGTTAAACCAAAGCCGGGCCTTCTGGACCCGGATTCTTTCTTGTCCTGTCGTCTAGGCAACGCCTGGATGCAGTCACCGCATGGAGGCCTTGATCCATGGCAAAATTTATTCCGCTCGAAGAGATGACCCTGGAACTTTCCGATGTGGCCATGGGTCGACGCCCTGCAGATCTCGTCATTCAAAACGGAAGACTTGTCAATGTCAATACCCATGAAATCCAGGACCGCATGGATGTCGCCGTCTACAGGGGACGGATTGCCCTTGTCGGCGACGCCGCAGCCTGCATAGGCGACAATACCCAAGTTATCGATGCGACGGGACATTATCTTGCCCCGGGTTTTATGGACGGACACATGCACGTGGAAAGCAGCATGCTGACCGTTTCTCAGTACAGCAACACGGTCGTTCCTCATGGGACGACGGCCGTCTTCATGGATCCCCATGAGATCGCCAATGTCCTTGGCCTGCCGGGCGTCGAGCTCATGATGGAAGAAGCAAATCAGGCCTTTCTGAGGGTCTTTACCACGGTGCCTTCCTGCGTGCCGGCCGCACCGGGCTTTGAGGACGGGGGGGCCGTCATCGGGCCGGAAGAGATTGCGGATGCCATGAAATGGGAGGGCGTCGCCGGCCTGGGTGAGCTCATGAACTTTCCCGGTGTGGTCAACGGCGTGAAGGAGGTTCACCGGGAGATCGAGGAGACTCTCAAGGCCGGAAAACCTATTACCGGTCATTTTTCTATCCCCGAGACAGGCCCCATGCTTAGCGCCTATGCGGCCGCAGGCATCCGCTCATGTCACGAGTCGGTTCGACCTGAAGATGCCCTGGCCAAGATGCGCCTGGGGATGTATGCCAAAATCAGGGAAGGTTCTGCCTGGCATGATTTGAAGACGGTCATTCGGGTTTTGACCGAACAACAGGTTTCAAGTCGCTTTGCCATCCTGGTGAGCGACGATATTCACCCCGGAACCCTGATCAAGTTGGGACACCTGGACCACATCGTCAAACGGGCCATCGAAGAGGGTGTCAATCCCATCACCGCCATCCGAATGGTCACCCTGAATACGGCTGAGTGCTTCATGATGGGCAAGGATTTTGGCAGTATTTCCCCATCTAAAGTGGCGGACATCCTCCTGATCAGTGATCTTACCCGCGTAAAGGTTGCAAAGGTTATCATCGGGGGGCGGCTCGTCGCAGAGACGGGAAAAATGATTGCGGATCAACCGCCTGTTACCTATCCCGACTGGTCCAAACAGACCATGAACCTGGGAAAGACCTTGCAAAGGGAGGATTTTATTCTGAGGGCCGAGGGAAAGACGTCTACGGTAAGGGTTATGGAGATTGAGGAGGCCAAGGTGGGCACGACACATGGAACCGCTACTCTCGATGCCTTTGACGGGAATCTCTCTGCGGATGTTTCCCAGGACATTGCAAAGGTCGCACTCTTCGAGCGGCACAAGGCCACGGGGACCAGGGGACTGGGTTTTACCAAGGGGTTCGGACTCAAGTCCGGGGCCGCTGCCTCCACTGTGGCCCATGACACCCATAACCTTCTCATTGTGGGCATGAACGAAGACGACATGGCCGTTGCCGGGAACGAACTGAGCAAGGCCGGAGGCGGCATGATTGTCGTAAAGGATGGGAAGGTCCTTGCGCTTCTGCCTCTGCCCGTTGCCGGACTGCTCACGGATCGCCCGGTTCGGGAAGTTCAGAGACAGATTGAAAAACTGGACGGAGCCTGGAAGGCCCTTGAATGCAATCTGGTTTCACCCTTTATGACCATGGCCCTTCTCGGCCTTCCGGTGTTGCCGGAACTCAGAATCAGCAACCGTGGGCTGGTGGATACCCTGGCATTCAAATTTGTGGATGTGATTGTATCCTGAAGGTTTCGAATATTCTCCATGCCGCAGGAATGAATGTATTCAAGACCTGATTCCTGATTAACGCCCTGGTCGAGAATTTTCAGACAATAAGGGCTTGATGTGCCGTCCACCTGCAACCGAAAACGGATAATTGACCGCTCCCTATGGCAGGTATAAATTTTTTTACGAGCAACCGAATGGAGATCCTGGTCAGTGCCCTGGCCGAGGTCTTAGGGAATTCCTCGACTTCCCCTCTAAAAAGCGAGATCATCGTGGTCCAGAGCCGGGGTATGGAGCGGTGGCTTTCCATGGAACTCGCCCGCCACCATGGCATCGCCGCCAACTACGCCTTTCCCTTCCCAAACGCTTTTGTCCGGGATCTCTTCCGACAAATCTTCCCTGACGCACCGGAACGCTCGCCCTTTGATCCGGATATTATGACTTGGCGGATCATGACGCGAATTCCGGGCCTAATCTCAAAACCGGAATTCGTAAGCCTCAGGAATTATCTCGGCAAAGGCGGGGAACTCCTCAAACAATTCCAGCTCTCGGAACGGATTGCGGACCTCTTTGACCAGTACCTCCTGTTCCGTCCCGAAATGATCGGCCGATGGGAAAAAGGGCAGGGGACCCACTGGCAGGCCGTGCTTTGGCGGGAGCTGACCCGGGGACACGAGGGAGAACACCGGGCCGCCCTGACAGAGACCTTTCTTAGAAGGGTGAGGGCCTTGGAAAAGACGCAGCAAGATTTCCCCGAGCGGCTCTCGGTCTTTGGCATTTCGGCCTTGCCTCAATTTCATGTGCGTATCCTCTCGGCTCTGTCTCCGTTCACGGAAATCAACCTCTTCCTCATGAACCCCTGTCAGGAATACTGGGGCGACATCCTCGGCGGGTGGGAGATGAAACGTCGCATAGCCGGGGAGAAATCCCGCCGCATACCTAAACAAGACCTTCACCTTGAAAGGGGAAACAGCCTGCTTGCCTCCATGGGAAACCTCGGGAGGGACTTCTTCGACCTGATCCAGGAACTGGAAGCCAGGGAATTTCCCCTTTTTATCGATTCGGGCGAGGAGAGTCTTCTTTCATGCATTCAATCGGATATCCTGAATCTCAGGGAAAGAGGTCCGGAGGAGAAGAAACCCCTGTCGAGTGAAGACCATTCCTTACAAATCCATTCGTGCCACAGTCCCATGCGGGAGATGGAAGTGCTTCAGGACCGGATTTTGGACCTTTTTGAAAGACACGAAGACCTGACACCCGGGGATATCACGGTGATGTGCCCTGATATCGAGGCCTATGCCGCCTATATCCAGGCCGTGTTCGATATCCCGAGGGAAGATCCCCGGTGGATTCCCTTCACTAT
>CAZXWJ010000149.1:0-10149 GCA_964644375.1 uncultured Desulfobacteraceae bacterium | reverse complement strand
GTATCTATCTTGCCGTTGTCGGCGGTGTCTGCGCCCTGCTGTATGCACCCCTGGCGTCTGCCTTTATGGCCAATTGGGGCTTCAACCTCCTTATCCTCGTGGCGCTCGGCGTGGGCATCGGGATCAATATGCGCCAGGTGTTCAGGCTGGAGCCCGAGATCACCTGGATGAAGATGTTTCGAACCGGCGGAATCGGTGTATCCGTGGCCGAGGAAAGCCCGCACCTGCTCAAATCCCTCACAAAACACCTCTCCGGCATTCACAGAGACCGGTTCAGGTTGTCCGCTTTATCCCTGCAGACCGTACTCGACGGTATTCGTGGACGCTTGGATGAATCACGGGAGATATCCCGCTATATGATCGGGTTGCTGATCTTTCTCGGCCTGCTGGGGACCTTCTGGGGCCTTCTCGGCACCATTGCCGCAGTGGTGAATGTCATTGGCAGCCTGGAGGTGGGAAACAGGGATTTCGCCCTGGTTTTCAAGACATTGAAACTGGGCCTTCAGGAGCCCCTCAACGGCATGGGCACCGCCTTCAGTTCTTCGCTTTTCGGTCTGGGCGGCTCCCTGGTCCTGGGTTTTCTGGACATCCAGGCCGGGCATGCCCAAAATCGTTTCTTCAACGATATGGAAGAGTGGTTGTGGGGGGTGACACAATTGATCGACAGGGTGGAAAAACCGGGAATCGACCCCGAAGCGCCGTCCATGGAAAGGGCCTCCGTCGAAGACCAACTCGAGATCCTCATTAAGGAGATGCATGAACAAAATGCTTTCATGGGCCGGTTGATCCAAAGCGGGGAAGAAAAGGTGCAGGACACCCCAATCGAATCTTCGAAAACAAGGGAAAGGTAGCAGAACAGGCGATGATTTCCGCAGGAAAACGACACTCGATGCGATCGGTCAACGTATGGCCGGGATATGTGGACGCCCTCTCCGCGCTCCTCATGGTCGTCATCTTTGTCCTTATGATCTTCGCGGTTGCCCATTTCCTGCTGAGCGAGATCCTTTCGGGTCAGGAAAGTGAACTGGATGTCCTGCACAGGCGCCTGGCCGAGCTGACCGAGGTCTTGGGGCTGGAAGAAGAAAACAGCAAGGCCCTGGCCGATGAGGTCTCGCAGATGTCCGGAAGGGTCAACAGCCTGATCGAACAACGGCAGGATCTGAACACGCGTGTCGCCGATTTGACGCACCAGTCGGTTGTGGATCGGGAGACAATCAAAGGACAACTGGGTCTCATCGCCAGCCTGCAGGAAGACATCGACGCGCTTCAGAAGGTGCGTGTGGAGCTGGAAGAACGCGTCGGTCAACTGGCCGGGACCCTGGAATCAAGGCAGACCGAGATCGTGGCATTGAGGGACAGGTCCAAGGCCCTCGAAGCCCGCCTTGCCGACCAGGAAGAGCGGACCGTGCTCGCCCAGAAGGAAATCGAACACAAGGACATTCGGATTCAGGCCCTTTCCGCGGTCGTGGGTGACCAGAAACAGGCCCTCGAAGAGGAACGGAGGCTTTCGGCCGATGCGCGGGCCCAAGTGGCGTTACTCAACCGGCAAATAACGGATCTCAGGGTGCAACTGGAAGAGATCGGCCGTGCACTCAAAGTGGTGACAACGGAAAAAGCCGCCCGTGATGTCGAGCTGAAAGAACTGGGAAGACGATTGAACATCGAACTGGCGCGGCGGGTCAACAAGCTGGAGCAATACCGATCCGAATTTTTCGGCCGCCTGAGAGAAATTTTAGGTGACAGTCCTTATGTGCGTATCAAAGGGGACCGGTTCGTGCTTCAGGCGGAGTTGCTGTTTGAATCCGGTTCCGCGGAACTCGGGAGCGAGGGGAAAGGCCACCTGATCAAGATGGCGACGATCTTTCAACAGCTTTCCAATAAAATCCCGAAGGATCTCAACTGGATCCTGAGGATAGACGGGCACACGGACCGGGTCCCGATTCACAACGATCAATTTGCCTCGAACTGGGAGCTCTCGACGGCAAGGGCTGTCGCGGTAGTCAGGTTTCTGGCGAGTCAGGGGGTTTCCGAAAACCGAATGGTTGCGGCCGGTCACAGTAAATTCCACCCGATCGACCCGGCCGAAACGGGCGAGGCCTACCGTAAGAACCGGCGTATCGAGATCAAACTCACCTCCCGGTAATCCCTCAAAAATTTAACGGTTTGCTTTTTGGGGAACGCCTTCAGCCATGGATGGGCCATGAATCCCCTTTTTTTAAGTCTAAATCGTGAAGGGCCATTTCATTGGGGCTGGCACAGCAAACAGTCCGAGTGTGTCTGGAGCGCTGAGCGAATCCCGCAAGGCGGGAGCGGCACGCTCGAGAAAAAACAATAAAAGAATTATCTCACACAGAGAACACAGAGAAGGAATAAGGTGTTGATGTGATTTTGTAAAGTTTGAGACTAACTGTTTGAATTATTGAAGTAAAATGTTTGTTTTTTTGTCTTTCTCTGGTGGCTCTGTGTCTCGAGTGAGCGAAGCGAGCGGGCGTGAGAAAAAATCTCTTACACAGAGGTCCTCCGGACCCGGATATTTACTCCCTCTCCCTCTCATTTCCCATGGCCTGCCCGGCAGCGCGTCTCACCCCGGGGTGGGAGTCCTTCAGATACGTCTCAATGATCTTTTCAGACTCCTTGCTCTTGATCCTTCCGAACAGGTCCAGTGCCAGTATCTTGAAGGCTGAAGTCTCGGTGCCCATGGCGCAGGTAAGGGGGTCGAGGGCCGCTTTTCCGAACCGCGCAAGGGCCAGTACCGCGGCGTCACGAACCGAAGGGACGGGGTCCTTGAGGGCCGAAATCAGGTGGGGAAGGGCGGCCGTGACCTCCAATTGCGCGAGCGAATAGGCGGCCGCCTTTCGCACGGCCGGATCGGGGTCGTCGAGTAAGGCAAGGATTTGGGGCGCGATCTTCTCCGATTCCCGAATATCTCTGATCCATCTTTCCATAAGGTCTACCGTTTCGTCCAGGTGCTCAAAAAGAACATGAGAAAAATCATTCAACCATTGGGTTTTTTTGTATTTTTCAGGTCGATAAGAAAACTGCTCATAGGTGGCATAGCCAAGAGAGGCGGACCGGGTAAGGACCGAGAGGGCCTTCAACGGGTTTTGCTTTTCCCTGAGATAGTCTTTCAGGGGGGCCGGGTCCGGTGTTTTTCGGGCCTTGTCAAGGATATCTTTCAGGGGAAGAAGACCCTTCAGACGATTTTTGTCGAGGATGTCGCCGACGGCCGCGGCCGCGGATGACCTGATTTTCCATGAGTCATGGTCAAGGCCCTTGATGCAGGCCGTGAGTGCCCGGGTATCCCGCAATGCCCCCAGGTAGGACAGGGCCCTCGCGCTTATGCGGGGATTCGAATCTTGCGCCTTTTTTATCAGTAGGGGGAGGGCCGTGGATGCATGCACGGAGAAAAAGGTCTGCATGTAGATGAGGGTCATGATGTCGGGGGTATCTAAGAAGCCCGCGACAATGGGAACGGTAATTTCCGCATCCAGGGCCAGGAGCCTTTCTCCGGCCTTCTTGGGAAGGTCCCTTTCATGCCCCCAGTGAGAGGCCGCGGTCAGCAGATTCTCGGTCTTTGCCGGCTGGGGAAGGGCCTCAGCTCGGCGGAGCAACTTTGAAAGCCTGTCGATTTCCTTTTGTTTTTCTTTTGCAGCCGTCCGGTTGAGTGGCGGGGGGCCTTCGGGAGGAGAAAGATGCACACCAATGGGCGGCACCTGGTTCCCGTCCATGCCGATGCTCCATCGGTTTGCTCCCCACACGCTGTTATCCTCTCCCGGACCGGAGTACCTGTCCCTGCCCCCGGCATCGACAAAGATCCCCGGACCTCCTGCCCGTCTTTTTTGGATGAGGCGGCCTACGGCCATGCCCTGCGGATTGTCGTAGCCGTCATCCCCGGCGTTATCCAGGAACAGGCCGATACCATTGGCCTCCGAGGCCCCCATGCAAAGCCAGCCCGAGACATAGGTATCGTCTCCGGATTCATTGAGGAGGATACCGATGCCGTAATCATGGCCGCATCCCTGGGAAACGCCCCAGGTATGGGTATGATCGTTACCTTCGACATCCAGGAGAAGGCCCAGAGAAAAGTGAATCCCCGCCCCTTGGGAATAGCGTCGCGCCGAATAGGTGTCCTTGCCCCTCTCGTCATAGAGAATCCCGACGGCCATCCAGGAAGAGGACCCCTGACCGAAATACCCGCACTGGTAATGATCGTTTCCCGATCCGTCTGCGAGAAGCGCAAATCCTCCGGCAACCGTATCTCTCATGCCCACGGCAAAGCCCTGTGAAAAGCTCTGGTTCATGCCGGGCTCCCTGCGGTCGGGCGCCCGTGCACCGGAAAGGTATTTGTCGTTGCCCTCCACATCGGTCAGGCAGGAAACACCCAGGGTCCCGGCATGGGCCTGACCGGCATGGCTACACTGATAGCTGTCTTCCCCCTCGAGGTCGATAAGTCCGCCCCAACCCCAGAGAGAGGCCGCCTGGACAAAGGATTCGCCCAGATACCTATCCGAACCTTTACTGTCCATCAGCAGACCCACGCCAAAGAGGCCCGCCCCCTGAGAACACCTTCCCGCCCGATAGAGATCGTCCCCTTTGAGATCCCAGAGAATTCCGATTCCACGGAACCCCGCACCCTGGGTAAAGTCCTGTCCCAGATAATGATCATCCCCGTCAAGATCGAGGACGAGGGCACACCGGCCGTCGCGTCCCGACGCAATCGCCCCGTTGTAGGCATCGTCACCCCCCAAATCAATGATCAGGGCGGCCTCTTCCCGGTGCGTATCCGGCCCCGTACCGCCGATCGTGACGCGGCCCACCGGTGTCACGAAGGAGACCGGGTCCACCTTTCCCTCCCACGACCCGACCCGAGCGAAGATAGCCACCGTTTTTTCGAGGGCCTGCGTAAGGAGAAGGGCGGCCTTCAGGATCTCCCTGCGATCGATCCTTTCCAATATTCGCAGGGCCTTCTTTATTTCCCTTGTCTTTGGGAGCCCTTCCGGTTCTTTCTCCCCGATCGCCTTTGATGCGGCCTCGGGATAAAAGTATTTTTCCAGGAGTCTTGATTCATCGGGCGAGACGCTTGTCATCAGGGGCGCCAGGATCTCCTCGGCACCCTGAACGGCGTCCAGGAGAATCAAAATGCCCTGTACCAGTTCCTTCGGGAGGCCGTCAGGAAGGAGGAAATCAGACCTCAGGTTTCCCGTTGGGAGGGGCGGAGGCGCGATATCGGCCGGTACGGTAAGGGCATTGAGAAAGAAATGGGGGTGCGGGGCGCTGGCAAGGATTTCTTTCGCCAGACTCTGGGCCTCAGGTGGGGCATCAAGGGGGCTTTTGATCCATCTCTTGAAAAGACTCAGGGCATGGACACTGTCGGAGAGATCGGGGCGAATGGAGATCTCCTTTCTGTCCAGGCCCACGGTCGCAAGGGCCTGATCGAGCAGGGGCACCTCTCCGGGTTCTTGGCATGACGCCTCCATTGAGGTGAACAGGAAGAGCAGGATGCCGATGAAAAGCCCGAGAAAGTGGGATCGGTTCGAAATAAAAAGGCGATCGTTCATAGTCCTTTCCTTTAATTACACAATACTATTAATCTAAAACTTTAACTAGTTTTCATCCAGAAATGGCCCTTTTTCGCAATTCCCCGCTTGCGACGGGACAGGTCCGCGTCAAACTGCGAGGTTTCTTGTGCGACGTACTGCTCGTACGTCTCCGCGCAACCTCTTATTTTCCTTGAACTTGCAATCCCGCCATGGCGGGACTGAATTGAAAACTCAATCGTGCCCGAATTTCCTTTCCGGATGGGCACTAACTACGTGTCTAGAGGTTCAGCCATTGAAGAAAGTAATCCTGAAACAGGCAGGTGCCCCCGATAAGGACCATCACCGACAGGGCGCCGTAATCCCTCACGGTGAAGCGTAAGTCATGCATATAGGTGCGAGGCCCTCCGGCATAGCCGCGACCTTCCATGGCGGTGGCGAGTTCGTCGGCCCTGCGGAAGGCATTGGTGATAAGAGGGATCAGGAGGGACAGCAGGGCCCTGATACGGAGAAAGATGCGGCCGGTCTTGAAATCGGCTCCTCGAGCCATTTGCGCCTCCTGAATGTTCCTGATCTCTTCAAGCATGGTGGGCACGAATCTCAAGGCCACGGAGACCATGACGGCCACGTCATGAGAGGGAACGCCGATCCATTTAAATGGCCGAAGGAGCCGCTCCAGCCCGTTCACCAGTCCTGTTGAAGGCGTGGTCATGGTCAGGAAAGAGGCACTTACGGTCAGAAGCGCGAATTGCCATGTCACCATGGTTCCCTGGAAAAGGCCGCTATAGGTGGGGGTTACCCTCCAGGGGGGGAAGGGGGGGATAGTCTCTCCATGCGTGAGCAGCAGGTGGAGAAGGAAAAGGAGCAAAAGGAAAGGGATGACGGGCTTGAGAGAACTCAGAATTTGCCGCAAAGAAATGCGGGAGACGGGCATGAGGAAAATCAGAAAAAGACTGACCCCCAAGGCGGTCAAGGCCTGCGTATTTAGGATGACAAGACTCAGCAGGATCACGGACAGGATCTTGATGCGGGGATCAAGACTATGGATGAATGATCGCTGAGGAATATATTGACCGAGATTATACATATCGTAATTGTTTATGCCTTCATTGAAATGCCGGTGGGCAAAATTGCACGGCCGGGGGCAATCCGCATTCGGTGTTTCGGCGCCCTCCTACGCGGCGCGCCGCCCTATCAGGGCCGATATGGCCCGGCAGGCGCCGTCCATGGTCAGGATACCGGTGGGAAGGTCGGCCCCCATTCGGTTCAGGCGCCATAGAAGTTCCGTGACCGCAGGCACATTCAGCCCCAATCCCTGCAGCCAGTCGCACCTGGAAAACACCTCGGATGGGCCATCGTCGAGAAGAATTCGCCCCCCGCCCATGACGAGTACCCGGTCCGCGTCCACGATCTCATTCATGTCATGTGTTACATGGATGATGGTGATCCCTTTTGCATGAAGAGACTTGATCACACCCAGGAACTTTTTTCGCCCCATGGGGTCGAGAAACGAGGTCGGTTCGTCAAGGGCGATGTGGGAAGGATTCATGGCCAGGATCCCGGCAATGGCGACCAGTTGTTTTTCTCCGCCGGAGAGGGTATGGGGCGCCCTGTCGGCATGGGCCGTCATGCCCACGAGTTCAAGGGCTTGTTCGACTCTGTCTCGGATTTCCCCGGAAGGGAGTCCCAGGTTTCCGGGACCGAATGAAACGTCTTCTTGAACGGTCATTCCGACGATCTGGTTGTCCGGGTTCTGGAACACCATGCCCACCCTCTGCCTGATGTCTCTCAGGGCATTGGATTTTCTGGTATTCATACCGTCCACCAGGACATCTCCTTTACTTGGTGTCAAGAGCCCATTGAGGTGTCTGATGAGGGTGGTCTTTCCGCACCCGTTAGATCCGATGACGGCAATATACCGGCCGTCCTGTATCTCCAGGTCGATCGCCTGAAGGGCGGGTGCGGCCTGTGAGTCGTATCTGTAATGAAGATTTGTTATCTTGATCATGAACGATTTTCCAATTCATTGAGAGAAATTCGGTCCCGCAGCTTTAGCGTGACGACAATCGCCACGACAATCTTGACGGCGTCTCCGATCAGAAAAGGGATCATCCCGGCGGACAGGGCCTTGGCAAAACTGAGTTTTGCCACCACTGACAGTTGCAGGATCCCCAGGGCGTAAAGCACCACGAATCCGAGGACCATGGCGATTGCGATCCGGAGAAGCCCCGCTTTTTTTCCCCCTTCTATGATCTTGCCGATTACAAAGCTTGCGACGATAAACCCGATCAGATATCCTCCGGTTGGTCCGAACAGCACACCGAGACCGGCCTTTCCACCTGCAAAGACCGGCAGCCCGATGATCCCAAGCAGGATATAGACCACCTGACTGAGGGCGCCGAGGGTGCCTCCCAGAAGGGCGCCCGAAAGGGCGGTGAAAAGGGTCTGGAGGGTGATGGGGACGGGGGGCAGGGGAATGATGACAAAGGCGCCGACCGCCGTGATCGCCCCGAACATGGCGGCGTAAATCATCCCTCGCAGGGATTTCCGGCTGTTTTTCATTCCGTTTCTCCATTCAGCGTGACATCTCCGGAATAAACCCTGTGCACATGGCCCTTGTTGTCTTCGACCATTAAACGGCCGTCCCCGTCAATGTCCACGGCCGTTCCGACGAGTTTGCTGTCGATCGTTTCCACGGTGATTCTGCGCCCGGTAATCCGGCTGAGTTGTCTCCATCGCTCCAGAATCGGTTCGAAATCAGAGCGCTGAAACATGCCGTAATAGTGTTCAAACCATTGCAGAAAATCTTTGATGAGCCCGACCCGGGATTGTTTCTCCGCGGTTTCGATCAACAGTGAGGTGGCCTTTTCCGTCAGGTGTGCAGGGAAGGTGGCGATGTTTACATTTACCCCCAAACCTATGACCACATAGTCGATGGCATCCATTTCCGTGTTGATTTCCATTAGGATTCCGGCTGCCTTTTTTCCTCTAAGGATGATGTCATTGGGCCATTTGATCAAGGCTCGAAGGCGGGTTGCCTGACGCAGGGCCTCCGCTACGGCGACTGCGGCCAGCAGGGTTATCTTGGGGGCTTCAGCGGGTGAGACGGACGGTCTCAGGATAAACGAGAGGTAGATCCCCTCACCCGGGGGGGAAAACCATTCTCTGCCCAGTCGACCCTTTCCCCCTGTCTGCATTTCGGATATAATAAGGGTTCCCTCAGGGGCGCCATGGATCGCCAGTTCTTTTGCCGTTGTGTTGGTGGAGGCCGTTTCCATGTGGTGATGGATTGTCTTTTTTCCGAGGATACGGGTCTCGATCCCTTCGCGTATTTCCTCCGGTAAAAGCATATCGGATGTCTTTTCAAGGAAATAGCCCTTTTTGGGGGAGGATTGGATCAGGTATCCTTCTTCTCGAAGCTTGCGGATGTGTTTCCATACGGCCGACCGGCTGACCGATAATCCTTCGCTGAGAAACTCTCCCGAGATCCAGTCCCCTTTTGCTCGTTTCAAGCGGAAGAGTAATTGGCTTTTGGTCGACATCAGGCGTTCACTCCACAATTGAAAAAACGGAAACCCCTACCGTGCAGCGCAAATATCACCTGAAGGGGTTATTGTCAACCATAATTAAAATGCGGGTTTACGTAAAATGGGGCCCCGTGATTGCCTCTAAAGACCGTGACATCTGATTCGGGGCGTGTGAAAATATTCTTTTTTTCCAGCACCATGTCATAAAGTCCTAAACTATTGCATTTTTTTTGAATACTACATTTTTGTTGGACTTCACCTTGTTTGGCGACAAAATTGTTGATGTCTTTATGTCTCGGATTTGTGGCTGTCGTATCGTAACCCTTTTAAATTTAATCTAAAAAAAACTTTTTTCGGGTTTGGCATCTTGTTTGCTATCATTAAGACTGAACGGCTCGATGAGAGCAATTGGAAATTGGCCCGCAGGCGAACGGCCACCTGTGTGAATTCGTCGCGGATAGAGTAGACATTTTGAAAGACCTGGAAACATTTTGGAGGATTGAACATGAACTGCCGGACAATTGATGATGTAAAAAAAATTGTTGAAGAGAAAAATGTCAGTTTTATTCAGTTTTGGTTTACTGACGTCCTTGGCGTGCTGAAGAGTTTCGCCGTCACCCCTTCCGAGCTCGATGAAGGCCTGACGGAAGGAATGGGTTTTGATGGATCATCTATAGAGGGTTTTGCAAGAATTGAGGAAAGTGACATGATTGCGAAACCGGATCCCTCGACCTTTCAGTTGGTGCCTTGGCGTCCCTCGGAGCGTCCCGTGGCACGGATGTTCTGTGATATCTTGAACCCTGACGGGACGCACTATGAAGGAGATCCCCGATACGTTTTCAAGAGGCTTCTCGCGAAAATTGCGGATCAGGGCTATTCTTTGTATGCAGGCCCCGAACTGGAGTACTTCTATTTCCAGGACAACAAGGGCACGCAATTTTTGGACGAAGGCGGGTATTTCGATTCTCGTCCGGTCGACATGGGGAGTGATTTGAGACGGGAGACCATTTTTGCCCTCCAGGCCATGGATATTCAGGTCGAATACAGCCACCACGAGGTGGCCCCCAGCCAGCATGAAATCGACC
>CAZXWJ010000148.1:0-10319 GCA_964644375.1 uncultured Desulfobacteraceae bacterium | reverse complement strand
AAATCAGGTTCAAATAAAGGACACATCCGTCTCACGGCGGCATCTGCAGATCACCCAAAAAGGGGATGCCTACGTTATCGAAGATCTGGGAAGTATGAATGGGACGTTCATCAATGATAAACCGGTATCGCTCGGCAAGACGTATACGGTCGAGAAGGGGGTCCCAATCGGTGTGGGGAACATCTTTTTTTCGCTGGGCAGAAGATGCTCGGGAGATATCTTGACCATCAAGGATTTTATCGACCTTTCCGGCGATCTCGGCGATACGGGCCTGTTTAACAGACCCGGAACCACGCCGAAAAACCTCGAGTTTATCTATAAAGTAACAAGTGCCCTCATGGAGTCATTCAGGATCAACGAGATCCTCGAAAGAATCCTGGATTATATCTTTGACCTCTTCAAGAGAATCGACAGGGGGGCGATTATCCTCCTCGATAGTGAGACGGGCGAAATCTCGGAGATCATATCACGGTCCACGAAAAAGAATGAGGCATCCACAAAGACTTTCAGCCGGACCATTGTCGAGAGGGTGATAAAAGAACGCAAGGCCATTACCATGACGGACACCATGGATGAAGAGCGTGTTGATCTCTCGAAGAGCATGGAAATCATGAAGATCAGATCCGTCATGTGTGTCCCCCTTATCAGCCGATCCCAGGTCCGGGGCGTTGTCTATGTGGATTCGGTGGGGAAACCCTATGGGTTCCGCAATGAGGACCTCTCGCTTTTGACGGCCTTGAGCAGTCCTGCAGCGATCGCCATCGAGAATGCCTTGCTCTATTCGAACCTGGAGAAAATCGTCGAAGAGAAGACCGGGGACCTGAGGGAGACGGAGACAAAACTCAGGGAAAGTGAGGCCCGCTTCAAGGCCATGTTCGACAATATGAGCAGCGGCGTGGTCGTTTACGAGGCCTTGGATGACGGGCGGGATTTCAAGATCCTGGATGCCAACAGCGCCAATCAAAAAATCGAAAAAATTAAAAAAACGGACATGAAAGGAAAGCGTATCTCAGAAACCTTTCCGGATTTCATGGGCAACGGCCTTGTGGACGTCTTGAGGAGAGTCTGGAGAAAGGGAAACCCTGATAGCTGTTCCATCACACTTTTTCGTGAGGATGATACCCCCAGCTGGAGGGAATATTACGTCTATCGCCTGCCTTCCGGGGAAATTGTGGCCATCTTCGACGATATTACAGACAAGAAAAAGGCGGAAGAAGAACAGAGTGCCCTTCAGCAGCAGCTCTTGGTGTCCCAGAAAATGGAATCCATCGGCGCCTTTGCCGGGGGCACGGCCCACAATTTCCGTAATATCCTGCAGGCCATTTCCGGCAACATAGAATATATAGAGCTCCTCCACGGGGACAATCCCGAGGTCAAGGAACTGGCAAAAGACATCTACGATTCCGTGGAAAAAGGGGTGGACCTGATCAACAACCTGTTGCATTTTTCACGCAGGGGGGGAGGGTACCAGGTCGCCGATATGGATCTGGCGGACGTGATCAAGAAAACCTCCGATATTATAGACAGGGTCTTTAACAAGAATATCAAAATAAAGGTCGACCTTGAGGAGAGGCTGTATGTCGTTGGCAACCAGTCCTTGTTGAGTCAGGTCTTTATGAACCTTTTCAGCAATGCAAGGGATGCCATGCCGGATGGGGGTAAATTGCGTGTCGAGGCAAAACGGCGTAAAGACAAGATCGTCGTGAAGGTGTCCGATACGGGATATGGCATGGACGAGGAGACCATGGAGAAGATCTTCGATCCGTTTTTCACCCTCAAAGATGTTGGAAAAGGAACGGGCCTGGGGCTTTCCACAACCCACGGCATCGTAGAAGAACACAAAGGCACGATTACGGTTTCCTCGAAGCCGGGTGCCGGCACCACCTTCAAGATCGTACTCCCATGGACTCAACCGGAAACCCTGGAAAGGTCGGAGCCTCAAAAACACGTTGTGTTCGGAAAAGGGCAGAAGATTTTTATCGTGGATGATGAGCGGCCGACTCTCGAGGCCCTGACCCACCTGGCAAACAGCCTTGGCTATATCGCTGTTTCTTTTGATAAGCCCCAGGATGCCCTGGAAAACTATGAAAGACTGGCCCCGGATCTTGTCCTCATGGACCGAAGTATGCCCGGGATGGACGGCGTGACCTGCATCAATGAACTCATTCGAATTGATCACAAGGCCAAGATCATCATTGTCTCAGGGTATGAGGAATCGGGACCTGACGGGATCGATGATCAGGTCAGAGGCCGGATCAAGGGATATATCACCAAACCCTGCGGCATCGAGGAGCTGAGTCACATCCTTGCAGAAGCGTTAAGCGGCGTTTAATCGGGAGTTGATCAAAAATTAAAGTGGAAAAATAACTGGCCACAGACTGACACAGACTTTTCATGAGAGGATATAACAATCGATATCCGTCTGTAAGAGAAGGTGAAACCCTTTGAAAATACATCATGATATTTGCGAATCGAAGTAATAAGACAACAAAGACCTCGCACTTCTTTTACTAAGATAGAAAATGGGTAACGCATGGAAACCATAAAGGAACAGCTAAACATACTCATCATCGAAAAAGACCCTTCCTATGTGAACGGTTTGGATAAGGTATTGACCAAAATTGGGTTCGGGTCCCATTCCGTGGCCCTGCCCGAATGGTCCATTGATCGAATGGATGCCCTGAGACCCGATCTGGCCATTTTGGGGCCGTCTCTGGACTCGGATATCTGCATCAAATGCGTTCACAAGTTAAAGATCATCGATCCGGGGATTCCCATCTTGATTTCATGTGACGGCGGAATTTTCCAGGATGGATACGATAGTCTGCCCTTTGAAGGTATTCACCGCGTGAATCCGGCTCCGGATTCGAATGATATTTCAAGGACCATCGAAAACGCACTGAGCCAAAAGGCGGAATGCCTGGAGCGGCCCGATCTGCCGGTTCTTATAGGTCAAAGTCGGGAAATAAAAAACATTCGACAGAAAATTCGGAAAGTGGCCGACAAGGACATCACGGTATTGATCACCGGGGAGACAGGAACAGGGAAAGAACTGATAGCTCGGTCGATACACTATTTTTCTTCACGGCATCAGGGGCCCATGGTCAAGATAAACTGCGGCCCGCTCCCGGACGAATTGCTGGAGAGTGAGGTCTTTGGGTTCCAGAAAGGGGCCTTTACTGATGCCTATAAGAGCAAACCCGGACGCCTCGAAATGGCCCACGGGGGGACACTGTTTATTGATGAAATAGGGGACCTTTCCCTTTCTCTTCAAGTAAAGTTTCTGCAGGTATTTGAGGAAAAGGCCTTTTCACGGCTCGGCGGAACCCAGGACAAGACGGTCGATACACGGGTGGTCGCTGCAACGAATGCCAATCTTCGGGAAAAAGTGCGGAAAGGACAATTTCGAAAGGATCTTTTTTATCGCCTTAATGTCGCGCCTGTCAATGCGCCGCCGCTTCGAAAAAGAAAAGAAGATATCCCTTTGCTGATACACTATTATCTGAACAGATATTGCTTTGAGTTCAAGCGTGAAATGCTTGATGTCCCGGAAAGAATTTTGAATTTTTTTATGGCTTATCGTTGGCCGGGAAATGTGAGAGAACTTGAAAACATCGTCCGTCGCGCCATTGTCTTGCGGGATTGGGACTTTGTCTTGAGCGAGTTGAGTTTGGAAAATGAAGAAGAGGCTGATTCCTCGGAAAACTCAAGGAATAATCATCTTCCGCCGTTTGAAAGAAGAGATATGAAAATTCAGAGGCTCTTGAGCGACGATAATTTTTCTTTAAAAGAAGCGACAAAGGCCTATGTGTCCGAAGCGGAACGCAACGCTATTATGGAGGCCCTCAAAGAGACCAAATGGAACAGGAAAAAGGCCGCCCAAATGCTCCAGGTGAGTTACCGGACGCTTCTGAATCGGATCAGTGAGTTTGGGTTGAAGCCGTAAGTAGCGGTCAGGGGGCAGCGGTCAGCTGAAAGCTGAAAGCTCAAAGCTCAAAGCTGAAAGGGAGAGGCTAAAGCCAAGACCTGAAAACAGTATCTCGCGCAGAGGCGCAGGGACGCAGAGAAAAGAAAGACTAAAACAAAAATCTAATATTGTGGACACCTTCCCGTATCCGTCTGCAATTCAAAGTTTTTTAGTTTTGAACATTGGGAATTGGAATTTTGAATTTGTTTCGTATTTCGTATTTCGTGCTTCGAATTCTGTCTTCCATTATTCCCTTTGAGCCTTGAGCCTTCAGCCTCCAGCCTCCAGCCTTCCCTCTTTCCACCCTTCCCATTTTTTTTCACCTTTAGCCTTTCACCTTTGATCCTTCCCCTCCCCCTCCCTCCAGCAGTGCGTAACCTTTTGCAATTATGAGGTAAAAAAGTACATAAAATAAAAGTAAAGAATTGCATACTCACTAATAATTTTTTTAGAAGGCCTTTTCATTTTATTGACAGGGCCTTATCACTGGAAGTAACCGCGAAAAATAACTCATAAAAAACTCAAAAATTTTTTTCTTCCTTTCTTGGTGGATAGTGGCACAGCGATTGCTTTTAAATTAAGTTGAATTATGAACGGATAATTGTTTCATGCACTGAAGATGCTGTTTTTGCGAAGATTTCAAACACAATCCCTGAATTGGTCTCTCTGTTATTACTGGGTGGGGGCCTGGTAGGGATGGCAGATATTGGGCTCAGAAAGTTTACCCGATCGAAAGTGTAGATCTGCAAGTTCAAAAAAATAAAGACAAAATCACAGGGTACTGTTAACGCGCTAATAGAATATTGTTGCGAATACCAATGGGGACTATTTTTCAGCTAATGATTGATAGAAAGGTTAGAAAATTGGGTGATATGCAGGTGCTGTTCAATCTGAGAGACAACGGCGGGAGACGATCAGGGATTGATCGAAGGAGGTTTTCATATTCAGACCATATTCCGGAACGAAGATCGGAAGGGGATCGCAGGCAGATGTCAGATCGCAGAACCTGCAAGGAGCGGAGGAGTGTTGCGGACAGGAGGGATGGAGAATCCAACATCATTAATATCGACCATTTCAAAAACAGCAAGGAGCGACGTTCACTCAACGATCGCAGAAGCGGCATGGATCGAAGGGATTCCATGATCCTGTGACATCCATGATGTCGAACTGGTTTTGATCAGGGCAGGGCCCCGCGAGGTGCGCTGCCTTTTTATTCACTATGAAGGTCAAGGACATGAAGAATGGTAGCCGGAAAGATCTGAAAAAAGAATACTCACCATGAAGAGCATGAAGGACATGAAGAATACAATGAAAAGATTAAAATAATAAGGCTAAAGGATAAAGGTGAAAGGCAGAAAATTAAAGACAGTACCTCGCGCAGAGGCGCAGGGACGCAGAGAAAAGAAAGACCAAAACAAAAATTTAATATTGTGGACACTTTCCCGTATCCGTCTGCAATTCAAAGCTTTTTAGTTTTGAACATTGGGAATTAGAATTTTGAATTTGTTTCGGATTTCGTATTTCGGATTTCGTGCTTCGAATTCTGTCTCCTGTCTTCCATTATTCCATTATTCCCTTTGAGCCTTGAGCTTTCAGCTTTCAGCTTACACCTTTCACCTTTGCCCCCCCTCGCGGTGCATTTTTTCTATTTGACAAAATAGAAAAGGTGTGTAAAACTTTGCAACACTATGAAATACGTACTCATCGGAAATCACCCATCGGTTCGGAAGATTCGAGAATTGATCCAAATGGTCTCGGAAACGGCATTCAACGTGCTCGTGTTGGGGGAAACCGGAACAGGCAAGGAGGTGGTTGCTCGACTCCTTCATCGTGCATCTCCCAGGCAGAGCAGGCGATTTGTCAAAGTGAATTGTGCGGCCCTGCCCTTGACGCTTCTTGAGAGCGAACTCTTCGGGTACGAGAAAGGGGCCTTTACGGGAGCCGACAGGCTAAAACCAGGAAAGTTTGAGCTGGCGTCAGAGGGTGTGATGCTCCTTGACGAAATAGGCGATATGCCCCTGGTTCTTCAGTCAAAGCTCCTGCACGTTCTGCAAAACGGAGAATTCAATCGTCTGGGAGGAACCTCGGACATAAAGGTGAATGCATGGGTCATCGCATCGACGAACCATGATCTTGAAAAGGATATGAAGCAGGGCCTTTTCCGGGAGGACCTCTATTATCGTATTAACATCATAAAAATCGAACTTCCCCCGTTACGGGATAGAAAAGAGGATATCCCCGTCCTCACGGAATATTTTCTGAAAAAGCATAGGGAGAATCTGGGATTGGACGGTCACGGAGTCCTTACTAAAGGGATGGTGGAATTTTTTCAAACCTACCACTGGCCTGGAAACGTCAGAGAACTCTCAGGCACCGTCTTGAGACTATTGATAGGGGATGACCACGAAGCCGTGCACGCAGAGCTGTTAGAGAACATGGGAGGGGACGGACTGCCTTTGCCCCTGAAATTCAATTTCGGGACTAGCGGCGAGGAATCTCAAACTTTGAAGACGACGGAATTTCAAAACAGCCTTCTGTCTCTAAAGACGATAAAAACTGAGGCCACCAGATATATCGAAAAAGAGGCCATTTTGAATGCGCTTGACAAGACTGGCTGGAACAAAAGAAAGGCCGCCGGTTTGCTGAAGGTCAGCTACAAGGCCCTTTTCAATAAGTTGAATGATTACGATATCAGAAACAACTCCGGCAACCAAAATAATGGTTGCTAAAAATACCTCGTATCCTTAACCAGAAGAATACACCTGACCCAACTCATCAACCGAATCCACGATTTCATCGACCTCTTTGATACTGCATCTTTGATTGCAGAGATCAGGAGGTCGCAGAGAGAGCCTTTTCAACTTGGTTCATAGCTGTGAATGCCCAAGGCAACAACCTTCGGGAAAGCCGAATGCGGAAAATTCGCACGACTGGTTTGACGAGGGGTGAGGGGCTTCCCGTCCTACTCTACCGACTTCAACGAAGCCCATCGCAGGCCGAAATCAGGGTGGTGAAAGAAATATCCGATCCATCTTCCCGGTACGTATGTTATAATACCTTCGAAACAGCCTGCTTTTTAGGAGAATTTTCCTTGAGGAGGCCCTGCCATGACAAAAATAAGACCATCCCTGATTCTTGCCTTTGCCTCCGGGCCTTTGATAGGAGGAAATGCCTTGGCTCAAGAGCCTTCACGGATTACCACGGTCCAACCCGATATCACCGGGCACCAACGATATCCCGGGTATCTTGGAGAGGAGGGAGTAAACTCTAACACAGGATACCTCATCCCCTGCGTTGCTTGCCACGCCGAAGCCTTGGCGCAGTCGGGTCGAGGGTTCGAGGCAGGTCCCGCTTCCGGCGGGACTTCCTCTTCGATGCCTAGGATCTGAAGCATCCTCGACTTTTGCAGCGTCAGGGTTGAGTAAATGCACGGAGAGTCCCATTAAATTTCAAGGCCTATCTGAAACATTGAGGCTTCCATGGACGCTTTTGATGTTACAAAACACCTCAACATCGTATTAAAGCGTAAGTACTTTATAGTGCTGCCGTTCTTGGTCACGGTGCTTGCCGGGTTGGCCTATGCGCTCAAGGCCCCGAAAACTTATGAAGCAAGCACGCTCATCCTTGTTCAGACCCAGAGGGTCCCCCAGGATTTTGTGCGGTCTATTGTCTCCGAGAGCGTTGAGGATAGACTCCGAACGATTACCCAACAAGTGACCAGCAGAACAAACCTGGAACAGACAATTGAAACCTATAACTTGTATAATGACCCTGAAAATAATTCAAATATTGATGCGAAGGTGGCCTTGCTGAGAAGAAAAATTGAAATCAATGTGAGCGGCAGACGCGGTGAAACGAATTCTTTCACCATCGCTTTCAGGGCAAAAGATCCTCAAAAGGTGATGGCGGTCACAAATGCACTTGCCTCGAACTTCATCACTGAGAATCTGAAGATTAGAGAGTCTCAAGCCATAGGAACATCCACGTTTTTGGCAGATGAACTGGAAACAGTGAAGAAGCGTCTGGCAGAAAAAGAAGAAGAAGTAAAAGATTATAGAGAGATGTACATGGGCGGGCTCCCGGAACAGCTCGAATCCAATCTTCGAATCCTTGAAAGACTCCAGGGACAATTAGACCAACTTCAGAGTAATTTGAGAGCTGCTGAAAATAGAAAGCTTCTTATTCAGCAGGATATAGCCGAGGCCGAAAGGATTCCTCAAACCGTCCCCATACGCCCTTCCGCCCGGGGTGAGCGTCCGACTGATATCGTATCTTTGAGGAATGAACTGGCCTCTCTCGAGGCAAGGTATACCCGGAATCATCCGGATGTGATCCGGATCAAGGAAATGATTTCCAAACTGCCGACTGAAAGTCCGGAAGGGGGGGTGGGGGCCTCACCGGCATTTGGCGGGACGACTCCGAGTTCAAGAGTCGATACCACCCTGAGGCGACAGCATCAGGATGTCGAGGTGGAATTAAGGGGTCTGAGAAGCGAAATCGCGGGTGTCAAATCGGAGATCAACAGATACCAGGCAAAGGTAGAAGACACTCCCAAAAGGGAACAGGACCTTTTGTCCCTGAATCGAGATTATGAAAATACGAGAGAACTCTACAACTCCCTTCTGAACAGAAAGCTTGAGGCTGAGATAGCCGTGAGCATGGAAAAAAAACAGAAGGGTGAGCAATTCAGGGTGATCGACCCGGCTAAGCTGCCCACCACACCGGTGGAGCCGAATATGAAAAAAATCTTTTTGCTGACGCTGGTCTTGGGCCTTGGCCTTGGAGGAGGACTCGCCTATTTGCTGGAGATGTTTGATTCGTCCTATAAGACGCCGGAGGACTTGGAAAAAAAGATCGGCCTTCCCATCCTGATTTCAATGCCTATTCGCTATACGGAAAAAGAAATAAGACAAAAAAAGAGAAAAGAATATTTGGTCGCAGCATCGGTTGCCATCGGATTCGTCCTCTCTGCAGGCGGCCTTGTCGTCGCGATAAAGGGCATCGATAATACGATGAATTTTATCGATAGAGTCCTGTCCACATTTTGATGAGGGAGAGGACAAAGTTCAGAGACCAAGAGAAAAAGGACAAAGAATTATCTCACAGAGAGAGTGGAGATTACAGAGAAAATGATCAAACTCATTCAGGAACATAAACGAAGTGGTTCCTTTTTCCTTTCCCTCGGCGTGGGGGAACAGATGCTCAACGAATGCTCCTCCCCAAGATGAAATGTTTTTCAAGTGATGATATTGTTATGGTCGGTCTTTGGTTGTGGCTTATTTTTCGCTGATCCCTGACAGCTGACAGCTGACAGCTGATAGCTGATCGCTGAAAACTGACCCCTGAACCCCCACTAAAGGTGAATCCATGGGAAAAATTTTCGATGCTTTGGAGCGTCACAAAAAAGAAAGCGCAATAAAAATCGACCCCCTTCCCAAACAAAGACCGGAAGATGAGACCCCTGAAAGGCCAGAGCCCGGTCCGGTAAGACAAGGGCCTATAACTTACAACTACAATCACAAACTCGTAATTCTTTCCGCCCCCGATTCGGTGGAGGCGGAAAATTTTAATGTTTTGAGGGCCCAGATCCTTTTTCCAAAGGAGGGCAAAAGCCCGAGGACGGTCATGGTAACCAGTACCTTTCCGGGTGAAGGGAAGACTTATGTCGCCTCGAACCTGGCAGCAAGTATCGCCAAGGGCGTTAATGAGCATGTTTTGCTGGTTGACTGCGATTTACGGCGCCCCAGTCTTCACACCATGCTAGGTCAAGCGAACAGAGAAGGCCTTCGTGAATATTTAATAAAAAAAGGAGAGCTCCATGGTTTGATCATGCGAACCGGGATTGACAAACTGTCTCTTTTGACGGCCGGGAGGGAACCTGAAAATCCGTCAGAGTTGCTTTCATCAACGCGAATGAGGGAATTTTTGAAGGAAGTTAAGAATCGATATGATGATCGATATATTATTATTGATGCGACCCCCAGCCAAGTGACCTCTGAAGCTAATATCCTGGCTAATTATGTTGATGGAATAATTTTTGTAGTGATGGCAGAAAAGGCCCCCGGGGAAACGATTAGACGGAGCATCGAGAATCTGGGTAGGGATAAGATCCTGGGCATTGTTTTCAATGGGTATAGCCAGAGTCATAAACCCTATGAAAAATATTACAAGAAATACTATAAAAGATCATGAAAATCCGAAATCCGAATATCGAAATGCGAAACAAATCTCAAATTGTTTCTTTTAAGCGGTCAGCGGTCAGCTGAAAGCTGAAAGCTCAAAGGGAGAGTAAGGCAAAGACCTGAAAACAGTATCTCCCGCAGAGGCGCAGGGACGCAGAGAAAAGAAAGAC
>CAZXWJ010000147.1:0-10344 GCA_964644375.1 uncultured Desulfobacteraceae bacterium | reverse complement strand
CGATGCTCCGAATTTTGATGACATAGCCGCCGTCGGGCCGCACCCAGTCCCCCACCAGAGATTGAAAGTCCGGCTTTTCGACAGAGGATTCCGCTGCGCGATCACCGGACCGGTATTTGGAAAAATTGTTTTTTGCGGCCGCCAGGATCAGGACGGCCACGATTGCCATGCCGAGAGTAAGCCACCATAGACGGTACTGTTTCCGTTTTCGCCTGGAAGGAAGGTTTTGATATCGTTCTGTTGATTTCTTTTTTGTTCCTTTGCGAAAACTCATGGCATACCGTCCCGTTTCAATGTTGCAGACAAGTGCCCTGCTTTGATCGGCAGGCACCACTCTGCGGAATGCATCATTAGTTGTTCAAGAGGATCAACACGTTGTGCAGCGCCCGTTTATTTGAAACTGTGTGTTCGTATAGGTGGTCTGCCATTTTGACAAGCAATATACATTTAAGTGTGGGATCTGAAAAAGTGATATGGGGTAATGACCTTATTTTGTTCCATAAAAGACCTTAATTTATCTCGAATCATTGAGCTGTTTTAGCTTACTTCAGCCGCCCGTCGATCATCTATCGGCTATTCCCGGGATACTTCATCGTATCCACATAGGCTTTTTCGTTCATTCCGTCTGTAATATAGCCTTTTCAAGCGCATCAAGGCCGACGACGCCATACCGGGCCTTCCAGCTGAAGCCGGGCTTGCCCTCCGGAGTGTGGCTCTGCAACTGGTACCCGCGAGGAATAATGGCTACACGGGAGTTAAGGTCAAATGCCCCCCATTCCATGGTTCGACCGTATAAGACCGTCCCATCCTCCGCCACCAGGGCAATACTTGTGCATGCCGATGCCGTTTTATAAAAAAGACCGGAAATAGCCAATGCCAGGAAAAGACAGATAATAAATGCTCGTTTTCCAATATTCATGGATTCCTCTTCTTTTTCATAGATTTCATAATCCTTTCTTTGCGACTTGGCTGTTGAAATCTCTTTGATGTCCTGCTCTTTTTTCGACAGGCGTAACCGGCCTCTATGCCGCGGCATGAATAAGCAAGGCAGGACAACGGGTCCCACATTCAGCCCTTTGCCAAGTAAACAGTTTCCCCTTCTTTGATGGTTTGCAGAATGCGAACGTCCCGGATCGCCATGGGATCGATACTCAGGGGGTCGTCGGACAGAATGACCATGTCCGCCAGTTTGCCCGCTTCCAGGGTGCCCTTGCGGTCTTCCTCGAAATTCTGCCAGGCCGCATCCGCGGTGATGGCGCGCAAGGCCTCGAAGGGCGTGATGCGCTCTTCAGGCCCGAGCTTTTTCCCACTGCTCGTCACCCGGTTGACGGCGGCCCAGACGACTTTGAGCATATCGATGCCTGCGACCGGCGCATCGTGGTGCAGGGTAATCTTTATTTTGCGGTCCAGGGCGGAGCGGGCGGGGTTGATCCGCGCCGCCCGTTCGGGACCGAGAAAAAGTTCGCGATGGCGGTCACCCCAGAAATAGACATGGATCGGGAAGAACGATGGGGTCAGCCCGTGCCTGGCCGCAAAATCGAGCTGATCGTTCCGCATGGTCTGGGCATGAATGATGGTGGTGCGCAGATCCGGTCGCGGTTTTTCCGCCCGCACCTTTTCCACGGCCTTGATCAGCATGTCCGTGGCGGCGTCCCCATTGGTATGCACCTGTATCTGGATGCCGTTGTGATCGCAACGCCTGAACCAGGATTCCATCTGCTCCTGGGTCATGCTGGCGTAGCCCCGATGCCCTTCAATAGATACGGAAGGCGGTCCTGCCTTGGCGGGCGCGTTTTCCGCGCTGACGAAGATACGCTCGGCCGGCTCGGTATTGCACTTGTCGGCGACGGGCTCGGCATTGTCCGGCTGAATATGGTAAGGCCGGGAAAGAAAACCGGTGTAACCTTGAATCGAGCCATCCACTATTAACTTGATCCCCCCCACGCGCAGGCGCCCGGTAGCGACGCGCTTGGTGACAATAGCGTCGAAAGCGGCATCGTCCACGGCCTTGTATACCGGCCAGGTGATCACATCGATCGGCAGCAGGCCCTTCTCGGCCATGGCCGCTAGGAGGTGCCAAGTGCCTTTAAAGGTGGCGCAGTCCTGGGCGGTGGTGATGCCTGCCGCGGCATAGAAGCGCAGGCCCTCCTCGATCATCTTCATAGCCTGCTCGGGGGTGGGCATGGGCAGCTTGGTTAAAACCAGGAACATGGCGTTTTCTTCGAGGACGCCGTTGGGTTCGCCACGGCCCGCCCGGCGCTGGATCACGCCGCCTTTGGGGTCTTCGGTCTTTGCGGTGATGCCGATCTCCTCAAGCATCCGGCTGTTGCCGGTCATGAGGTGGCTGGAGATATGCATCAGCAGTATCGGGTGCTTGGTAGATACCGCATCCAGGTCATCCCGGTTCGGATGTCGCTGTTCCTCGATGCCGGTATCGTCATAGCCCCAGCCGATGACCCACTTGCCGGGCTGGATCTGTTTCTCTTTGATCCAGTCACGCAGGATACGCTGGATGTCGGCGATCGAGCCGGCCTCGCCAATGGGTTTGGGGTCGAGGTTGGCGGTGGAAAATTTCACGGATTGCAGGGCGACGTGGGAATGGGGGTCAAAGAATCCGGGCATGAGGGTCTTTCCGCCCAGATCGATCAGCTTCGTGTCCGCGCCCTTCCTCGCCATGACTTGCACAAGGGCGCCTACGGTCAGAATGCGGCCATTCAACACGGCCAAGGCCTCCGCCCGCTCCCCGTCCCGGTTCATGGTCAGGATAGGGCCTCCGTGGAAGATGGTATCGGCCTTGGCGTTTTGGTCCACGGTCTTGGAATTGGCAAACACGGAAGGCACCGTGCCGCCAAAAGCGAGCATCCCGCCCAAAGCGCCGACCCCTTTGATAAAGTCACGTCGGGACAATTCCCTTCCCGCCTTCTCGAGCATGTCGACGAACAGAGGGGGCGTACAATCGCAACCGGTTGGATGGCTACAATCATTCCCTCTATTTTTGTTCTTTGACATATCCTCCCTCCTTGTTGAATTTGTGATTGCATCAGTCTTTTTACAGCCCGTCATTCTGAGTGTGTCCTGCCAGCGGTGCCCGGCAATTTCAAATCAGGGTCAGACTTATTAGACGAAAATCATGTCTAATCATCGTAACCTCATCTTGCTTATTTTTTTAATTTTAACATTTTTTAGCGAGAAACCTTGAAGAAACAAGTCATTAACCTGGCCGCTGATGGCTGAGCGCTCCGTCCTGAAATCTCTGATTTCTGCATGGAAACAAATCAGGGCGAGGGCCGAAATTTCATCGTCCCGCTGTCATAGGGCAACTCCAGATAAAGAAGTTTCCCTGATTTGAGCTCCTTCTCTATCTGTTTCAGATCGGTGATAAAGGTGTATGGTTCTCTGTTCTCCCAGGCCCATGTTTTCCCAATAATGAAATTTTTCACAGGCAAATCCGGGACCGCGATTTTCAACGAATCCTGCACGGTCGAAATCACCTGTGCAGCCATGACGTCCGGGCTATGCGAAACAGAAGAAATGATCCATAACTCATTTTCCACTTCATGGACCTCTTTAATGGCAATAGTCCATGCTGCGTCGGGAACGGTCAATCTGACCGTGATTTCCTTCTCGTCTGCACCCAATGCAGTTGTCCAAAAAAGCAAGACCAACGGTAAGATCATTCTCTTCGTCATTTGCATTTGATCGCCTTTTTTATGAAGCTCGCGAAGCGATACCGCAACTTTAGTCACTCGCAACTTTAGATCACTTGTAACTTTTCCCCCCTTCTGTGTTTAAACCAAAGCCGGGCCCTCTTGTCCCGGTTTCTTCACGCACGGCTATGCCATCAGGGCAAAACCTCCCCCAGCACCGTCCCCACCGACCCGGACGGGTACTTGACGCCGAGATAGGCCGCAAGGGTGGAGGCGATGTCATGGGGACCGACCCGTCGCCCGATGACCCGGGCCGGCACACCATGGCCGGCAAAGAATATCGGCACAAAGGTGTCATACACCCAGGGAGATCCATGGATCGCCGCGATGGACCCGATACCCATTTTTTCGGCCTCCTCGGTGGAGTGTAGAAACCAGTAGTGCTCGGGGATCAGATGAACGTTCCCGGATCGTATGGGGTGAAAGCTACGCCGGATCTGGTTCTGGACCGGGGATTCGGTGATGCGCCCGGCAAGCAGATCGCTGCGGGTCAGGGCATAGGCGATCCCCGGAATCTTTAGCAGTTCATCTGCCACGAAGCGCTCCACTTCGGCCACATCCAGTTCGGCGGCCTTGATGATCTCCAGGTTCAGATAGAGATAGGGGTGGCTGTGACCCGTGATGAGGTCACCCCGGCCGAAACGCTTCTGCAGTGCCGCCGTCAAGGGGCCTTCGGACTTGAACCAGTCAAAGGCAAACCGCCCGGTGCTGAAACCGAGGCTTGCCATGTACTCCGGCGCTTCCGGTGCGCCGTGGTCGCCGGAGAGTATGATGAGGGTCCGGTCCAGCCCCACACTGTTGTCGATAAACTGAAACAGGTCGGCCAGGGTCCGGTCCAGGCGCAGGATGTTGTCTTCGGTCTCCAGGCTGGAGGGCCCGAACAGGTGCCCAATGTAGTCGGTGGACGAAAAGCTGATCTGGAGGTAGTCCGGTGTGCCATGGGGGTTTTCCCCGAGTTTTTCGTTCTCGATCAGGGCCTTGGCAAATTCCAGCGTGAGCGCGTCACCCACCGGTGTGAGGGTCAGGATCAGGTGAAAATATTTCGAATCCCCGTCCAGCGAATGGGGGAAGGTCCGGCCGAGGGGCTCGAGGTCGGCCTCATAGGGTCGGTCGTCCATGTTTCCGAATAGGTAAGTGGACCGATCGTGAAGTAGTTCCCAGTTCTTGCCTTTGTATTCATCGGCCGGCTTGCCGGCGTTCCATTTTTTGACCCACTCCGGGTAGTCATCGTAATAATAGGTGCTGGTCACAAATCGGCCGCTGCTCTTTGAAAACCAGAAGGCCTTGCCGGCATGGCCCCCCGGCAGGATGGCGCCCCGGTCCTTGACTGAGACACTGAACACCCGAGACCGTCCGCCGTTGTGCACCACGAGTTCGTCACCGAAGGTGGAGCAGAGCAGGTTGCGCGGGGACACGCCTTCGTGGGCCTTGGGTTCCCTGCCGATGATGTGGTGTCGATCATCCTCGGTATTGTACACAAAGGCTCCGGTCTTCTGGTCGATCCAGTCGTTGGCCACGATACCGTGGCGTGAAGGGTCCGCGCCCGTGGCCAGGGTTGCGTGGCCCACCGCGGTCTCGGTGTTGGCATGCCCGTAATGGGCGTTGTTATACCAGGTGCCTTTTTCGATCAGATACCGGAAGCCTCCCGGTCCCATCCGGTCCAGGTAGCGGGCCGGCAGATCGCCGCGGAGCTGATCCACCGTGATCTGAAGGATGAGTCCGGGCGGGGTCCCGGCATGGGCAAAGGATCCGGTTGAGGTGAAAACGGCGGTGAGGATAACGGCCAGCAGGCAGGCATCAAAAAAGAATCTTGTTTTTTCTCTTCTTTCGTTCATTCTTTGACCCTCCCTGCGAATGTTATCAGTTATCAGTAACCACACATCCGAAGCTGACCCCTGACCACTTTTAGAAAGCCACAAGGTCGAAGAGTTAAAATCAATAGATGGTCAGTCGAAAAGTTAAAATGCCGGAATAGACTTCCTGGGCACAAAATCAAAAGGTCTGAGCGTCCAAAAGTCGAAAGGCCGAACGTTGCAAACATGCCTTTTTATCCCTTGACGTTTAACGTCACGCGTTATACTCTTACAATCATGGTACAAACGTTCAAATGCGGGGAAACGGAAAAGATATTCAACCGTCTCTTTTCGAAAAAATTTCCAAATGATATTGAACGACCTGCATTAAGAAAGCTGCGTATGTTAAATCGAGCGAGAACTTTAAGAGATTTACTCGTCCCTCCCGGAAATCGCTTGGATCAAGAAATTCGAGAATACCGGCCCACGGCTTAGGGCTCATTTATTTCCTCACTCATCAATCCGTCTCACGCCACCGCCATCAACTTCACGATCTCCGATATCACCTGATCCGGCAACCTCCCCTCGGCATTCAAATTTTCCTTCTTGGTTATCGAACCCAAACATTGAAACTAAAAAATGAACATCAAAGATCCAACGTTGAACATCGAATGACGGAGAACGTTTGGAAGTTGGACGTTAAAGGCGTTGTTACCCGATTTGGAGTGCCCCACCTTTTGAAAAAAATGATGGGGCACCCTGATGTTGGAGGCTATTCACCGTTTCTACCAAGA
Source organism: uncultured Desulfobacteraceae bacterium (assembly GCA_964644375.1). Classification (GTDB taxonomy): domain Bacteria; phylum Desulfobacterota; class DSM-4660; order Desulfatiglandales; family HGW-15; genus CAYNYM01. The sequence goes on along the minus strand of CAZXWJ010000147.1, from coordinate 4,050 downwards.
AAAACCCATGGGATTCAGGATTATTTCGAACCGCCTGCCGTGGTCAGTTCCTCCATCACTTTTTCCAGGCTGAAACTTGCAGCCTTCTGCCGTGGGGGAAACTCCTGGAAGGTTTTCAGGAAATTCCCGACGTAGGCCTGCGCGGGTACGAGCAGATAGGCCCGATCGATCATCCAATCATAGTATGTGTTTGAAGTCTTCTGTGCCCTTTCATAGGGGTCGCGACGCATGTTGAAGATTAGGGGTAAACGCAGGGGGACAAAAGGCTCTGCCCAGGCCTGCAGTGTCCCTTCCACCCGCTGCTCCATAAAGATGAGCTTCCAGTCCTGGTAACGCAGGGCCGTCAGGTCGCCGTCGTCGGAGAAATAGAAGATTTCGTTGCGGGGTCCCTTTTCATTCTGGCCGGTCAGGTGTGGCAGGAAATTATAACCGTCGAGATGGACCTTGTAAGTCTTTTCCCCGATGGTCTGTTCCTTGAGTAATTTTTCCTTGATGTCCGGATCTCCCGCGGCGGCAAGCAGGGTTGGCATCCAGTCCATGTGATGCATGATCTCGTTGGATACCGTATCCGGTTTGATATGACCGGGCCAGCGCACCATGGCAGGCACACGCCACCCGCCTTCCCAGTTGGTGTTTTTTTCGCCGCGAAAAGGTGTGGAAGCCGCGTCAGGCCATGTATTGTAGTGGGGCCCGTTATCGGTGGAGTAAAATACGATGGTGTTATCTGCAATGCCGAGTTCATCAAGCTTGGCAAGCAGTTTGCCGACGTGGCGGTCGTGCTCGACCATGCCGTCGCTATACTCATCCTGACCGGATATGCCGCGAAGTTCAGCTTTCACATGGGTGCGAAAGTGCATTCGGGTGCCGTTCCACCAGACGAAGAAGGGTTTATCTGCCTTATTCTGGCGGTCGATAAAATCCAGGGCCGCATCAACCGCCTCGTCGTCGATGGTTTCCATTCGTTTACGGGTCAGTGGGCCGGTGTCCTCGATTCTGCCGTCGGCAAAGGATTTGATGACCCCTCGTGGTCCGAATCTCTTTCTGAATTCCGGGTCCTTCGGGTAATCCTCGTGTTCGGGCTCCTCTTCAGCATTGAGGTGGTAGAGGTTGCCCAAAAACTCGTCGAAGCCGTGGTTGGACGGCAGATGCTCATCTCTGTCCCCGAGATGGTTCTTGCCGAACTGGCCGGTAGCGTAACCCAAAGGTTTGAGCATTTCGGCAATGGTGGGATCCTTTTCGCTAAGCCCTTCTTTTGCTCCGGGCAGCCCGACCTTGCTGAGACCGGTACGGAAGACACTCTGACCGGTAATAAATGATGAACGGCCGGCCGTACAACTCTGCTCACCGTAGTAGTCGGTGAAAATCATGCCTTCCTGAGCAATACGGTCGATGTTGGGGGTTCGATACCCCATCATGCCCTTGCTGTAAGCACTGACATTGGTCTGGCCGATATCGTCGCCCCAGATGACCAGGATGTTGGGTTTTTTGTCCTGTGCAGGAGCCGGGACAGATGACCAGAACAGTACCGGCAGAACGGCAGTTATGATCAACAGGGATTTGATCGTATGTCTCATCATCTTTATTCCTCCTCCATTTTTATGGGTTAAGATCAAATAGGGACTTAATGATGAACCATTATTGGGAACCGGTTCCCGTATATGAACTTTGTGGGCACAAGTGTTCCCGGGGTTTTGGTCTGTTAAGAGAAAATCCAGGTCCATCGAAGATTCCGGCTCTATTGCCGGAGACGGACCGGGCCTTGATTTCTTCCTCTAAGAGGTATCTGTTTTTGGGAATGCTTGTAAGTGTTCAGAGTGAACCAGCGTACCTGCAGTTCATATGAGGAGGAAAATGATTTTGATACTGGTCTCCGGTAACTGGAATCCTGCATCTATAAGGGCGAGTCAAGTTCTAACCAAATAGATACTATTAAAGCGTAGAATATGAAAAATAGGTATGGGGTAAGGACCTTATTTCGAGGGATTAAACACCCTAATTGGAAAGAGTACATAGGCACTTCAAATGCGTTGCACTTCTTGCTTTTATTCTTTAACTTTAGTCACTTTAGTCACTCGTACCCCCCCCTCAACTCTCCCTAAGATTCATCATCTTTTCGAGAAATCTCAGGATATCGTGCCCGATGCGCTGATCGGGATATTTTGAGACCATTCGTTCCGCAATGGGTCTCGCTTTTTCGAATCGCCCCCTTTTCATATAGTGATCGGCCAGGGCGTAGAGGAAATCCAGGTTGGCCGGTTCCAGTTCCAATGCCCTTTGAAGGGATGTTTCCGATTCCTCATCCCGATTCAGAACCTGGAGGATCAATCCGAGGTTGTACTGAACGCGGGCCCGTTTAGGCAGACCCCTGGCGGCCTGATTCAAGAAAACGACGGCTTCGGCGTATCGTTGGGTTTCGGCCAGCAGCAGCCCCAGGGAATAGGCAGCGTCGTAAAGATCCGGATGGGCCTTGACCGCTTCCCTCAGGAGTGTCTCGGCCTTGTCCTTTTCCCCCCTCTGATTGTGCAGCATGGCCAGGTTGACCTTGGCCGGATAGAACAGGTCGTCGATTTTTATGGCGGCCTCGTAATTTCGGATGGCCTCCTCGGGCCGGTTGAGCGCGCCATAGAGGTTCCCCAGGTTGAACCGGCCGAAGGAGAAATCGGCGGAGAATTCCATGGCCGCAATGTATTCCTGAAGGGCCGATTCGAAGATCTTTCGCTGGTCCGGCCGCAGTCTTTCGGAGGGTCCTCCTGCCAGGCGGCGGGCCGTTTCGATGCGCACGGCCTTGACCGGGTCGTAGAGCATGGGGGCCATGCGTGCGATGAGTCTTGTCTGATCCTGAACCTGCAGGCGATCGACCGCCGTTCGGCGGATCAGGGCTTCATCGTCCATAAAGGCCGTCTCAAAGGTGCAGTCGGTTTCTTCTCCGGGATAGGCCTGGAGGAGGGTCAGGGCGGTGGCCCGAACGATCACCGGGTAGAGCGGGTCTCCGGCCAGTCGGGAGAGGCCTTTTTGGGCCTCGGGGGCCCTTTTCCGCCCGGCTTCGAGAATGGTGCCGTAGTGGGTCCTGCGGCCCGGTCCGTACCACTTTGTAATGGTTTCATCCGACCATTCATTGGATTTGTCGACATGGCAGCAATTGCAGGCATTGGGTGTTTTGAGTGCGGTGCTGAGGTCGGGGCGAGGGATACGAAAGCCGTGATCCGGGCGGTAATCGATCCCCATGTAAGTGCGGCCCGGCATGTGGCATTGGACGCACTCGGCCCCGGTACCCACATCAAAAAGAATTTCCCCGTTAGCATTTCGGACAGGTTCTCCCTCTTCACCCTTCTGCTTGTGAAAGTGATGGGTCTTCGTGTCGTATTCACTTGTCCGATGGCATTGCAGGCAGAGAGCGTTGCCTTCCTTGATCGGTTTGACGCTGTGCACATCGTGGCAGTCGCTGCAGCGGACATCACGATGATACATCTTGCTCTGGGTGAATGAGCCGTAGACGTAGACCTCTTCCAGGATCTGCCCGTCCGGGAAATACATGCCCTCGACCAGCAAAGTCGGGAGCAGGCTGTCCAGCAGGTCGGGTTCCGCATGGGTGTAATCCCCAAGGGCCGCCCGGCGGGCGTGGCAGGGTGCGCAAAGTTCCACCAGATCCCGCGAACCGAGTCCCGAGGTTTTGACCGCAAGGTCGTAGTTCTCCACCCGGGGACGTGCCATGTCCGGCATCTCGGCCCATGCCACGTGGCGGGACCCCGGTCCGTGGCAGGCCTCGCAACCCACATCGATGTCCGACCAGGTGGTCTGGTAGGTGCCGGTCTTCAGATCGTAGTTTTTTTTGAGATTGGTGGAATGGCATTCCGCGCACATTCCGTTCCAGTTCTGCGCGGCGTTGGTCCAGTAGAGCCAGTCCCCGGGGTCGAGGGGTTGATCGGGGTACAGGTGATACCACGCCTTTTTCTCCACATCCCAGGCAATGGGCAGGCACTGAAGGCGGCCTCCTTGAAAGGGCACCAGATACTGCTGAAGCGGATACCAGCCAAAGGTGTGGGTGATTTC
>CAZXWJ010000146.1:0-10461 GCA_964644375.1 uncultured Desulfobacteraceae bacterium | reverse complement strand
ATCAGCTTTTTGACCTCGTCTTGGCTTTTTCCGCAGAAGGAACAGAGAAGATCGTCGTTTGAATCGTCTTTCCTTGGCATAAAACCAGTCTCCTACTTATTAGATTCCTGAACTTCCCGTTCAGTAATGACCTTGTCGATAATTCCGTATTTCACGGCCTCATCGCTGTCCATAAAAAAATCACGCTCTGTATCCTGAGCAATTTTTTCCAGTGACTGCCCCGTGTGCTTGACCAGTATATTGTGTATAATAGATTTAATTTTGAGGATCTCTTTTGCCTGGATATCGATATCCGTTGCCTGTCCCTGCACTCCGCCAAGGGGCTGATGAATAAGAATCCTAGAATTCGGCAACGCATAGCGCTTTCCTTTGGATCCTGCGGTCAATAGCAAGGCCCCCATGCTGGATGCCTGCCCCATGCAAATCGTCGCCACATTGGGCTTTATATATTGCATGGTATCGTAGATAGCCAGCCCGGCCGTCACTGAACCCCCGGGGGAATTGACATAGAGGTTAATGTCTTTGTCGGGATCCTCTGATTCAAGGAAGAGCATCTGGGCAATAATCGTATTGGCCATACTATCATGAACCTGCTCTCCTATGAAGATGATCCTGTCTTTTAAAAGTCTCGAATAAATATCATAGGCTCGCTCACCACGGCTCGATTGCTCAACGACAATAGGTATTAGCATATCAATTTAATCTCTCTTTACTGGGTTTAAAAATATTGCACTTCGATCTTTGTTTCTTTCCGGACACAAAAAACCATCGTCAAAAAAGGACAGTTTACGCCTTTTCTAACTCAATTGGTTTTATTTTTTCTTTTTCTACGTCAACAATTTTAGCACCATCAAGAAGGTAATTCAAGGTCTTTTCCTCGAGGAGCTTCTCCCTGAAGGATTCTTCGGCCTGGCTCGCTTCATAATAACTTCGAACCATTTTCGCATCCTGACCCATGCTCAACGCCAACTCCTGAAATCCCTGATCGAGTTCCTCTTCACTGACGCTGATATCGTTCTGATTGGCTACCTCTCCAAGAATAAACATATTTTTGACCCGAATCTCCGATGCAGCCCTGAAATCCTCTCGAATCCTCTCCTCACTAATGCCAGCCTTCTCCAGGTTTGAACCCGAACGCATAAGATTCTGCTTAACCGATTCTACAGCCTGCTTGAGTTCCGCTTCCACAAGGCTCTCCGGGAGTTCAATCTCTACCGTATCACCAATTTTCCGGAGCAATCTTGCATTCACATCCTGATCGACTCTTTTTTGCTCCCTGTTCGTCAGCTCATCCTTTATCCTTTTTCCCAGCTCTTCCAGGCCTTCTACACCGGCCCCAAGGTTCCTGACAAATTCGTCGGTCAACTCAGGAAGCTCCAAGAACTTGATATCATTGACCTTTACCTTGAAATCCACGGTCTTTCCCGCAAGTTTATCATGAAAATATTTCTCTTCGAAGGTCACGGTAATATCCGCTGTATCCTCTTTTTTTAGTCCCAAGAGGGCCTTTTCAAAGTCAGGATGGAAATTGCCGCTTCCGACTTTTATCATGAAGTTGTCGGCTTTGATATCATCGAGGGGTTTTCCTTCCTCGAAACCTTCATAATCGATAATCGCGAAGTCATCTTGCTGAAGGACGCGGTCCTCTTCGACTGAATTGAGACTCCCGTTGCCCTTTCTGATCTCTTCAATCTGCCGTTCCACTTCCTCGTCTGTAACCTCAAAAATCTCTTTCTCAATTTCGAGCCCCATGTAGTCCTTCAACTCAAACTGGGGTTTCACTTCAATGACCGCGGTATATTTAAAATTACAACCTGTTTTTAGTGCCTCTTTTTCAATAGCCGGCACACTGATCGGATAGGATTTGGTTTCCTCGACGGCGGTGGGCAGTGTTTCCGTTACCAAATCCCGTGAAAGGTCTTCGATCAACTGTTCCCCGTAATAACTCTCGAGAATCCTTCTGGGCACCTTTCCGGATCTGAACCCGGGTATCTTGGCCCGTTTTGAAAGTGATTTGTAGGCATCGTTTACCCTTTGAGCTATTTCTTCAGAGTCGATTTCAACGATGAGTTTCTTTTTTACACCTGTTATGTCTTCTATATTAGCCTTCATCTATACACCCGCACACGTCTACTAGGTTCATTTTAGTCCTCGTCATGGTTAAAATTTCACTCATTTCACGAGGGTTGACAGGTTCCGGGAAATCCCACGCCAAAAAAGTAACAATGATTTTCCCGATTTCAAGTAAAATAGGGCATATTACAAAAGGAAGCCGGGTGCTGTCAACATTCTATCAAGATTCAAGCGGTACTTTGACTATTAAATGTTGCGGGTCCATTCTACCGTCGCCTCTGCTATGTCGTTCCTGAAGCTGCAGATCACATACTAGCAGGAAACATGCCAAAAAAGGGGATCTTTACCGCAGCCACTGGAAATCACGTGTCAGCAATATTTGCATGACAGTGATTTTTCTCACCTCCTCGACCGTTCTAAAAGGGATATCGGACACATGGTCTGCCGATCGCCTGTCCTGTCGTCAATATTTGAGAATGATTTGCAAGAATTGAAAGCTGATAAAGGGAAAAGATGGAGTGCCTGTTTTTATCTCTCGGCACGAGGAACGGCCAATAGCCCGGTACCGTGATCATTCTTTTGACCGGTTTTTGACCATCTCTATAAAATCTTCGAGGCACTCCTGGGACCCGAATGCCTCGGTGTAGAGTTTTTCGCTCCACATGGTCAGACCTGTCCTGAATATCTTATGGATCAATTCATCAACTTTTTCAGGACCATGGAGCCTTAAGACCTGACGAACCAACTCATCCGGAACCTTGATTGGATATATCGCAGTTGGCGTGTTTTCTTCTAATTTAAGATATTCCTGGATACTTTTAAGAATTCTCAAATCAGCGTATTTTTTCTGATATTCTTCCTCGTTCATTTCAGGCAGACCTCATAGGAAAATAATAGTATTGGTGGCGGGTTGAGTCAATGTAAAAGGAGAACGCGGAGAACGGTTTTCTGCCCTTTCAAATGCATCAACCGGGGAAAGGACGACTTATTCCTTTACAAAAACATCTTTTTCGATAAATTATGCCTTCCAGGATAAACTGATGACCACCCGGAGATAAAATTCAGAACTCACGAATTGCACACCTGGTGACCATCCGTGAACCTTTTTGGGACACTCACGAGTTTCCAATTTAGAAATGAAAACTTTTTCGCAATATCAAGGAATCCCGCCGAATTGTCCGCCTTCGGCGGATTGACGCAGAGATTTACCCGCCTTCGGCGGTTTGCGGAAAAGGGCCATTTCAGGGTGTTAACCAGCGCACAAAAGGAAGTATGCCAAATGCCTATTTATGAATATCAGGCCGTCAACTCCGAGGCATCTTGTCCTCAATGCAGACAACCATTTGAAGTCATTCAGCAAATAAGCGAGGCTCCCTTGACGGTCTGTCCCCATTGCGGGGTTGAGGTCCGAAAAATCATATCCTGGTGCCGTACTGCAGTGACCGAGAGGCCGGCCGAAGATATCCGGGTTGAAAAAGAGATAAAGTCCTACGAAAACGCCGGCATGTGGAGTCATGCCGCGGAGCTTTCCGATAAGCATTCAGAGAAGACAAAGGATAAAAACCTCAAATACAGGGCCCTCGACAATTATAAAAGAGCCGGATATGACACGGATTCTCTGTCCAAGCATGCAAAATTGGATGATAACGAATAGAAAGGAAAATAAAAGGCAAGGATCGGTAATCATTCTTGACTTTCCCCAGTTTTTATTGATTATGTGATGAAACAGGATAATCCCTGATATCGCCCACATAACAGGGCAATACATAAGATCTATTTTCACGAAAATGAACCGATTGGAGAGATGGCGTTGATTGAACTCATACTCAAAGGAGGGATATTTTTATACCCCATTATTATATGTTCCATCATCGCACTTGCCGTGTTCCTTGAAAGGTTATGGCTCCTTAGACGATGCCGGATTATACCAAAAGACTTTGTCCGCAATGTCGAAGAGTGTCTGAAAAAACAAAAAATATCGGACGCCATGTTTCTGTGTCAGGAGGATACCTCATCAATCGCCAAAATTTTCTTTTCGGGCTTAAAAAATACCGGCCGAGGGATGTGGCTGGTCAAGGAAGCTATTGAAGACAGGGGTACCAGGGAAGCGGTCATCCTAGGCAAACATGTAGGCATCCTTTCCACAATCGCAAACCTTACTCCCCTGCTGGGACTCCTTGGAACCGTTTCCGGCATGATCAAGACCTTTAATGTGATTTCCGTCCAGGGTGTGGGGAATCCCGCCCCCCTGGCCGGGGGAATTGCCGAGGCCCTCATCACAACGGCATCCGGGCTGTGCGTGGCGATACCAACCCTGGTTTGCTACCGCATTCTTAGGGATAAGGCGGACTCCCTCATTTTTGAGATGGAAGAAAATTCCATAAGGCTTGTCGAAATCATGGAGGAATACAACCGAAAGGGGTAAGGCCGCTACCATCAACGCTCCCGACATGATGCGGCATAACGGTTTAGATGACTATGATATTCAGGAAAGGAAAAGAAGAAGACCTCACTCTTGGCATTGCCCCATTAATCGATATCGTCTTTTTGTTGTTGATCTTTTTCATGGTCACCTCCCACTTTGACGTAGCCTCCGGTGTCCGCATAAGATTGCCGAAAGTGACCCAAAAAATCTTCAATCAAAAGGACAACAGGATAACCCTTGTAATGGCCGAATCCGGCCAATCTTACCTCGAAGGCAAAGAAATCGACATGAAGGCGCTGGCGCAAAGGTTAAAGGATCTGGTTCAGGAACGAGGCCTTATCCATTTGGTTCTTCAGGCCGATAAAGATGTAAGACACGGGGTCGTCGTTCGGGCCATGGATATTGCCAAGACCGCTGGGGTTCAGTCCATTATCATCGCAGCACACTGGAAAAACCAAAAGATTTTATAACCGGACTGCCGGAGCGGGCTAGATTGAACTTCAATAAAAAAGGCCTACTTAAAATCTCATTTTTCACCCTGCTCTTTTTCGGTCTTCTCGCCTCCTGGCTTGGATACGGCGAAAGGGGTCTTGTCCACCTCTACCGGATGGAACGGGAACGGCAGATCCATCAGGAGAGGATAAACAGGCTCGAGGAGGAAAACCGAAAACTGCTGAATGAGATCAACCAGCTACGCAACGATCGGGATTACATAGAATCCGTTGCAAGGCGTGAACTGGGTCTTATTAAGGACGGTGAGATCCTCTATCGGTTTGCAAAGGACCGGGAAAAGTACCCTTCAACATCCACAGGAGAGGAGTCTAACAAATGACAATCCCTGAAGAATTTTATGAGCAAATTCTGACGAACGCCCCCTCTTCCGATACCCAGCTTCTTATTCTTTCAAGACTTAAAGAGGAAGGCCGAGCCAAAAGGGTCGTCCAGGGATGTATCAAGGCACTGGATTTTGCTCCCGACGACCTTCGGATCAGACGGCTCCTTGCCGAATCCTATCTTGAGACAGGTCTCCTGTCTCAAGCCGAGGCGGAATTGGACAAGGTTCTTTCCAGTGTCCACGATTTATTGTCTCTTTACAAACTCCAGGCCGAACTGTACACCAAACAGAACAGAAACGACGAGGCACTCAGGCCCATCAAACTCTACCTGGCGCATTACCCGGATGATCGGGAGGCCAGGGAGATAATGCAGCGCATCGAATCTTCGGAAAACGCAACCTCAGGACCACCACCGGTTTCTGAAGACATGGAAGAGACTGACGGAGAGGGGCATGGTATTGAGGAAGAAAAATTACCGGATATCTCGACGCCTACCCTCGCAGAGATCTATTATAAGCAGGGACAGATTCAAGAAGCCCTGGAAACTTATGAAAGAGTGGTTGCACAAAACCCCAATGACGACCGCTCCGAAAAACGCCTGGAGGAATTGAGGGCTATGCTAGGCCCTGAATCTCCCGCTCAAGAGAACGAGGCAAACGAATTCAAGAATAAGAATCGGAAAATGATTGCCGTCCTCGAAGGTTGGATTGGCGAGATCCGTCAGATCTCGGGGGGCACCACCTCTCACTGAAACAGGAATCACATGACTTCTCAGGCATGTCATTTAAGCCGCATCATGCACAACAGGAAAAAAGCCAAAAATGCCAAAACGACACAACATGAAAAACAATCCGGATTTTCATTTCACCTCGACCGGAATTGGAAGCGTTCCCTCCACAAATATTCAGGAAACCTGCGATTACATTCTTGAGCACTTTTCACAAATACCCTTCTGGCCGCAGTTTGTTAAATGCAGCCTTTTCGAAGACATGATCATCCAATTCAGTGAAGGCCTGCCCTTGCTTGAAGTCGACGAACACCGGCGAAGTCTTGCTGTCGCCAGTGACGAAAGGGAGCTGGCCCTCGTAAATTTTTACGAACACTTCCTGGCCGAGGACCTTCCCTATTTTGCCGTTACCCCTGCCTATGCGTCCGGCCTATACAAAATAGTCGAGGCGGTTAAAGGGCAAAAGAACCGCTTCGGGCCCTATATCAAAGGACACACAGTTGGACCCGTGACCTTTGCAGCAGGTATCGCCGGCAAAGACGGCAAGTCCGTCCTCTATGATCCCGAATTACTGGAGGCCCTGGTGAAGGGTCTATCGATCAAGGCCCTCTGGCAGGTCACGGAACTAGGCCGGACAGGGAAAAAGCCGATCATTTTTTTTGATGAGCCCTATCTTTCCGGTTTCGGTTCCGCCTTCTCACCCATCCAGCGCCATGAAGTCATCAACCTGCTCAAAGAGTCTTTCGAGTACGTGAGAGAAAGATCGGACGCCCTTATCGGGATACACTGTTGCGGAAACACGGACTGGTCTATGGTTCTGGAAGCCGGACCTGACATCGTAAATTTTGACGCCTTCGATTACTTGGAATATTTTCTGCTTTATCCTGAAGACATCTCCCGCTTTATCCGGGAGGGCGGGACGATTGCCTGGGGCATCGTGCCTACCGCCTATTTCACAGGAAAAGAAACCGAAGACACCCTTTCCTCTCGGCTTCAGGAGGGGCTTGACCGTCTTGCCGAATGGGGATTGGACCCGGAGATGGTAAAAGGGCGTTCTCTGCTCACACCCGCCTGCGGCCTGGGGACCATGGACAAGGCTTCAGCAAGGCGTGCCCTGGATCTCCTGTCCCATCTCTCAGAGGCAATGCAATAGACCGGTCTTTCCCTTTGGGGCCTGCATCTCATCATGGATCTTCCCGGCACCCGCAGGGTTATACCTTAGTCTTTTTATGCAAGATTCAGTCAGTAATTGTCTTGGATACATGCGCGAACCTGGGAAAGAATCTCCGGAGACAGGACCAGAAGCGACTCGTCAATTTTCTGTCCATCCATATACTCGTTTAAAAAAAACTCGCCCCCGTCCATCTTAAAAATCTGTCCTCCGGCGGCTTCAACGATAACCCTCACTGCCGCCAAATCCTGAAAGGATTCATTGGCGATGAGTGCCGCCTCCGCGCGACCCATGGCCACATAGCAAAGATGTGCCCCGGTGCACCCGAAATCCCTTACCTTTCCCGGAAATGATGTCTTGTAATGATTGTGAAATCGACTAAATGTGAGAAGCAGGCTTTCATCGTTGATTTCTTGCTGAGACGAAACTTGGACTTTCCTATCCCCCCAGTAGGCCGATCCGCCCGCCTGAGCATGGAAGAGGTCACCGGTCGCGGGCATATAAAAAACCCCGAAGGTCGGCCAAGCATTGTCAAGTAGCGCCATGGAAATCCCCCAAATAGGGATTCCCGCCTGAAAATTGGCAACGCCGTCCAATGGGTCAAAGATCCAGACGTACCTCTCCTTTTCATGGGTGTAGCCGTTATTTTCTTGGCTGTTCTTAAATACCTGGTGCTTTGGAAAATGCCGGTAGAGTTGATCTTTGAAAAAATCTCTCAGTTGAAGTTCTGCCTCCGTGATCAGAGATTCGTCAAACTTGATCTCGGGCATACCTTTGCCAAAGTAAGACAAGACTTTATCTCCCGCCTCACGGATGACATCCTTTGCAAAAAGGGTCAACTCTTCAATACCATGGCTTTCTGCGTTCACCAGTTTTCCTCCTTTTTAAAGTTTTTTGACCTTGAAAACCTTAAATGCACCGGACAGGTTGGGTTTCACCTATTTTTGTGCCGTTCTCGTTATCCTTTGACCAGAGCTCCCCTGCGCTTCAAAATCTTCCCATCTCATGCAGAAAATGATAGGTCACGATCCCAACGGATGAGGAGAGATTCAGACTGCGGACCCTCCCCCAAATGGGAATGCGATAGCAGGGGTATGCCTGGCGTAATTCAGAGGGCAGGCCCGAGGTTTCTCGACCGAAAAGAAGATAGTCCCCGTAATGGACGCGTGCCTCGGTATAATTATTATCGGCGTGACTGCTGAAGCAGATAATCCTGGCGTGCTTCTTGCCGTCTTTGTCATCCATAAAAGCAGAAAAATTTGTGTGGTGATGGATATCCACCTCATGCCAGTAGTCCAATCCCGCTCTTTTCAGATGCTTGTCATCGACTTGAAACCCCAGGGGATGGATGAGGTGCAATCTTACTTGGGCAGCGCCGCACAGGCGTGCGATACTTCCGGTGTTGGGAGGAATTTCGGGCTGGTACAAGACCACATGAAGCGCGGGATTTTCGATGGTCTTGTGGATTTTTTCCGTAATGTTATGGGTCATTGAAAAATTATTCAGAGAAAAGTCCTCTCAAGCAGGCATTCGGAGGAACCGTCAATTCCTCGAACATTGTACCCCTTGGATATTTTGTCGTTCAGGGGCATGATGAAAGAAGCTTCCCGGAGTTGCCTGCATTTTTTGTAACACTTGTAGCATACCTCTTTTCCCCGAAAATTTCAAATGGCCCTTTTTTGCTCGATCCTTTTAAAAGGGCCGCATACATCCGCAATCGGGGCACTGCCAATGCGTCCCACTGCACGTCAGGCCCCAAAGGTTTTCATCCATGCAGGCGTTACAGATCTGAAATCCACAGGGGCAGGTCCAACAAAAGGGTTGAACAATCCCGCAGCAACTGCATTGATATTTCGTTTTTTTTCTCTCTTTTCTTTTTTCTTCTCGGTATTCCTTCATTAGAGGCAGGTCTCTCTGTCTATCTAAATCGGCACGCAGGCTCAGTGAAGAGCTTTTGGTTTTACCCCGAAGGGGGACTTCCAAATCACGGCGTTTATCCGGTCGGGTTTCCCGAGGTCCCAGGTCAAAGGCCAAAGCTCAAATATCTCAAATTTCAAGGTACCAGGTCCAGAAGAGGAAGCGCCCTGTCCTGGCGGCTCAAAAACACCCTCGTGTGCTGTTGCCCGCATGCTTCAAGTGCCCTGTTTGCCTCCTCGAGGGCCTTTTCAGGGGCATTGTTTTTGTCGCTGATATGGGCGAGCACCACAACATTTAAATCATCGTGAGCGATATTTCCAAGGAGTTTAGCCGCCTGTGAATTCGAAAGGTGTCCGTCCTGACCCTTTATGCGGCGTTTCAGTTCCAGAGGATAGGGTCCACGAGCGAGCATGTCTTCATCATGATTGAATTCCAGGACTAAGGCCCGGCAATCTTTTATGCGGTCTTCTACAACAGGTGTGCTCCGGCCAAGATCCGTAACAATGCCCAGCCTCTGCCCATTAGAGGCAAGGACAAGTCCCATGGGGTCTGCCGCATCATGGCACTTTGTAAAGGTCTCGATCACGAGATCATGGATGTTGATGGTTTGCCCCGTCTGGAGGTGAACAGGCCGGGAGAGATTACCCAGGGTCTTCATCCCCTTTTTCAGTGTAGGACCGTTGATATAGACGGGAATGTCAAAACGGCGGGACAGGGGGCCAACCCCCTTGATATGGTCTGAATGTTCATGGGTGATGACGAGGGCATCAATAGCCGCCGGATCAACCGCAATGAGTGCCAACCGTCGCGCCAACTCGCGTCCGCTCAACCCAGCGTCAATAATAATTTTTGTATGATCCGTTTCCACATAGCAGGCGTTTCCACTACTGCCTGAGGCCAGAACAGAAAACCGCATAGTCTATCCGTTATCGTCTAATCATCTGCATCGTGCGCTTTCATTTCAGGCCGCTGTGACCGAAGCCCCCTTCGCCTCTTTCAGTGGAATCGAGTTCGTCCACTTCGAGGAGACCTGCCCTAAATACCCGAGATATAAGCATCTGGGCAATCCGATCTCCACGATTGATAATAAAGGGACTTGCCCCCCAGTTTATCATGATCACCCCAATTTCACCCCGATAATCCGAATCGATCGTGCCGGGTGAATTGACCATCCCGATGCCCCGTTTCAAAGCCAAACCACTTCTCGGCCGTATCTGTCCCTCATAGCCCCGGGGGATGGACACCATCAGTCCGGTAGGGATCAATCGAATTTCTCCGGGATTCAGAGTCACCCTCTCTTCTACGGCAGCCC
>CAZXWJ010000145.1:0-10467 GCA_964644375.1 uncultured Desulfobacteraceae bacterium | reverse complement strand
TGATCAGCACGGCGGACGAAATGTACCAAACCCTGCTTGAAGTCAGATAGGGGGCGAGATCATGAGAATTGCCAATAAAACGATTTACGACAGCATCATCAGTAACCTGAACAAGACCTCGACCGAAATGTTCCGGGCCAATCAAACGGTCAGCTCGGGAAAACAGATCAATTGCCTCTCGGATGATCCGGTTGGCCTTGTGACCGTGTTGGATCTCAGGTCCTCCCAGGCCCATGTCGAGCAGCTGGAGAGGAACATCGCCATGGGAAAATCATGGCTCAACATGGGGGAATCGGCCTTGACCCAGATTGAGGACGTGCTTACCGAGGCCAAAACCCTTTGCGTTCAAATGGCCAATGCCACTCAGGGCGCAACGGAACGTAAGAATGCGGCTGCAGTTGTGGAAGGGCATTTCCAACAGATCCTCTCCCTGGCCAATTCCCAGGTCGGTGGGAGATATATTTTTGGAGGGACACGGACGGATACTGTGCCTTTCGTGTATAATGCGGAAACCGATCCTGCCAACGTCACCTATCAGGGAAACGCAACGCCCTTTTCCGTGAAGATCGGACAAAGTACAACGGTGGCTGTCGGTCGAGACGGAGAGACCTTTCTGGGGGACGACGCCATTGCCTGGGACGACTCGAATGATGGAGAGGATAACCTTTTCAAAACTCTTATCGATCTCAAAACGGCTCTCACCACAAACGATGTAGAGGGAATTCAGGGGGCAATCAGCAAAATTGACAACCATCAAGAGACCGTAAGAAACACGATTTCAAATTCAGGGGCCAAGATCGTTCGACTCGAGACCAAGGAAAATATCATTCAGGACCTGAAACTCATTTATACGGAAAGAAAATCCCAACTGGAGGACGCCGACCTGGCCGAGGCCATCATAGACCTGAAAACCAAGGAAACGGCCTATCAGGCGGCGTTGTCATCTTCCAGTAAGGTCATGGCCCTGAGCTTGGTCGATTACTTGTAACATTCGGTTCTCATTTAGGGAGAGCCGTTTCCTGACGTTTCTCTGGAAACCATGGAGGGTACCAGTGCTCGTATTAACCAGGAAGGCGGATGAGAGCATCACCATCGGACAAAATATCACCGTGACGGTGTTGGAAATCAGGGGGAATCAGGTCAGACTCGGGATCAAGGCCCCGAAAGACACCCCCGTAAACAGAACCGAAGTCTATGAAAGTATCATTCAGGAGAACGTCAAGGCTTCCCAGGCACCTCAGGACCTGGAAGGATTCCGGAAGATACTGATCAAGAACGAAGATAAATAGAAAACTCTTAGAGGATTATTTTGAATATAAAAACGACGCGATTCGGCGATGTGGCAATAGATGAAACCAGAACCCTTCATTTCCCTGAAGGCCTGTTGGGGTTTCCGGAGCAAAAGGACTATGTCCTTCTGGAACACAAGTCCGACTCCCCCTTTTTTTGGTTGCAGTCGGTGGATCGGCCGGATTTGGCCTTCATCCTTACCAGTCCTTTTCTCTTGGACAAGGACTACCTCAAAAACCTGTCTCCCAATGAAGAGACCCTCTTTCAGTGCCGGGAGGGGGGCGGCATCAGTGTGTTCGCCCTTGTGACCATCCCGTCCGGAAAGGTGGAAGAAATGACGGTCAACCTCCTTGGGCCTCTGGTTATTGAAGAGGAAACAAGAATCGGGAGACAGGTGGTCATTGCCAATGCGGGTTACAGCCACAGGCACCCCTTCTTTTCAAAATGATCCTTTCCTCTATGGGCGATCGTTTTCCTTGTCCTCTCCACCCCGCCCTCAAAAACGCGACGACTTCGTGAAAATTTATCCCGATTCCACGGGGGATGCATCCCGCACTGTTAGGCGGCCCTCTGCAAAGGGCGACAGTGGAAAAATCCGCTACACCACTGATCCCCTCTCTATTGGATGGGAGAGCCCCGGGCCTGCCATCTCTTAATTTGTTTCGTTGTCAAAAATCTGGTCCTTCTCCCGCCCATGTCTAAGGCGGGGTGTCAAAGACAGTTGGCCCCGCCGTAGCGCCTTGCATGATAAGTCTCAAGTTCAAATGTCAAAGGCCACAAAACGCGGGAGAGGCCTGGGAGCACATCCCATGAAAGGAACACCATGGGCCGCGCATTTTAATCGCATAGGCTTGCTGTGTCTGCCATTTGGTTTTTGGGCTTTGGTATTCATTTGACCTTTGAACTTTGTGCTTTGACATGACCTGTTCTTGTTCCTGTTCCTATCATCACCCCCTCTGGGGTTAGACCAAAGCCGGGCCCTCTGGACCTGGATGTTTACTGGACACCCGGTTAGACAACATAGGGGTAAGGGGCCGTTCCCGGTGTCACAGGGAGGGTCTCGGGGGGCACTCAGGGTGCACAAAAAAACATTGAACTTATCAGAAGTTATGTTAAAATATTGGCGTCCTTTACATGCTTAGCCAAAATATTGGCGTTTTGATTCGTTGGTTTTGCAGACAAGAAAGTTTTGCGGAGAAAAAAATGGCCGAAACAAAGGTCTTGGTGGTCGATGACGAAGCCAAAATAAGAGATTATTTTACCGAGTTCCTGCGGCGTCAGAATTTTGATGTGGCGACGGCCGAGAACGGAGAAGTCGCAATCACCATGCTGGAAAAGGATTATTATGATGTGGTCCTCATTGATTTGAATATGCCGAAGGTGGACGGCATGACTGTTCTGCGGCACCTCGTCGATCGCCATTATGATAGCATAGGGATTATTCTCACCGGCTACGCAACAATCAAGAATGCCGTGGAGGCCATGAAGGTCGGGGCCTTCGACTATCTGGCCAAACCGGTAAAAATGGAAGAGGTGTTGATGGTCATCAACAGGGCACTTGAGTTCAGAGCCCTGCGAAGGGAGAACCTGGCCCTAAAAAAACAGTTAAAAAAGAAATATAAATTCGAAAATTTTATCGGCGACAGTTCCCAGATGAATAAGGTGTTCAGGATTATTGAAAAAGTTGCCGACAGCGACAGCACGGTGCTTATTCTCGGGGAGTCGGGAACCGGGAAAGAGCTGGTGGCCAAGGCCATTCATTATCACAGCGTTAGGCGGGACAAACTTCTCATCCCTGTCAACTGTGGCGCCATTCCGGAAGAGTTGCTGGAGAGCGAACTCTTTGGGCACGAAAAGGGGGCATTTACAAATGCCATCAGGACCAGAATCGGTAGATTTGAACTGGCCGACGGTGGTACCATTTTCCTTGATGAAGTGGCTGAAATGAGTCCTCACCTCCAGGTTAAACTCCTCCGCGTTTTACAGGAGCAGGAGTTTGAGAGACTGGGGAGTACAAAGACCATAAAAACCGATGTCAGAATTTTGGCTGCCACAAACAAGGATTTGGAAAAGCTCATTGAAGAGGGGACTTTTCGTGAGGATCTCTACTATAGGCTGAAGGTCATTCCTATTGAAATTCCGCCCCTTCGAGAGCGACGATCGGACATCCCGCTTTTGGTCCACCATTTTCTGGAAGTGATGACAAAGGCCAAGAATAAGAAAATCAAGGGCGTTTCGAAAGAGGTCATGAACTGTCTGACGAATTATGATTGGCCGGGTAATGTCAGAGAACTGGAAAATATTATTGAAAGAATGGTCATACTGAGCGAAGGCGATCAATTCACATTGGAGGATTTGCCGGAAAAGATCGCTGAAAGACAACCGACTGTGATGGAAATGCAGACGGGAATCCCGGACGAGGGATTTTCTCTCAGTCTCGCCATGAGTGAGTACGAAAGAAGATTAATCATCAATGCCCTTGAAAAGGCTGATTGGGTCAAGAATCGGGCCGCCAAATTTTTGAACATGAACAGAACCACTCTGGTGGAAAAAATAAAAAAACAGGGAATAGAGCGAGAATCGATGGTAAGCTGAATATGTTCGTCCCTGCGGGTTTGCACAAATCTCTCCGTATTCAAGTCGACTGAGGCCGCTCCCATTCGGAAGATGGCCCGGGCGAATTTTTTCAATGGTGTTGCCTTCTTGGCCGCTGGGGGGCAATCTGTGATCATATGACCACCGGGGATATCGAATCGGCCTTTCGATGCCTCGATGTTTTATCCCTGATAATCCCCCATACATACCCACAACTTTTTTTTGAACATGGAAATTCCGGCCCGCGCTTCTCATCGAAACCGGAACCCTAAGTTTTTTTAAAGGTTTCCAACCGTGTTGCCGATAGGAAAATTGGAGGTAACACAAAATGATCACCACACATCAAATACAAAATGTCTTAAGGGTATACGGTGATCAGCTGAAGAGGAGAAGCTCCTCTATCCAGGATAGCCTGAGATCAAATCAGCAATCCGTTGATTCTGTTAGCATTTCGAATGATGCTAGGAGAAAACAAATGGTCACCGATATGTCAAACCATTTAATCTCTCAAATTACTCCTCATGATCACCAGGGAGACGCCGAAGGGGAGAGTTCGGCAAATGATCCGATAGTAAACCTGGAGAGCTGAGGATAGAAAACCATGTTCACCGGAGCAAAGCCATGAAGATTGATGATTCATATTCAAACATGACTCTCATGAGCAATTCAAAAGAGGCCGCAGCCAATAAAAGGACGGAAGAGCACACGGCTCAAACCCAGGGATCGGACAAGAGGGAAGAGTCCGGCGCGGAAATCGATTTCTCAAAGACCTCGGTGGAAATCAGTAGGGCCGCTGCGGCAGTGGAAAAGGATGCAATGAAAAGGGCAGATAAGATAAATCTGATCAAGACCCAGGTAACGGAGGGCACCTATAAAATAGATGCCACAAAAATTGCTGAAAAAATTTTCACGGATGCCATCTCCACGCTGAAGTAATCTTAGCGTAAAGCCAATCCGAATAAAAAGGCCACCCGCACGAATCGGGTGGCCTTTTTCGGTTTGAGTTGTATGGACCGGATATCGGAGGTGCCGGAAACGGCCGCTGACTTGCACTGCGAAGCCGGGCTAGTCGTAGAAAAAACTCTCAAAGTAGATGGTCTTTATTGGCCGGCCGGAATGGCTGTTGACAACTCTCAAAAGATGGCTCTTGATAGCTTCAAAGTCCCTTCCTTCATAAAGTGAAACAAGATCCGGGGTGTCTGCAGAAACTAGAAGGTCATGTTTAATCCTCGGTAACTCTCCCAACAGGTGCTCTTTTTGTTTTTTGTCTTTGAAGGGTATGGAAAATCCCATTCTCAAACTTTTACTGCCAATTGAAGTGACAAATTGACAACGTATGTTCTCTCCCTCCTTTCCGACAGGGTGCAGGGAGAGATCTGGAATATGGATTTCCTCGCGGTATTGATACAGAACAATTGCAAGCGTGGAAAAGAAAAGGACGAAAAAACATACAACGCATATAGTGCTTTTTTTAGGCAATTTTTTACGAGATATAATTTTTTTGAATCAATTGGAAAGGCTATGAACCCTAAATTCGCATAAATTACAGGACCGGTAAAGGAAAAACCCGATAATATGAATGACCGATTGAACTTGAACAATTTTGATATAAATTTTATAATATTATATTGACGTTATTTCAAAGATATTAAGATTATTGTTTGGAAAATGAATATTGAAACCGCAAACGCCCTGTTGCCCATTCAGCTTGGCATTCAACCTGTCGCGGCAACACAGGATCAAGGAATTGGCACCTATCGGGACCATGATCGCCTTCGCGGAGGCATGCGATTCGTGGGATTAGGGAAGAAAGGTGCGGATACCCGCTATGGTCCATCCGGAAAAATCCTCTGCGATCGCTGGACCCGTGGATCCTTGGTCGACATCTATGTTTAAATCAAGTATCCCTTGATTGCCTCGCTATTTCGTCAATAGGCTGCGTCTTCGCAGTACTTCTCTCTGCCATTTATGGAGCCATTCCTCCAGGTTGTTCTTATCTTCCTTCTCAATCTCCGTAAACCGAAGGGCATAAAAATGCCGTCCTGTTTCGGAATTCTTTCCGGCTCTCCTTACAACGGCCTTGAGGATTCCAATGCGTATCTTAAAAATCCTTTTCTGAACAATTAATTTGATATTACGAAGAGTTTCTCCGGGATAAAGTCTTGAGCCCGGAGCGGGCTTATCTAAAGGGGTAATGAGTGCCCCACCCAGGCTCAGGTTCAGAACACTATTCTCGCATTTTTTTGTGTCTCGTTTAAATATGATTTTGGTACCTGCTGGCATGTCAATCCTGAAGTGCCTTCGGCGTTGTATCCTTTTAATATAATCGGGCACTTTTATGCGTATGTCCCTGCCCTGTGTCTCATCCAGAACCGTCCTGAAGGCAAACGGAACTTTGTCTCTGCCGATAAACTCGAAGACCATCCTCTGTTCGTTGGTGTCCTGCGGAGCGGCCTCCTGTAAGACCTCCTCGAAATCCCTCGGAGAGTCGATTAAAAAGTAAGAGGTTTTGTTTTCATCGATCAGTCCGGTAATAATGGTCAGCCGTTCGTAGTTTTTCCCCAGGAGGTTAAATTTCAAAACGGTCCGGTCCTCTTTGAGTTGTTCGAATAGATCGATGATTTTGTCCCCATAGATTCTGTCACTGGGATATATGGGGTCTGAGCCTGAAAGCCCGTTATAAAGACGTCTTATGTTAAAACGCGACAGCGGCATTTGTTGGTCGTATCTCGGGGGCATGCGGTTTTTCCGTTTCAATCGGAAGAACCCGGCTTTCCGGTTCCCTTCCGGGTGGCTGAGGGAAGGCAAAAGAAAAAAACCGGGCGTTGCTTTTGAAGACTACCTGTTTTCGTTTAAAATTAAGCAATTATCGTGCCATTCGTGGGGCTTTTTGAGCCCCTTTAGATTTTAAGGCCGCACCACGGGTGCCGTGGGTGAATGATGCTCTCAATTGATGTGCCCTGTAATTTGGATTTATTCGCTCAGAACGGAGAAATGTTTATTTTTTCCTGCCAGGCGATTCAGTGAAAGGACCACGAAGAAACCCAAAGCCGCAAGGAGAAGCGCCAAAGCGGCCTCAGTGTCCCATTGGGGCGGCAAAATATTTGCCTGAGATAGGACGACAGACTGGCCATGTGCGTTAATGGACCTTTCAATGGCCTCTTTCCATGGCCAGACCTTCCTTAAGGACCCCAACATGAAACCTGTCAGCAAAGCCATTGTGAGGTCATGATGCCTTTTCAGTAGCCAGCTCAGAAGCCGTACAAATGTTGTAAGTCCGACTGCGGCTCCTGCGGCTACCTGTAGCAGTATAAAAATATCAAGATGATTGACCGCGTCCAGAATATATTCATATTTACCCAGAAGCACGAGGATAAAGGACCCGGAGATTCCGGGCAGGATCATGGCACAGATGGCGATTGCTCCGCTCATAAAAAGAAATCCGCGGGTGTTGGGAGTGGAAACGGGCACCATGCCCACCAGAAAATAGGCCCCGACGGCTCCAGTAATCATCCATAAGGTGTGCACCGCTTTCCAATGACCCGTATATCGACTGATGGTCAAGGCCGAGGCCAGAATGAGGCCAAAGAAAAAGGACCAAATGAGTGTGGGTTGATTTTGGAGGAGCCAACTCAACGCCCTTGCCAATGTGAAAACGGCCACGAGAATGCCGGAGACCAGGGCCAGGAGAAACTGCCAGGATGCATGGTCCATGGCATTTTTGATCTTTATTGAAGAAACGAGTTTTAAGAAATGTAGATCAAAGGAACGAATGGCGTTCAAGAGTTCTTCATAAATGCCGGCAATGAAGGCAATGGTGCCTCCTGAAACCCCCGGTACAACATCGGCGGCCCCCATGCAAAAGCCTTTAAGCGTTATGACAAGGTAGCCCATTAGGGAACGTGTGGTTTTCATGGCATCTGCTTTCAATTTTGACGATGCTCCTCGCGGAGCAAATCAAGGACGGTTTTGACAGGGTTGAATGTTGCGACGGGCACCTCGACGAAGATGGTAATCCAGTCGGCCATGGCCCCGTTCCAGAGTCCGGGGACCTCCAGGGCCTTCAGATCCTTTCCTTCAACCGATTTGACGGAGATGAATCCGGTATCGGGATCCCTGAATTGCGTCAGTTCAAGAGGCCTCCCGAGGTGGTCACGCAGGCCGCACACCAGGTCCACGGGGTTAAAGTAGGTCGACGACTCCCAGATATCGCGCTGTTGCTCGGAGTCCATGTCGACCTGGGAAGACTCAACAATTTGTAAAGAGGTGGTCTTGTCTTCGTTTTCCACCCAAAAGGGCCCACCCCCGGGTTCCCCCTCGTTCCGGACCATCCCGCAAATCCTCAAAGGCCTCTGGAGTTTGGAAAGGAGAAACCGGGCCTTTTCTTTGTCGGTGCTCAGACGAAGATCCACAGGAGGCATCAAAGAGAGCCGAGTCTTCGCAAATTCGAAGATATCATCCACTTCATGTCCTCCAACCCTACCTGTAGAGAGTCTTTGAACATATTGAAAAAGGGCGCTCTGGATCTCCACAAGGTACCCGCCAAGGGCCTTTTTATAAAGGATGGTCTCCGCTCGGAGCCTGTCAGGGACAATATTGTCGATGTTTTTTAAAAACACGATGTCACCCTTCAGGCGGTTAAGGTTTTCAATCAGGGTGCCGTGACCTCCGGGGCGAAATACAAGGTTGCCGGCATTATCACGAAAGGGCCGATTGTCCATGTCCACCGCAATGGTGTCCGTGGAGGGCTCCTGAAGGGAAATACCGATATGGAATTTTGTTCCGGTTCGTTCATATAGGGAACGGACCTTTCTGAGGTGGTCTCTTATGTCGAGTTCATGCTCCGGAGACACGGTAAAGTGAATTTTTGCACCGCCGTTGGCCTTCGACACATAGGCTGCAGCCTCGACCAGATGTTCCTCAAGGGGCGTACGGCAATGCCCGGGATAACGATGAAATTTGATCAAACCCTTGGGCATGCCGGAGAGATTGAGCCCCCTGTGGGAGAGAATATGTTCCAGAATCGGTTTAAAGCGGGCGGTCTCCAATAGTTTTTCAATGTCAAGACCGTCACGGGCCAGGGCGGATTTGAGGTCTTCATAGAAGGCGAATGATTTGATGTTTCGCATGAATTTGTGGCAATCACGGAGGTCGGGGTCATTTGTTTCGGAACATTCGTGAAGACCTGCGCGTTCGAGGGCTTTATAGCGGTTGTTCACAGAGAGCAGAGACTTAAACATTCGACTCGCTGCCCCTGAAGCGGGCACAAACGTCATGGCCCTCCCGGCGAGGGTAGTCTCGGAGAAATTTTCCCCGAGCCTTTTGATGTCCTCAGAATCAAGCATTTGAATGCCGTCCCCTGCCGTGCAGGGCCGTTTCAGCCGGACACAGGGAAATCCTTTTTGGAAGGATTTGATCTGGGCAATAATCCTCTCAGGAGTCATACCCCGCTCTTTGATTTGCTGCAGATCCTTTTTAGTGAAAAAAGCGTCGACCATGTTTTGTGCCCCTTGAAATCGGCTATTCAAAAAAGGCTAAACTAATACGAAAACTTGAGGGGTGTCAACAATTCACCACCAACCCTGATTCCCCATCGAGGTATCATCTGTCCCGTGCATCGTGGAACGGCCTTCCAGCCGGAGGTTTATCCTCCCCAAGAGGGCGGGTTAACCCGCGGAGGTGGCCTGCATTTCATCCCTTTCGGTGACCCGAAATTTTCCCTGATGTCCTGGCTTCAGTAATGATTTTTGAATGATGTGGCAAACTCAGGAGTAATCAGTCCATTGATAGCCGAATCCTGAAAAGTAAACCATTTCAGGATTCGGTCTATCGGAAGTGGACTTCCTCGGTGACAAGTTTAATAGATGATTCATTCCAATAAAACATGTGCAACTCCTTAAAGGTCCTCCCTCCTGTCTCTATCCGCAAAAAAATGGCAAAAGGGGTTGTTAATTCTGACATAATATCCTAAATATAAAATTTAGCGGTTTCCGGTTTCATTTCACCCTGAGCCGATGGCATGCCTTATAGGACAATCGGAGTCATATTTTTAACGTGGGTGAGTCTTTTGAAATGACCGTGGGCGCCAACCAGACTAATAGGAATGCATTTTGGATCATTCTCATCCGCCATTTGACAGCCGGAATCCCAGGATCTACACCGTCAGTGCATTGACAGAGGAGATCAAGGGGTTGCTGGGGGAGCATTTTGATTTTGTTTGGGTGGAGGGGGAGATCTCCAATTTTCGAACACCCTCATCCGGCCACTATTATATGGTGCTCAAGGATCAAAAGTCCCAGATCAGAACAATCATGTTTCGCCCTCAGGCTCGATACCTTAAATTTGTTCCGGAAGACGGTATGAAGGTGATCTGTATGGGCCGCATCGGGGTCTATCAGCCCCGGGGGGAATATCAACTTATCCTGGATTATCTGGAGCCGCTGGGCATTGGGGCACTGGCGCTCGCCTTTGAACAGCTCAAGCGGAAACTGGCCGCCCAGGGGGTCTTCGATCGGGAGATCAAAAAACCCCTTCCCTTTTTGCCCCAGCGGGTTGGTGTCATTACTTCCCCGACAGGTGCCG
>CAZXWJ010000144.1:0-10564 GCA_964644375.1 uncultured Desulfobacteraceae bacterium | reverse complement strand
CAAAGGCCCCCACAAGGTGGCCGCCGTCCGTCGACCAGGGCAGGTTCAGGGCATCGCGGGTAATTTCGTGCTCCCCCGGCATGTAGAGAAACGAAGGAAGAAGTTTGAGCTCGAAAATCTCACCAGGGCCCGTAAGTTGGGGCACGGAAAAGATCTCGATACTCGGTCGTTCACTCTCATCCTTTAAGAGATCCACATAGGATACGGCGCAATTGGTCGTACCAAGATCGATACCAATAATATAACGTTGATCGGACATATCACCATCCGGCCGGTAAAAACACCATGCCCACAGGACATGGTGTTCATCCGGCCTTATAAAAATTTTTTTTCAGATTAATATCAAATTTCACAAAACCGCATTAATTCTTTATTTTTTCTCTGAGATCTCTGTGTGAGATAGTTCTTTTCTCTTTGTTTTCTCTCACGTGCCGCTCCCGCCTTGCGGGGTTCGCTACGCTCTCCGGACAGTCATAGACTTTTGAATTAAATCCATCACCGCAGTGATGGAGGTGAACGTTCAGTCTCCCGCCTCCCCGTTTTTCTCCCGCACATTGAATTCGAGCTTATATCTTTGATCCCGTCCGGCGACACACCACAGTTCAAGGGTGCCCACTTCCGTCACCCTCACCTGCAGGGTCACGGGCAGCAGTGCCCCCTCCTCGCCTTCCAGTTCGGTCTCCAGGGTCGTAATTTCTTCGATTTCTCCCTCCCAGTCCTCCACCACCATGCCGGCTTGATCCTGCCGTCGGGTGCGGGACCCGAGAAAATCGAACTTCACCGGTTCGCCGACCACCAGGCCGAATTCTTTTTGGGGAATTTCCGCCTCGGTGCCCTCCTCCATACCAAAGGGAGCCACGCACAACGCCTTCATGGGAGTGGGCATGCCCGGCACGGCCGGAATGGCGGCCTCCACGCCGATATAATAGGATCCGGCGAGCCCCCCCCGAATACGAATACCTCTTCCGCGACGGGCCAGGCCGCAGTAAGCGGCACCCCTGGCCACGGCCGTGTCAAAGTCCCGGTTCCGAATTTCCCTTATGGCGGCAGGCTCACCATCCTGAGCCCAGGAGGCAAGAATATCAATCACTCGACCTCTCAGGGCCTTTGCCTTCATGACTCCGCCGTTAAAGAGCACCACGGTCGGTTTCACATCAACGGGGACCGTTTCGGAGGATTGCTGCTGCAAGAGAAAGTGGGCGAGGTGTCTTGTGATGGCCGGATCGGAGGCGTAGGCCAGACCCATTTCCCGCATTCCCATTCGGCGTTGCGTCTCCGGCCGAGCGTTGTGATCACACCTGGGGAAAAAGCCGTTGGTCAAGACCTCTTCGATCTCCGAACGGGTCAGTTCGGTCTTGATGGTTCCGCCGATAAGGCTGCTGCCGCTCCCCAGAATCGTCACGGGGTAGGCGTCGAGCGATTCATCTTTCAGCAAATGTTCCTTGGCCGAACGGCACCCATGGGTCAGGCCTTGAATCTGACGGGCGTTGAGCTTTTTCCCTTCCGATCTCATGCGATGGACCAGGGCATAGGCCAGGGTCAGGTCCATATTGTCCCCGCCGACCAGGAGATGTTCACCCACGGCAATGCGCTCCAGGGCCATTTCCCCCTGCTCTTCCGAGACCCTTATCAGGCTGAAATCGCTCGTGCCGCCGCCCACATCCACCACCAATATAACGTCACCCACCTTCACCAGGTCCCGCCAGTTGCCCTTCGAGGCATCTATCCAGGCATAGAAAGCGGCCTGAGGTTCTTCGAGCAGGGTGACATGGTACAGCCCGGCAAGTTCCGCGGCCTCGACGGTCAGGTTTCTGGCCACCGCATCGAACGACGCGGGTACGGTCAAGAAGACTTCCTGGTTTTCCAGCCGAAAATCGGCATCGGACCGAGCCATCACATGGTTCCAGGCCTCTTTGATATGTTTCAAAACCGCCGCAGATGCCTCGACGGGTGAAAGCCTGGGCTGATCCTCCGTCCCTTCCCAGGGAAGAATGGCCTTTTTTCTATCCACTCCCGTGTGGCAAAGCCAGGACTTGGTGGAGGAGATCAAACGATCGGGAATTTCACTTCCCCGGCTGCGGGCGTACTCCCCGACGGCCAGAGACGGTTCGGCATCCCACGGCAAGGCGAGACCACCTTCCGGGACGTCGTAAGGCCCGGGCAGCAGGACAAATGAGGGCAGGGCTTCCAGCTCTCCAAAGGACCCCGGCCCTACGAGCTGCGGGATCTTGAAGGTGTGGATGGGATAATTATCCTTTTCCTCTCGAGTGATTTCCGTGTAGGCAACCACGCTGTTGGTGGTCCCCAGATCAATACCGACAATAAAACTGGGATCAGACATTCGATAAGACCTTTCGTAACTGTCTAGCTTTTTTTGAAATCCATTCAGCTATGGCGGGGTCATGACAATCTCTTTTCAAAAGAAAATTTTCATCAGGCAGGCAGAACCTCGTCTAACCCAATCTCTTCGTTAGCCCCCAAGAATTCGAATGGTGCCGACCGGGTTCGAATCGATCAATCGGTTCGTTCCAACTATTCCGGGATCTCGACCTCCGCGGGCGATATGACGTCCGGGTCCAGTGTCCCTGACAGGGCGGGCAGGTTCCTGCGTCCGGCCCGCCAGCCCCGGTGTTGCAGGATGCCCTTGAAGGGAGGGCGACCGGAAACCTTTCCGCTCAGCTTGATCACGCTCGGGTCAAAGCCCTCCGGGACCAAGACCTCCTCCCCTTCCTCTTGATCGATGATCGCCCGGGGGTCCACATACCGATTCAAAGTCTTTTGACAATTTTCCTGGATGCTGCGGACGGCTGCGCCTATCTGGGCATCCTCATAGGCTTGAAGGTCCTCCTGCAAAAAATCCACGAGTCGCCCCTCACGCTGCAGGAGAGACATGAGATGAAATTCCCGCCTCAGGTTTTCATTTTCACTTCCGTCTTCTGCTCCTGCCACGGGCCCGGGTGCTTTCTTTCCCGAAACCTCTTTCGGCGGAGCCATTGGCATCACGAGCTTTTTAAGTGCTGCGCGCAGGCTCACCCAAAGGAAAAACGCCGCGACCAACAACCCCACACCCAACGCCAGGAAGAACCTCCGGCCGGAATCTTTCAGGGCCGCATCAAGTGAGGCAAGACCCGCCTCGCTCAGGGCATCGAGGGAATGCAGGGTCCCTTTGAGAGCGCCGGTTTCCCAATAGACGAACAGGGTAAGACAGGCGCCCGGAATGACAAACCAGACGAATATCCAGATCAACAGGCGAAGGGATATTTTTTTGTCAGTTTCCATTTATACCATATCTCCATAAGTAAAAATTTCCGGTCCAGGGGGCCAGACTTTGTTTGGCACCCTTCGAGGGAATTTCAAAAGGTCCGTAATCATTACGGTTTATCAAACGCATTCAGCTACAAACAGGTCATGTCCATCTCTGTTCAAAGGGCTTTTATCCTTTTACGACTCTATTGATGCCTGAACCGACGCTAAGGTTATAACTACAGGGATAACCAGTGATCATAGCAATTTAAGCACGAAAAATGTACCCTTAAATCGTAAAAAAAAGGAGAAGATATCGTGAGGCCCAAGATGCCCTGAAAAACCGCATCGGCCGACGTGTCATGCAAGCGGCACGGCCGACTATTTTCGAAACAGGACAAGGAAACCTTCACCCGACCCGTCAAAAAACCCACCGATTTAATCAAGATACTATCCCTTTAAAATACTGTCCCGGCGTCTTTCCCAGGGCCTTTCGGAACATCGCGATAAAGGCGCTGGGGCTATCGTAACCGAGTTCCAACGCAACCGTCGTGACCGCCTGCCCCCTCCCCAATCGCCTCAAGGCTTCCAGAATTCTGAACTGCTGCCGCCATTGGCTGAAGCTCAGTCCGGTCTCCGATCGGAAGAGCCGGGTCAGGGTTCGGCTCGTCGCTCCCGCCATTTTGCCCCACTCCTCAAGCGTTCGATTATCGGCAGGGTTTTGCGCGAGGATACCGGATATTTTTTGCAGTCGAACATCACTCGGGATTGGAAGAGCGAGGGGATCTACCTTGAGGGTCTGAATCAGGTCAAGAATCACATTCATCATCCTCTCATCAGGACTGTCAGGTTCATAAAGACACGGCAAGGTTACAGCGTGTAAAATCAGTTCGCGCAGTAACGGCGGTACGGAAACCACACAACACTGCCGCGGCAAACCTGCTGTGGCTTCAGGCATGATATACAGTGAACGCATGGACAAATTTCCGGATGGGACAATCTGATGTCCTGTCAGACCGGGAACCCAGACGGCGCGCAGCGGAGGCACCACCCAGATACCTCCGGCCGTGGTTACCGTCATGACTCCGGATGAAGCGTAGAGAAGCTGTGAACGGGTGTGTTGATGAAAGGCTATCAGGTGACCGCTTGGGTAGTCCCTGGCAAATGCGACGATCGCCCGTGGCACACCCATAATATCCTCTTGGGGATCGGGGAGCCCTTTTTTTGTCTGGTTTGCGATACTATTTGTCCTCATATCGCTAGAAGGATAGATCTGTTTCAGGGTATAGTCAATTGAAGAATGTCCCTATAATGACAACCCTCGAGCTTGATGATCACTGCCGGTTGAAACCATGAAATATCGACACGTTGGATTATTGTCCGCCGGACACCTCGTCACGGATATCAATCAGGGGGCCGTGCCGGCCCTGCTGCCGTTTTTGATTGCAGAGCACCGTCTCTCCTACACGGCCGCGGCCGGCATCGTGTTTGCGGCCAACATCGCTTCAACAGTTGTTCAGCCCTTGTTCGGGCATGCCGCAGATCGTTTTTCAAAGCCCTGGCTCATGCCGGTCGGACTTTTTCTGGCAGGACTTGGCCTTTCCCTGACAGGCGTTGTTTCCAGCTACCGGCTCATTATCCTGACGGCCATTCTCAGCGGCATCGGTATCGCTGCGTACCATCCGGAAGGGGCTCGCCTTGTCAACTTCGCGGCCGGTGAAAAAAAAGCCACGGCGATGAGTCTTTTTGGGGTGGGCGGTACGCTTGGTTTTGCCATCGGCCCGCTGCTCACAACAACGGTCGTGCTTTACTGGGGACTGAAAGGCACGCTTGCGCTGGTCCTCCCGGTGACCGTCATGGCGATTGTCATGGCGACGCAACTCTCCGGCCTCTCAGCGCTCGAAAGAGGGCAAAGGCATCGTGACGCGGTTTCAGGTGCCAAGATACCACGGGATGCCTGGGGCCCCTTTTCCCGCCTGACCCTGACCGTCATCGGTCGTTCGATCCTTTTCTACGGATTGAACACCTTTATCCCCCTCTATTGGATCGGTGTGCTCCAGCAGTCCAAAGTGGCAGGAGGCACGGCGCTGACCGTCATGTCGGCGGCCGGCGTGGTGGGGAATCTGGTGGGCGGAAAACTGGCCGATCGATTCGGGCACATCAAGGTGATGCTCATCGGCTTTGCTCTTCTCGTCCCTCTCTTGCCTGCCTTGATATGGGTAACCCGTGCATCTATTGCGATGCTGTTGCTGGCCCCCATCGGACTCGCCCTCTCCGCCACATACAGCCCCACAATCGTGATGGGGCAGAGATACCTGCCGAATCATATCGGATTATCCTCAGGTGTGACACTCGGAATAGCCGTAGCGATTGGAGGGGTTGCCGCACCGTTTTTGGGCAGGGTCGCGGACCAATACGGCATCTGGTCAGCATTGGCCGCCATCGCCTTTCTGCCCGTTATGACCGCGGCACTGGCGCTGAGCCTGCCGGATTCAAAAACGAAAGAGGCTGGAGACACCCAACGGCCGTCGATAAAGTGATAGTTGCCTTGATGCGAACATCTTTTTTTCGCAACGCAGATTAAAGCTGAGAGTCCTCAACTCTTTTTAAGAATGGTCCTTTCCGGAATCTTCCCCCCCTCGAAATGCTTGTCATACCAACCACAGTCCATCTTCTCACGAACATCGAAATGGGTGACATAGGGCTTGATATCAAACAGAGGCGTCCGGTCCATCATATCCACCTCGGAAAAATAGATCCTATTTTCCTCGATTCTCTCAAACTTGACGATGGAGAATCCGAGTTTATTGAGCCGCTTATTATTCCTCGTTGCAAAACTGCCGTATTCGACATCTTCAAGGAACGGTTGGTGAATCATTTTTTCATCAGCGACATGATGGAAATAATAAAAGAGCATGAGGTGCGAAAACATGTCCACCCCCTTCATGCAATCCTTATATTCATCAAAGACCTCTGCGTATCCGAGCACGTCCGGTTTAAAGATGCCCTGAATGGGCATGCCGGCGGGTTCATTATAGGGTGTCCTGATGGTACCCAACCTTTTCAACGGGATCTCGTTCATTATCTTTCCTCACTCTTTCACAGCATCATGAAATCACGCCCCTCGAACCGGAGGCGCTCCCTGTGCCGATCAATTCAATCATTGGACAATGCCTTGACATGTCATTTTTGGCACATCCTTATATCTAAAATGCCCAAAGCCGTCCAGTCCTTTCTTTGAACTCACATAATTTTATACCGCCGCACTCTCCGCCTTCGGCAAAACTCCGATCGCCCGCCCGGATATCTCAAAAGTTGAATCCGCCAGATGCACAAAATGTGGGCAAGTCATCGAAAAAAAGGAATCTTATGGAGGAGTTTGAGAAAAAGCTGAAAAAAATTCGGTTTTGAGGTATTGGCGGAAAGGATGCAGCCATATCGCCTTTTTTTCCCCTACCCATGGACATATTCAAACGGGGTATTAACTTATTTCTCTTAAGATATCGTATGCGTTTAGTCCTTTGAAATAATAAGTATCTTTGGTCATGGCAATATCTTTTCAAATATGCATGCGCACCAAAATGACCTCGACCGGGCGGTTCTTTTAGAGCTTCCGCACCCCGCTATCACACCCGGTTCGAGGTTCAGGTCATAAACCTTTAACTTCAAACACCGCTTGTAAAAGGCATGAAAAAAACAGACAAGGCCTATTCCCTGCCGCATGATGTCACGGAAATCATTCTCGAAAGCGTCTCCGACGGGGTATTCACGATCAACCATGAATGGCGCATCACCTCCTTTAACCGTGCCGCCGAGCGCATCACCGGGGTCCCCCGCGACGAGGCCCTTGGAAAACACTGTTGGGAGGTTTTTCGATCCAACATGTGCGAAACGGACTGCGCCCTCCGCCGGACCATGAAACTGGGCAAGGCCTTCGTGGATACCTCCACCTATATTGTGAATGGCAAGAAACGCCGCATCCCCCTTGTGGTATCCACATCCCTGCTCAGAAAAACGGATGGAACGGTCCTGGGCGGTGTTGAGACCTTCTGCGATATGAGTGTGGTGGAGGAACTCCGCAAAGAATTGGAGGGGCGTTTCCAGATCGGCGATATGGTCAGCCGAAGCCCCTCCATGCATAAAATATTCAACATTCTTCCTCAGGTAGCGGACAGTGACAGCAATCTACTGATCCAGGGGGAAACGGGGACAGGCAAAGAACTCCTGGCCCATGCCATCCATGACTTGAGTCACCGCAGGAAAAAGCCTTTTATTGCGGTCAACTGCGGCGCCCTGCCGGATACCTTGCTGGAATCCGAACTCTTCGGCTACAAGGCCGGGGCCTTTACCAATGCGACCAAAGATAAACCCGGGCGTTTCGCCCTCGCTGAAGGGGGAACCATCTTCCTGGATGAAATCGGCGATGTCAGCCCGGCCTTTCAGGTACGCCTGTTACGCATCCTGCAGGAGCGAACGTTCCAGCCGCTAGGGGGCTTGCGAACCGTTAAGGCCGATGTGCGCGTGATTACGGCGACAAACAAAAATCTCAATGAGTTGGTGGAAAACAAAACCTTTCGTGAGGATCTGTATTATCGTATCAATGTGGTCCGCCTGGATCTTCCTCCGCTACGCGATCGCAAAGAAGATATCCCCATGCTTGTCAATCACTTTATTGACAAATTGAACAAGTTGAGAGACAAGACCATCAACGGAATAACCCAAAAAGCCCTTTCTCTTCTCATGTCTCACAACTACCCCGGCAATATTCGGGAGCTGGAAAACACCATTGAATATGCCTTCGTGCTTTGTCCCGGCGGTCAAATCGGATTGCGCTGTTTACCGGACACCCTCAAAAATTCCATTCCCGGCCCAAAAACCGTCCATACCATAAATACTGCCCTGAAATCCATTGAAGCACAGGTCATTTTGGACGCATTAAAACGCAACAACTATAACCGCCTGGCGACCTCGCATGCCCTCGGCATCCATAAAAGCACCCTTTTCAGGAAGATAAAGGCATTAGGGATCAACCTCCCGGAAACAGACGGTCGCCATCACCGCAAAAAAGTTTCATAGGGTCGCCGAATCGAAACCCTACCCACCCCTATTGGCTCATAAATGCGACCCCATAAACATCCGCGTCTCCCGTTTCTGCATGCCCGAAAGGCATCTAACAAATTGATAATTAGACATATACCCCCATGCTGGGAAGATCGTTTTTTCATGGCACAAAATTTGCTGTTTAAATATGCAAATTAAAGGAATGCACAAATGATAGTGGCCTTAACCGTTTGGGAAAACCGAATTTCTCCCGTATTTGATTCCGCACGGATGTTGATGGTTACCTGCATCGAAAATGGACAGGTGAACGGAAGACAAAATGAGCCCTTTCATGGCGCCTCTCCTCTTTCCCGGGTATCACAAATAGTCGATCTGGCTATCGAGGTATTGATCTGCGGTGCTATCTCGAATTTCACAGCCATGCTCATCGAAGGACACGGTATTCGGGTCATCCCCTTTATCGCAGGAAATGCGGAGGAGATTCTAAAAGCCTATGCGGCAGGCGCCCTTTCCGAGGCGAGGTTCCGAATGCCCGGCTGCGATGCCGGCCGCGACAAAGACACGCAAAAAGGATACTGATTCATGCAAAAATATAAATACCTATTCGGCCCGGTTCCCTCACGCCGGTTTGGCAGGTCCTTGGGCATTGACTTAACGCCATTCAAGACATGCAGTTTTGATTGCGTGTTCTGCCAACTGGGGCACACCACGGACAAGACCCTGGACCGACGGGAATATGTTCCCCTGGAAGAGGTGCTATCGGAAATAAGGGAATGGTTGAAAACAGATGGTGATGCAAATTATATAACGCTTTCGGGGTCAGGAGAACCCACGCTGCATCTGCGCTTCGGCGAAGTGCTGGATTTTCTTCGTACAAACACCACCATCCCTTCCGTGCTCCTAACAAACGGGACGATGTTGCACCTTCCGGAAGTCCAAGAGGCGGCATCGCTTGCAGATGTCGTCAAAGTGTCCTTGAGTGCATGGGATAAGGCATCTTTTCGTTGGATTAACCGTCCCCATGACCAATTAAAATTTCATCGAATGTTCGAAGGACAAAAGGCCTTCAGGGATCAATTCAAGGGAGAGTTTTGGATCGAGGTCTTCCTGGTTGAAGGCTTGAACGCAACACCTGAGGATGTTCGAAAAATTGCGTCGCTCGTAACTGAAATCAGGCCCGATCGCATCCATCTCAATACGGCTGTTCGTCCACCTTCCGAGGATTTCGCCGCAGCCGTGCCCATTGAACGTCTGAAAGCACTGGCTTATCTGTTTCATCCCTTCGCAGAGGTCATTCCTGATTTCAACGCAAAGCACAAGGTCGATATCGGCCTAAACCGAGAGGCCATCATCTCCATGCTGCAACGCCGACCCTGTACATCGGATCAAATTTCGGAGGTTTTCGGTATGCATCGGAACGAGGTGGCCAAGTATCTCGGGAACATGTTGCGCACCAATCGAATCCGGACTGAACGCAGGAATAATGCCGTTTACTACACCGCTACAAATAGGTAGGATAAAAAACATGCCCACCTATGAGTATAAATTTAAACACTGCGGTTTGCGCTTTGAGCGCCGACAAAAAATTTCCGACAAGCCCGTCCCAACATGCCCGCAATGCGGATGCAGCCTACAACGGCCCATCAGTGACGGCAGCGGGATCATTTTCAAATAAGGAGCGAATGATGATTATCAGTATTGCAAGCGGAAAAGGAGGAACAGGCAAGACCACGGTGGCCACCAACCTGGCCCTTTCTCTTGAGTCCGACGTCCAGGTGCTGGATTGTGATGTGGAAGAGCCCAACGCCCACCTCTTTATCCGGCCCGTCATCGAGGAGACGATGACCATTACCACACCCGTCCCTGAAGTGGACATGGAAAAATGCTCCCTTTGCGGCAAGTGTGGAGAAATTTGCCAATTCAAGGCGATCGTGGTCATCGGCGATACCGTTTTACCCTTCCATGAACTCTGTCACAGTTGTGGGGGCTGTATGAGAGTGTGCCCCGAAAACGCCATCACCGAAGTCGGCCGGGAACTGGGTCTTATAGAAAGAGGCCACAGGAATGGTCTGGAATTCGTGCATGGAAGACTGCGGGTCGGGGAGGCCATGTCGCCCCCTCTCATCAGGAAAGTGAAGGAATATATCCGGCCGAACAAGGTGACTATCATCGATGCTCCGCCGGGCACTTCGTGCCCCGTCATCGCCGCCATGAAGGGCGCGGATTTCATTCTCCTCGTCACGGAACCCACCCCCTTCGG
>CAZXWJ010000143.1:0-10608 GCA_964644375.1 uncultured Desulfobacteraceae bacterium | reverse complement strand
GACAGGGTGTCGGTCACAAGGCGGTTGATCTCCTCGGGCATGGTCCGGTCATTGCTTCGGAGCCCGGCCTCCACGTGGGCGACGGGGATACACAGCTTGCTCGCCACAACGCTGCAGGCAAGGGTTGAGTTGACGTCTCCCACCACAAGGACCAGATCCGGTTTTTCCTTCACGCACAGCTTCTCGAAGGCCGGCATGATGCCGGCCGTCTGTTCGGCGTGGGTCCCGGAGCCGATGCCCAGGTTGATATCCGGTCTCGGGATTTCCAGGTCGTCAAAAAAGACCTTGGACATTCGAGCATCATAGTGTTGTCCCGTGTGCACCAGGACGGGCTGCAAATCCGGGTGACGGGTCATTGCCTCTACGATGGGTGCGATTTTCATGAAGTTGGGGCGGGCGCCGACAATGTTGAAGATTTTCATCCGGTTCAGC
This sequence comes from uncultured Desulfobacteraceae bacterium, assembly GCA_964644375.1. GTDB lineage: Bacteria > Desulfobacterota > DSM-4660 > Desulfatiglandales > HGW-15 > CAYNYM01. The sequence continues at coordinate 10,176 of CAZXWJ010000143.1, read as the reverse complement.
TCTCCTTGATTACCTTCGCGATGCGTTTCTGATCTTCTTCCTTCAGGTAGGGGTGCATGGGTATGCTGAATATGCGTTTTGCGCAGTCATCACTGACGGGGAAATCCCCGTCCTTATAACCCAGGTAGGCAAAGGCCGTCTGAATATGCAAGGGTTTGGGATAGTAGATGGCCGTAGGAATTCCCGCTTCTTTGAGTTTGTCCTGGATCCTTGCCCGGTCTTTTTCGCTACCGGCCAGAATGGAATACTGGGCCCAGACGCTGAGATAATCTTCCGGTACGGTAGGGGCGATCACCGGTCCGCCTGATAGAAATTCATAATATCTCTTGGTCACATCCTGTCTGAGTTTGACCTCTTCGGGGAAAACTTCAAACTTGGCCAGCAGGACCGCGGCCTGGAAGGTATCGAGTCGACCATTGATGCCGATGCGGATATTGTTGTATTTGTCCGTTCCCTGGCCGTGAACCCTCAGTGATTGGATTCTCCCTGCAAGATTATCGTCATTGGTGAAACACATCCCTCCGTCGCCGTAGCACCCGAGAGGTTTGGCCGGAAAGAAGGAGGTGCATCCTATGTCCGTGTGACTGCAGGTCCTTTGACCCTTGTATTCGCCTCCAAAGGACTGGGCGGCATCTTGTATCACAAACAGGCCGTTGTCCTTTGCAATGCGGTTGACGGCATCGTAGTCCGCGGGCAACCCGAAGAGATCCACCGCAATGATGCCTTTGGGTGTCAGCTGCCGGTTGCCAAGAATTTGGGGAAGCGGGCTGATCGCCGGATCGTTGGCCTTGACCGCCTTGATCGCCTGCTCCAGCTTTGACGGGTCAAGGTTGAATGTCACCGGGTCGATATCGACAAAGATGGGCGTTGCTCCCAACAAGGCAACGACTTCCGCCGTGGCAATGAAGGTGAAAGGCGTTGTGAAGATAATGTCCCCGGGTCCGACATCGTAGGCCATAAGGGCCAGGAGCAGGGCGTCCGTGCCGGAGGCGCACCCGGTGGCATATTTTACGCCCGCGTACTCGGCAAGTGTGCGTTCCAGTTCGTGGATCTCGGGTCCCATGACGTATTTACCGTGGTCGAGAACCGTCGCGATGCGTTCCTCGATCTTGGTTCGTATCCTTGATTGTTGTGCCGCTAAGTCTATGAATTGCATGTTTTTTTCTCCTTTGATATTTTTTCCATTTCGATTCAAGGTTGATCAAAGGCGCCAGAATTTCACGCCTGTCGCCCGAACCTCTTCAAGGTCCATCATACACTTGACATCGATGAGGCAACCCTTTGAAATGAGTCGCTCTGCAAAGTAACCGACGGGCCGGTCCTTGTAAACCCTGTGGGGGACGGCCAGGATCAGGGCGCCCAGCTCCTTCAACTCTTTTTCGGGGGTGAGAGAAATGCCGTAGGTTGCCTTTGCCTCGTCCGGGTCAGCCATGGGATCGGTCACAAGGACCTCTATTCCGTAAGATTCCAGTTCGCAGACGATGTCTACGACCTTGGAATTCCGAAGGTCCGGGCAGTCCTCCTTGAAGGTGAGCCCGAAGATCCCTACCCGGCTGCCTTTGATGTTCTGGTTGCTTCGAATCATCATTTTTACGGTATTTTCGGCCACGAATTTTCCCATGTTGTCGTTGATCCGTCGGCCGGCCAGGATCACCTGAGGATGGTAGCCTGCGGTCTGGGCCTTGAAGGTCAAATAGTAGGGGTCCACACCGATGCAGTGCCCGCCCACGAGTCCCGGACGAAAGGGGAGGAAGTTCCATTTGGTCCCGGCTGCTTCGAGGACCTTCAGGGTGTCGATGCCCAGTTTATCAAAGATGATGGCCAGTTCATTCATCAGAGCGATGTTGAGATCCCGCTGGGTGTTTTCAATAACCTTGGCCGCCTCGGCTTCCTTGATCGTCCCGGTCCTGAAGACACCCGCCTCGATGATGGATTCATACACGGCGGCTACCAGGTCCAGGGTCTTCGGGTCGTCTCCTGAAACTACCTTGAGGATCCGGGTCAGGGTGTGCTCCTTGTCTCCGGGGTTGATTCTCTCGGGAGAATACCCTACGTGGAAATCTTGCTTCCAGACCATCTTCGACTCTTCTTCCAGGATGGGAACGCAGATCTCCTCCGTCGCACCCGGATAAACCGTTGATTCGAATACGACCACGGCCCCCTTTTTCATATGCCTCCCGGCCGTCCGGGTGGCCCCGATAAGTGGACTCAGGTCGGGTTGTTGCGCGGCGCCGATGGGTGTGGGCACGGCCACCACGATGAAATCCGCCCCCCGGATTTCCGTGGGATCGCAGGTAAACCTTATGAGGGAGGCCTCTCGGAATTCCTTCTTCGATACCTCGTTGGTTACGTCCACCTGTTTCTTGAACCGAGCGATTTTCTCCTCGTTGAGATCATAGGCGATGGTCGGGAATGTTCTCCCGAAGGTCACGGCCAGGGGAAGGCCCACATAGCCCAGCCCGACAACGGCGATGGATAGTTTTGAGGTAAGCGGTATGATAATCGATCCTCCTTCAGATTTTTTTATCAAGGGCATGATGACCCTGATTTCAGGCGTGCGTTGCTGGTGGCTTCAGGGCCATTTTTGGATGAAAACGAACCAGGAAAGCAGCGCAGGCTCCGCCCCCTTGGGGGCGAAAAAATTCCCATAAGCCTTCGTTAGTTCGTGACCGTCCGGAAAGATATGTTTTCTGGCTGGAGCGTTCAGTCCAGCCCTGCGGGACCGAACGCTTTCAGCTTACCTCGTTTTCGTATGGATTTTGCTGATGGCGGTCACCCCAAATCCGTTTGTGAGAAAAACCCGGGCCCCGTTCAATGGGCGTTAAAACCATCGGGGAAAGGCCGCCACCGAAAGCGGAAACCCCGTTTATGATGGACCCTTGAATACTTTTTTGAGGCCCTTTGTCCAACCCTTTTTTTTGGGCCTGTCCGGCCCGTGTTCAGGCAGACTCGGCGGCCCCTCCTGCCCCGGATCGGCGTCTTGCTCCATCCGCTGCTTTTCAGGCGCCGGGCCTTCCATGATTTCCAACACCCTTTCATGAAAGGTCTCGTTGTTTTGGGTCTGCTCTTCCTGGTGTTGCCGGAGCATATCCGTGAGCAGGATGAGGCGTTTTTCAATGGCCGTGAGACGTTGAAGGATGGCGGCACTTGCTGCCAGAGATTGCCTTTTGCCTCCCACCGGCCCTTTTTCCCGGGAAGGATCGAAAAGCCCGGCCGCCTTCTTGTCGTTGACGACATCTTCAACAATGCGTGCGTCAATCAATGGAAGTTCATCTGCGAAGCCATAGACCAGGGCCGCATCGCAGAGGATATTGATGACGCGGGGGATGCCCTTGGAGTATCGGAACACGGTTTCAATGGCGTCATCGGTGAAGAGTTCCCGGTGATCCGCCCCGGCCACGAACAGGCGATGCCGAATGTAGCGTGCGACCTCCTCTGAATCCAACCCCACCAGGTGGCTGTGAACGGTTACTCTCTGGGCAAGCTGTTCCAGTTCCTTTTTCTTTAATTTGGTTCTCAGCTCGGGCTGCCCGGCCAGGATGATCTGAATGAGGTGTTGTTTTTCAGCCTCCAGGTTGGAAAGCATTCGGATTTCTTCGAGGGTCCTGATCGACAGATTTTGTGCCTCGTCGATGATCAGGACGACCCGTTTTTTTCCCGAAAAGCACTCCATGAGAAAGTGCTGAAACCGATCCAGCATGCCGGCCTTGGTCGTACCCGCCACCGCCACCTCAAATTCTTCGCAGATCATTCGAATGAACTGCCCGGGCGCGACCGAGGTGTTGTTGATGATGCCCACATCGACATCCTGAGGTATTTTATTGAGGAGGAAATTGATCAGGGTTGTTTTGCCTGCACCGATTTCCCCGGTAATGACGACAAATCCTTTGTTCTCGGCCAGGGCGTATTCCAGGTGGGTAAAGGCGTTCTCGTGGGCGGGACTCATATAAATGTAATCAGGGTCCGGGGTGAGATTGAAGGGCTTTTCTTTTAAGCCAAAAAAGGATTCATACATGATGAAAAGATCCAATTTTGATCATTTATTCCCTCGCCTTGTTCAACACGGTGCCGATCAGGGGGCTGTCTTTGAGTAATTCCACGGCCCGTTCGACATCCTTGGCCGGTGTCTTCTCCGCCTCGACGACCAGCAAAACGCCGTCCAGAAAACGGGACATGATCAGGGGGTCGGCACAGGTCAGCAGGGACGGGCTGTCAAAAATAATAAACCGGTCCGGATACCGCTCCTTCATTTCCGTGACCAGGGACTCCATTCGGGGTGAATCCAGAAGTTGCCCGGAATTGGTCAAAGGATGCCCGGCCGGGAGCAAGACCAGCTTTTCGATGCCGGGGTTGATGAGGATATCCGGAATTTCACTCTCCCGAAGAAGGTAATCGGAAAGCCCTTTGTCGATATCCAACCTGAGAAAACGCTGGATAGACGGCCCTCTCAAGTCGGCATCCACCAGCAGAACGGTCTGATCCAATTTGTGGGACATGCTGACGGCCAGGTTCAGGGCCGTGAGGGTTTTCCCTTCCAAAGGATTGGCGCTGCTCACCAGCAGGCTGTTACCGCCGATCTGTTTCATTCGGTTCAGGACCTGGGTGTGGAGAATCTTGAGCTGATCGGTCACGGCCCCCTCGGGGAAAAGGGAGACGATCTTGTTTTTCCTGAGGATTTGTTTATTAACCCGGACAATCCTTGTCTGGCAGTAGGCCGGGTTGATCTCTTCGCAGACCGGTTCGGGGCGTCGCCTCAATTCCTCCGGTTTCTTCAGGATCGGTTCAGGGATGACTTTTTCCTCCAGGGGGCTCAGGCCGTCCTGCGCCCTTGCCTCCTTTGCCTTTTCCATCGCCTTTTTTAGTTTGCTCATAGCTGATACCATAACGGTTAGATTGATTGATGGGTAAAAACCCGGGGTCCCCGATAAGATCGGGACCCGGATTTATCCCCTCATTACCCCGAAAACCCCGAGATACCCATCTTGATCAGATGGCGCTGAATCTTGATCCAGAGAATCTCCAGGGGCATGACAAATTGATGAACCAGGAACAGGGCCAATGCGATGAGCCCCAGTATCACGAGGGTCCACCAAAGTTTTTTCAGTCTTCGGGATCGTCGTTCTTGATCGGTCTCCATGAGAGAAATGGCGGACAGCACCGGCACACCGGTCAAGTCAACCAGTTGATCCATCGTCTTTACCGAGTCATCCAGGGCCTCCCGAAGGGCCGCCATTCCCACGCCGGCCCCGAGCCCCAGCACGAGGGCGATCAGGATAATGGCAAGCCTGTTGGGTTTATAGGGCCTTTCAGGCAGTTGGGCGGGGTCGATAATGGTGAAACGCTCTCCACGTTGAGACTCCTCCATGCCTTGGGCGACCTTGGCCTCCATGAGTTTGTTCATCAGCTCATTATATTTTATCCTCGCACTCTCATGGTCCCGCAGGAGACGGTTGTATTCCCTTTCAACCAGGGGCGCCGCCTCTATCTTCCTTCGATAGTCCGCACTCTGGGCCCTGATCTGTCCTTCCTGTTTCCGGAGGCGCGCAATCTCCAGATCCGTGGAGGCGATCTGGGTCTCGAGGCTGATGTAGGCCGGATTGTCGGGTTTTTCTTCGACCACGCTCTTTCGGATTTCCCCCGTCTTCAACTGGTTCACTTCCCGGGAGAGGGTATCGATCTCTTTGCCGAGCTTGACGACGTCCGGGTGTTTGGGCCCCCGTTTCGCCTTCAGGGCGGCCAATCGAGTCGTTAGTTCATCGAGCCGCTTGATCTTATCCAGGGAGGTGTCCCCTTCTCCTCCGACATCGGCCTCCAGTTCCCGGATCTCTTTTTGAAGCCTTTTAATATCCGGATGTTTTATCGAAAGTGAGCTCTTCAGGCTGATGAGCTGAAGCCTCAAGTATTTCAGGCGCTCAACCGGATTCATGACCGCCTTTCCATCATCGGTCATGATGGACTTCAGGGGATCCACATTCGCAATCTGGCCCTCCAGCAGGATCTTCCTTTCCCTTAAGGAGCCGATCTGCCCCTGAATCTGATTCAGTTGGCTCTCGAGTCTTCCGATGGTCTGAAGATTGACCCCGCCGTACTCGGGCAGTTCCCCGATATGGGCCTGTTTGAATGCGGTGATTCGACCCTGAACCTCGTCCATCTGTTTTCGAAGCGCGACCAGTTCCTGTTCGAAGAAGTCCGTGGTCGTAGAGGCCCTCTGTTCCCGGGATTTCAGGTTCATCTCCAGGTAGAGGGAGGCCAGGACATTGCCCACCTTCTGGACCGTTGAGGGGTTCTTCCCCTCATAGGATAGGGAAAAGGCGATGGTGGCCGAGGTGGGCCTCCCGGTCCTTCGATCGATGACATCGGCGCTGATGGTCTCGAGGCTGATATCCTCCCGCATTTTTTCAAGGATTTCTTCGGTGGTGTAACGCGCACGCATATCCTGGTAGAGATCAAAGCGTTTGATGATCTCCGTGAGCCTGGATCGGCTCATGATCTGCTGGGTAATGACCTGGAGTCTCTCCTCCACAAAACCCGTAATGGTCGTCTGGACATATTCCGAGGGGATCAACTGGTTTTCGATCAGGATGGTGGATCGGGAAAGATAGATCGAGGGTAAAACCAGGGCGAGTATCACGCCGAGAATAAAGATAAAGAGGAATGAAAGAAGAAACCCCTTCTTTCTTCGCCTTACGATATCTTTCAGATTTCCGATGTCCTTTGTCTCATTCATAAAGTGCTTCCTTCTTCCTTCCGTGGTTCCAATTTGTGCCCCAACCCTGAAAACGCCGTGCATGCAGCCCTAAAATTCCCGCCTTGGGCGGGAAGAGGTAAGACACCAACGATTCGACAGGTCCATATTATACATTCGATCAAAACAGGACTGACCTTGAGTCATTTATGGAAAAATCGGTGGTTTCGATTTATGTCTTTCAGTCGGCCGAAATAAAATCATTCGTTACCATTTTTTAGGGAACCGGCACAGAAGATTGAGCCATACCCTGTTCCTGTCATAGCCCTGATTTTCGGAGACGGTTTTGTCTTTGTGGTATGAATACCCGTAAGCCGCACTCAGAGAATAGGTCTCGGTAAGCCGGTAAGTGAGGGACGTTCCCAGATCCAGGTGACGGCTGTCCTCCTGATCGAATTTTCCGCTCGACTGGGTGATGTAGGCGCTGCCCGTAAGCCCCAGGGACAGGCGGCGGGTCATCCTTTTGGTCGCTCTGAAGTAGAGGCGGTCCCGGTCGATGGGATCGCCCTGGGACGAATAGCTCAAATCGTGGTTGAATCCCACGGTTCCACTATAATCCTCTCCGGTCTTGGTAAGGGAAATATCCGCTAGTCCGCCCCAGCCCCTGTCGGTCTCCTCGACCTGCTGATAGACCCTGCGAAAGGGATAGCCCGGCAGGAGCGAGGGATCGTAGACCAGACCCTGTTGTATGAAAAAATAATCCGTGCTGGTGTAGCGAGCGCCCAGAAAGCAGCTCAGACTCCAGGTCTCGCTGAAGGGGTGGGCAAGGCCCAGGTAAAGGCTGTAGCTGTCCGTCTCGCTTGCATCGGAATCGTAAGCCGAGAAACCGGTCTTCACCGTTAAGACGTCCTTCATGTTGTCCAGCAGGTGGTTGAAGGTCAGGGCGAGGCTGTCATAGGTATAGTCCACATCGCTTGCGCTGTCATAGTTCGTGTCGTTGTGATCGAAATCCACCCCGAGTTCCGATCTTTCCGTGAGGGCATAAACGACCCCGCCTCCCGCGGTGTAACGCGTCCGGTCTTCCGGAAAGGTGACGAGCCCGGTTTCTTCGAGTTCGGATTCCAGGGTTTCGTCCTTTCTGTAGGAAACGCGTGCCTCTGCCGAAAGGCGTTCCGTCACTTTGTAGGCCCCGTCGAATCCGAAATCATAGTATTCGGTGTTTCTCCTGGTCGCATCCAGGTACCGGATCACGGTGACCGCACCGCGCCCCTTCAGGGAAAGCAGATCGGTTTTATAATCCAGGTCCAGGGCGGGGCGGATACGGGTCAGGTAGTCGTCCTCTTCGTAGGTGCGCGAGAAGTCGATATTGTCGTTGTATTCGGCCGTAATTCCGATGGAGGGCAGTAAAGAGACCTCGGCGGCCGGGGCTGAGGGGACAAGACCCACCGAAAAGAGGAGCAGACAAGCACTACCGAAAATTTGTGAAAACGTTTTTTTTGATTTCAACAGAAACACGGCATCACCCCCTTTTTAGATCAATGTTTACGGATTTTTAGACCAGTATATTTTTCAGAAAGGGGCAACCCGGGGCCAAGGCGCAACGCGATAGCGAGCGCAGGGGGCCGTTCACCCGTTTATTGCGCGTGAGCCCTGCTCTACCGTTCTTATGGCACAACCACCACGTCGCCGCGATTGAGGACGATGTTTTGCTTTAGGTCTTCTCCTTTCTTGACCTCATTGTAATCAAAGGGCAGTGCCGTAGTTTTCCCTTCCTTTTGCCTTAAAACAAGGATCTTGCCCGGGACGGCGTAGGGATTCAGTCCGCCGGCCATGGCCAGAATCTGCATCACGTTGGTATCCATGTTGATGGGGAACTGGCCGGGCTTGTTTACCTTGCCGATGACGTAGGCGGTGAGGCTGTTGGCCCTCAGGAGCATCACCGTGACCGTGGCATCGGGGACATATTCTCCCAGCCTTTTCATCACTCTTTCCCGCAGCTCCGGAACGGTCAGCCTGGTCACATCGATCTCGCCGATCAGGGGAAAGGAGATGATTCCGTCCGGGGGAACAAAGATCTCCTTACTCAGGCTCTCGTCTTTCCAGACCGAGATATTGAGTCCGTCCCCGGGGCCGATCCGGTATGTGCTCGCCCTTACTTCCGACGCCTTTGGGGCCGCCTCGGCTGCTACGGATGCGGTAAGAGAGAAGATCAGGAGAAAAAGACAGAGAACTGACAATCCAAGGCTGTTTTTCATGGCAAATCCTAAGCAAGAGATGTCATCTTGTCCCTCTTCTTTACAAAGAAAGGAGTTTTAATCGAATTTTTCAAGCTTTCACTTAAATATCTTTTTATTACTATTTTTAATGAGGGAAGTAAAGTCCTTAATTTATGATGATAACCTGTGCTTTTGGTTGGAATTCTGTTCCCTGATTGAAGGCATCATATTCACATTAGGCGAGGGATTTAGGTTGACTTGCCCCGGGTTCCCCATTAATAATATACAGCATAGAATATCAGGTGCCCTTCGGGGCTTAATAGGGAACCCCGTTAAAATCGGGGACGGGCCCGCCGCTGTAACCCCACTCTTTTCCTTATGGAAAAGGGAACCTTTTTGGCACGGCTTGACCACTGTTCCTTTGGATCGGAATGGGAAGGTCGCTAAAGGGGTGGGGGAGTCAGAAGACCTGCCTGAATTTAAGGAACTTGCCTTCGCGGACAGGGGCTTTTCTGAAGGATCTCGAGGATAAAAAGGGACATCCCCGGATTGATGCATTCATCGGTCCGGGGATTTTTTTGTGCGCCATCTCACCATGAGCACCCCGTTTCTCGAAAATAGCGGTTCTCTCCTGGAAGGGAATTCCCTCCTTAAGCAGTCTGCTAGAGCCAAGGGCCCGGCACCACAATAAGAGACGAAGCCCTAGGGGCATTCGGTCTCACAAGAAACTGGAGGAGAATACGACATGAAAAAAAGAATCGGGTTTTTTGTACTTACGGCCGTTTTGGGCCTGACCGCCTCTTCTTGGGCGGAAGACCGGAATAAGGGCCATGCGACCGTTGCCACCCTCGAAGAAATGGTCGTTACCGGTACGAGAACCGAACAGAGGGTCGAAAGAATTCCCGCCCATGTCTCGGTCATCGGGGAAGATCAGATCCGGGCAAGTGGGGCTCAATCCGTCCCCGAAGTCCTGCGGAGTCTTGGGGGTGTGACGGTCAGGGACCTGAACGGTAACGGCACCAACCAGAACATCGACATGGGAGGGTTTGGAGAGACCTCCGATCGCCACGTCGCGGTGGTCATCAATGGGCGGCGGGTCAACCCCATAGACCAGTCCGGGGTCCGGTGGTCCACCATCCCGCTGGAAAATATTCAACGCATCGAAATCCTCCATGGCGCCGGTAGTGTCCTATACGGAGACAATGCCATGGGCGGTGTGATCAACATCATCACAAAGGACTGGGAAGGCGAATCCGGGGTCAATGCGGAGCTGGC
>CAZXWJ010000142.1:0-10628 GCA_964644375.1 uncultured Desulfobacteraceae bacterium | reverse complement strand
TGATGATCCTGATCGGGGTGGCTATTCTGGGATATTTTCTGGCGGCGACGCGCCTGCCCTTTATCCTTGCGGACGTGATCACGGGAATGGATGTAGGCCGCTACGTCATTTTCACGGCCATCCTTTTCCTATTCATCATCCTGGGATGCCTCATGAACGTGATTCCCATGATCCTGCTGACGCCGCCGGCCATATACCCCTCGATCATTGCCATGGGCTTTGATCCCATATGGTTCGGGGTGATCACCGTGATCGTGATGGATATGGGGCAGATTACACCGCCCATCGGTGTCAATGTCTTCGCTCTGAGCAGCGTGCCAAGGGGGTGCCCATGGAGACGATTTTCAAGGAGGGGGGGCGTTTTTAATATGCATGATCATCTGCGTGGAGATCCTGGCGCTCTTTCCCCAGATAGCCCTTTTCCTGCCCGGTTTGTTCTTCTAGGGTGGAAAAGATTTTAACAGAGAATATTTCAAGGTGTGCTTGAGTACTTTATAGCCGGATCCCGGCAGAGGATCCTTGCGGATATCCGGTTTTTTACAAAAAGCAGGAAAAACAATATGGCAACAAAACCAAAAAAAGTGGCAATCATCGGACCGGATCACGCTGTCACCCTCCAAGCATTTCAACGAAGCCTTCTGCACCCTCAAGGCGGGGGAGTGGAGTTCCAGGATCGTGACCCAAATCAAGATGCCGGACGGTTCCGGTCACGAGGTCTTCTTTCGATGTAAGATCTTGGAATTATCCGAAGATGCAGAGGATTTCCGTCTCCTCATCGGGGCCATGGTGGAAAACGCGAGTGGGAAGTGCACCGGAAGATTTACGAAATCGAGGATCGTATGCTCGGCAGGATTATCGAGGCGGCAGGCAAGGATACCCTGATCGTTCTGCTCTCTGATCATGGGGCCACACCGGACGGGTCGACCTTCGATCCCTACAAGGCCCTTGTGCCTGCCGGTTTGTCTGCTCCGGTAGAGAAGGAAGAGTCGGAAGAATTCGACCTCAGGGAGAAGGTCCTGAGTTTGAGCACCAACGAGGTGGACATTTCAAAGAGCAAGGCGATTCCCCAGCGGGAACTCTATATCTATGTCAACCTCAAAGGGCGTGACAAGGGCGGTATCGTGGAACCGGAGGATTACGAGAAGATCCAGCAGGAGATCATCGACGCCCTCTACGGGTACGTGGACCCGGGAACGGGTAAACGACCGGTTGCGTTGGCTCTCACCAAGAAGGGCGCGCGTCTCCTGGGCCTTCATGGGGATCGGGTGGGGGACGTGGTCTGCGCCCTGCAGCCCTGGTTCGGCAGCCAGCACGGTCAGATCCTGCCCACGGCGGATAACGGCGTGGGATCCTTGAGAGGTTTGCTGTGCCTGAATGGTTCGGGGATGAAAAGGGACTCCGCATGGAGAGAACCTCCTCCATCACGGACATCGTACCTACCGTCTGCCATATCATGGACTATCCGGTTCCTGAAAACGTAGAAGGTGGAATTCTCTATCAGACTTTCAAAAACGGACCACGGACAACGAACGACCCATATGGAGTAAACCATGCTTTTTGTTGTGAACAAGACAGGACATGACGTGTTTCGCCTCATCCAGCTGTTGGGCGGAGAAGAAGACAAGTCGGTGTTGCTCGTAGGGGATGCCGTCTATTATGCTACGCGTGCTATGGCCAAGAATTTCGCGGCCCTCGATCTGGAAGAGGTTTATGTGGCCAAGGATGCGGTGGAATTGAGAAATATAGAGGTTTATCCTGATGCGGAAGTCTTGGATTACGATGAGATGGCCGCACTCATTATGGATGGGCAGGATAAGGTGCTTTCTATCTAGTTGAAAACTCACTCGTGCCCGGAGTTGATTTCAGGACGGGCACTGTCGATAAGGAGTAACTTTTATGGCAAAGACCCTGATGATCATGCTCATGTCCGGCAATGCCGAGAACGAAGACGCCCTTTTTGCCTCAAGGTTGGCGAAGGCTGTGCTTAAAAAAGGAGATAAGGTTAATATTTTCCTCTATGGAAACGGAGTAAACCTCGCCCAAAAAGACCACCTCATCGAGGGAGATCTCCATATCGCCAAGCCCCTTCTCGATCATATCGAAAACAGAAGGACCAGCAAATATTTAAAGGAAGATCTCCTGGAGGGAGTCAAAGTCATACCGGATGAAGAAGTCGCCACAATTATCGAAGAGTGCGAGTCTGTGGCGGTGTTTTAGGCCAGAACACCAAAATTTAGACCTAACGTTTCAAGGAGTCTTTCATGAATGAAAAAAAGGGTGTCTTTGTGGAAATGATCCATGATCCCAGAAAAGAACAGGTTTTTAAGACCGGGGCCAAATCATTGGCCGAAATACATTTTGATTTTTCAAACCTGACTAAAGAGGAGGTCAGTGGCGAACATCTGGGAGCCCGGCTGGCGCTTTGTGCCTCGCTTTCCTGTTATTGCAACATCTTTACCACTAATCTCATCGCTGCGGGCGTGGAAGTGAAATCCATGAAAGCCGGCGCGACCATCGAGAAGGAAAAGGACGAGATCTTGAGGACAAAATATACTCGAATCTCTCTGGAACTCGAAGTGGGGGTGGGCGAAAAAGATGAGGCCGTTTTTGAAAGGGTGCGCGAGGATATGGAACGCAGACCCCTTCTTGCCTATTCCCTGGATGAAGGCATTGAAGTTGAATATGATGTTCGAAGAGTTTAAACACTGAGCCGAAAAAAACTAAGGCGGAAATCTGATCCCCGCCATTCGGCACCAAAGCCTCGACTACAAAAATTTTCCTTATGCGTTTAGCCGTTTGAAAAATAAAGGCTATGATCCATTCATAGCCGAATGCGGTTTAAAAAGCTAAACGGTTTTCACTTTCCTCATAGCCTTCTGCTACAGGTGTGTGTCCTGTAAGCAATTTCATACTGCTTTACAGGGCATTCACTTTATCCTATATTTAAAAGTTATTGGGTTTTCTATGGTCTTGATAAACAGATTGTCATCACCCAGCCATAGCTGAGCGTGTTCCAAAAACCTGAACGGTTGCAAATAAATTTTACCCTCCTAAAATGAGGTTGTGAGGACATCTGAATGAAGAAAAAAAACGCAAAGGCAGGCCCTGAGCGGAATGGCCTTTCTGCCTTTTTTGAACCGGAGAGCCTGGCGATCATCGGGTCATTCAAAAAAAATTTTTTCGGCGGTTATGTTGTTATCAAGTCCCTCTTCGGGGCCGGATATTCGGGACGGATTTATCCCGTGAATCCCCACACCGAAAACGTGCTGGGCCTGAAGGTTTTTCCCTCTCTAAAAGACATTCCTGACAAAGTCGATCTCGTGCTTGTCATGGTGAATGCGAGGTCCGTATGTGATATTATCAGAGAATGCGGCAGGGCTGGGATAAAGAGTGTCATCGTCATCGCAGACGGTTTTGCCGAGAGAAATAGCGGGGGCACCCGCCTCCAGAAGGAGTTGCTCAATATAGCCGACGAATACGGAGTTCGGATTATGGGCCCGAATACGGCGGGGATTCTCAATACCTATAACGGGCTCAACCCTGCACCCTATGAGGCCGGTTATTACAGGCTCAGGAAGGGTCCTGTGGCCATTGTTTCGCAAACGGGCATGATTAATCCTCAGGCCGTGCCCTATCCCGATCTTTGTTACGGTGTGAGCAAGATTTGCGACCTTGGGAATAAAAGCGATCTGGACGAGTGCGATATCCTGGAATATCTTGCCGAGGACAGTCAAACGGGTATTATCAGCATGTATCTGGAAAGCATTCGGGACGGGCAACGTTTTATCGGGGCGTGCAAGGCTGCGACGAGTAAAAAACCCGTGCTGGTAGTGAAGGCGGGCAGGACAGGAGCAGGTGCCCGGGCAACCGTTTCCCATACCGGATCCATGGCCGTAGACGATGCGATTTTCGATGCGGCTTGCAGGCAGGGACGGTTGCTTCGTCTGGATAATTTCAATGAGATTTTTGATCTTCCTAAGATTTTTGCTTCTCAGCCCCTGCCTAGAGGAAATCGCTTTGGGATTCTGAGTATTACCGGTGGCGTGGCCGTGATGTGCATCGACAAGGGCGCGGAATACGGACTTGAGCTTGCCGGATTAAGTCCCGGCACGGCGGCGATGTTGGAAGAAATTTTCCCCGGTGCCGGGAAGATGCCCGTGGATATCGGTCCCATGATGGCGGCGGTCAATGACGCCTTTTCTTTTTATCCCCGGATCCTGGAGAAGGTCATATCGGACGAGCTTGTGGACAGCCTCCTCAACATTATTTGGGCCAATCCCTCGGGCAATATCATAGAAAATTACATGAAGTCCTATGAGGCCATGAAGGATCGAAAAGAGAAACCTCTTGTCACCTGGGTCTATGGGCCGGATAAGCGTGTGACGCTCGATGTGAGCAAGAGCCTTGAGAATATGGGGTTTCCCGTATTTGCGGAACCTGAGATCTGCGTAAAGGCCCTCGGGCTCGCGTTTCAATATGTACAAAATCGATCCGCCATAGAGGCGCACCAGGGGACACAGAGTGCATAATCAATACGCGTTCAAAAAAGCGACCATTTCTGTATGAAATAACAAATAACGAATCACATCCTGATGGGGCTTTTTCAGTGCCTCAGGACACTTTTCAGGGGGAAAACCATGTCAAAAATGTTTGAAGCTACCGAAATCAACGGAATGACCCTGGCCAATCGATTTGTTCGTTCCGCCACATGGGAAGGCATGGCCACAGAAGAAGGTGCGTGCACCCCTAGGCTCATTGATTGGATGACGGAACTTGCCAAAGGAGAGATTGGAATGATCATCTCCAGCCATGCCTACGTTCGGGAAGACGGCAAGGCAGGACCCGGTCAGATAGGGATCTACAAAGATGATTTGATCCCGGGACTACGAAATATGACCGATACGATCCATGATCAGGGGGGAAAGATTGTCTGCCAGCTCTCACACGGCGGATTCTTTTCAAACCCCAAGCTCACCGGGAAACCTATCCTGGCACCCTCGAACGTGGAGGGTTTTGCCGCGGCCCCCAGGAAGGAGATGGCCGAGGCGGATATTGGTGAGATCGTCGAAGCCTTTGGGGAGGCGGCCCGCCGGGCCCGGGAAGCGGGTTTTGACGGCGTTCAAATCCATTCCGCTCACAGTTATCTCTTCAGCCAGTTCATCTCTCCTGCTTTCAACAAGCGTGGGGACCTATACGGCGGGTCTCTGGAGAACCGGGCAAGGGCGCTTCTGGAGGCATACATGGAGATCAGAGGCGCTGTGGGCAATGGATTCCCAGTGCTTGTGAAACTGAACTGCCAGGATTTCCTGGATAACGGACTCAACCTGGAAGATGCCCTCAAGGTTGGGGCCATGCTTCAGGAAGCGGGTATCGACGCCATCGAGGTGAGCGGCGGTACATTGGTCTCCGGTAAATTGATCCCTTCAAGGGCGGGGATCAAAAGCGAAGACCGGGAAGCCTATTTCAGGGAAGAAGGGAGGGCCTTCAAGGAGGCCCTCGGCGTCCCCATCATTCTGGTCGGGGGAATCCGGTCTTTCAACCTTGCCGAAAAAATCGTGAAGAGAGGCTTTGCAGACTATGTGTCCATGAGTCGACCATTTATTCGGGAGCCGCACCTGATCAAACGCTGGGCCGCCGGAGATACCCGAAAGGCCGAATGCCTTTCGGACAACCTGTGCTTTTCTCCCGGTTTGGAGGGGAAAGGAATATATTGTGTGTCGGCCGAGAAACAGGAAGGGAATTAAAGTGTTCGGAAAAGCACTGAACACCATTTCAAAAACTGAAAGCCCCGGCCCCGATCACGGATCGAGAACAGATGAATGTATAGGTGCATTGGGACTAAACGGGATCCACGAGCGCATCCCTTCGAATGCGGGGGTCACTTTTTTCTTTTTTTGAAGCCCGAAAAGACCCAAAAGATGCCCCACGCCAAGACAACAGGACCGGCGGCCATAAGGAGATAGAAAAGCCAAAGGTCGTTCTTGGGCTTCAAATAGCAAGCGCTGAGGGCCAACCACAGGGCAGAGGCCACAATGGCCAAACGCTTCCACCCTGAAAGCCTCACGCCGCGAAAAGACCGTTGATGCTCATTTTCCGTCTGTTTGCGCAGTAATTTGGGGAGAATAAAAACGCCTAAAACGATCACAACAATCAATAGAATTTCCATTAAACCGGACATCTTGGCGCTCCCGAACAGAAGAAATAAACGAATTGGTTTTGCCCCCTATTGGCGCCAACGTGAAACCCGTTGAACTCACCCTGGGACAAGGATTTCCTATCAGAAAAGACGGTAGGATGCAAGCTGGAGAAACAGTCGGATTCATCCATGAGACAGAATGAGAATTGACGTGATCCCGGTTATAGAGGCTCTGATATCAAGTCTTGCCAACGGAAACACGATCTCCATTGCTACAGTGAGGAAAAAGTATTTAACAAATATATCGAAATCGGGAGGTCTTTCCGAATTCCATGTCCTTAAGTAGTTGGACTCAGACCGTGAGTCGATAAGCCCTGTTTTATGCGTGTATGAAGGCCAGTCTACCATGGCGGGGAAGATGAGGTTCTTTGAGAACCCCTCAATCCTGTGCTTGAAGATAGAGAGGGAGAAGGTTCAATGTCCAGCATGCCACCATTGAGGTGATTGGAGAACATCATAATGGACCAAAAAGCAACCTATGAAGAATTGGAACAACGGATTGAAGAATTGGAAGACAGGGTTGCCGGGTACAGGGAAACGCTGGAAAAATACCGTCATCAGGAGTCCACTGCACAGAGTTACCTCGATATCGCAGGTGTGATCATCGTGGCGATTGATGCGCAAGGGGAGATAACCCTTATTAATAAAAAGGGTTGCAAGATATTGGGCTACAATGAGGATGAACTGATTGGAAAGAACTGGTTTCAGACCTGCCTTCCAAAAGAGGGTCGAGACGATGTTCATCGCGTTTTTCAGAAACTGGTAGCTGGAGAAATTGAGAATATCGAATACCATCAAAATCTTCTTTTGACGAAAAACGGAGAGGAAAGGACGATAGCCTGGTATAATATTTTGTTGACGGACGAATCAGGTAACATCGTCGGAACCCTCAGCTCAGGTGAAGATGTGACCGAGAGGGTGCGGGCTCAACGGGAATTGCACGCGGCGCACGAAGAGTTGGCTAATTTCAGCAAAGAACTTGAAAAAATGGTTCAAGAAAGAACCAAAGAATTGCAAGAAAAGAATAAACAACTCATTGAAGCCGAACGACTTGCGGCATTAGGCAAGATTGCGGATAGGGTGGCCCATGAACTAAGAAATCCATTGACGGTGATCGGCGGTTTTTCTCGCAGAATGTACGAAAAGACACCCCATAGTGATCCCAATAAGAAGTATTTGAAAATTATCATGGGTGAGATGCTCGTTTTGGAGGGCAGGCTTTCAGAAATTATTAAGATCAAGGATAAAAGGGAAAAAATTCTTAATGGATTCTAGGCCGCCGATGTCGAATCGAGAAATTCTGAGCGGGACAAATGCGTAAGAGTTCCTCATGGGGCTTTTCGAGAGGGAAACATGGCTTTTGTTGCCGTTGTCTGCAAAAAGTATGATTGGAAACTCAAAATAGAGCTTGCCAGTCAGGGAGGAGGGTGCATAGGATAAGACCCAGATAGTCATAGAATGCCTGTGGACATAAATTTCATGTTGAAGCGGTAGCAGATCCTCGTTTTTTTTCCGTGTCTGATTAATGTTTTTTCATAATCAGGGCGGAAACAGCTGACCTCAAATGGGAGTATGGAACAATGAAATCCGCACTCGTTTACGGTGACAATCTACAGAACTATGATTTTGGGCCCGGTCATCCTTTTCGTGGAGAACGACACGCCAATTTCATGAATCTGTTCATGAATCAGATCGGGACAGACGAGGGCATCGAGATTGTTGAACCGAAGCCCGCCACCGACGAAGACCTCAAACTCATCCATTCTCCGCTCTATATCGATTTTGTTAAAGAGGAGGTCTCGGATCCCCTTGCCGGAACGATCTGGGGTTACCTGGATATAGACACTCCGCTCAGCCCGGGAATGAATGCTGCAGCGAGAAGTGTTGTGGGTGCGGCATTGCGTGCCGGTGAATTGGTGGCCTCGGGAGAATATGACGTTGCGGTAAGTGTCGGGGGAGGGATGCATCATGCCCGCCCGGGCCGCGGTGCGGGTTTCTGTATTTTTAACGACGTCGCTATTTGCATCCGTTACCTGCAGCAGCATCATGGAATGAGACGGATCCTTGTGATTGACACCGACGGCCATGCCGGTGACGGCACCTTCGAGATTTTTGAGGAAGATCCGACGGTGTTGGTTATGTCCATCCATCAGAACCCCCGGACGTTGTATCCCGGAAAGGGTTTTGCCTCTCAAATCGGCTTGGGGCCGGGTAAGGGTTTTACCGTTAATATCCCTCTGCCTCCTCGGACCGGAATCATCCCCTACTTGTATGCGATGCGTCATATTTTTTTACCCCTGGCTCTGGAGTTCAAACCGCAATTGATCATTCGCAATGGCGGATCGGACCCCCATTTTCATGACCGGCTGGTGAACCTTGGTATCACGGTTCAGGGATTTCAACGTATCGGGCAGGTCGTACGAGAGGTTGCAGAATCTGTCTGTGAGGGTAAAATTATTGACATGGTTGGCAGTGGTTATGATCCCGTGGTGCTTCCCTATGCGTGGTTGGCTCTGGTAAGCGAGGTTACCGGGCATCCCCTGAAGTTAATCGATCCGATTCCCGTGCCTTCCTGGCTGAATGATAACCACGGGATGGCGCAAGTAAAAAGGGTTGTTGAATCCGTGAAAAAATATCTTTCTCCCTTTTGGGAGTGCATGAAGGCGTAACGATTCAAATAAGAATTTTCCTGCCGCCTCTTTTTCCCGTTTGTGCCGGAATAGGATTCACTCGCTTCCCCGGACCGGCGAAAATTGATTTATGAGACCTGAAGGCTTAAAATATAAAAAAGGATTTGAAAGATCTACGTAAAAGGATGGATCATTGGAATGCGGCGTTGTTTTGGGGGAAGCCATGGTACAAAAAATAATCATTTTGGGCTGCTGGGTCATTTGGGTGGCAGGTTGTGCACCGGTTATTTCTCAGGAGACCTTAAAGACGGTTGATCAGCAAGTCGGATTTGAGACCATTTTGAAAAACCCGATTGCACATCGGGGCAAGACCGTTCTCTTGGGGGGCTCTATCATCAAAACAACACCGTTCCCCGGTAAGACCCGAATGATCGTGCTTCAGCATCCGCTCGGCTACAGGGACAAACCGTCCAAAGAACGCACATCAATGGGAAGATTTATTCTTTCAGCGTCCGGTTTTATGGATCCGGCAATTTATCGGGCAGGGCGTCTGGTGACGGTCGTCGGGACGGTGACGGGAGAGGAAACACGACCGGTGGGCGAAATTCAATACACTTATCCCCTTATGGAGAAAAAGGAACTCTACCTCTGGCCCGAGGAGAAAAACGATAATCGGCCCAGATTTCATTTCGGGATAGGTGTCGGAAAATCTTTCTGATGGGGAGTTTTCAATCTGCGTTTTTTGCGTAGGACGCTGATTGTCGTGAAAAAGTTTTAAGGCAAGTTTCCTGTCTGGAAGGTGGTTGTGATTTGATAGAGGTAGCTGTTTTTGGGGCATTTCGGTGCCCTGATCTATCCGTTGAGGGGGATAAGAGCCCATTTTGGAGGGTGCGTAAATGCGAGCCGTCGTGCAGCGGGTCAAACAGGCCGAAGTTAAGGTGGAGAGACGGACAGTTGGGGTAATCGGGCCGGGAGTGCTGGTTTTTCTCGGCGTGGGAGAGGCGGATACGGAAAAGGATTCCGCGCAACTGGCGAAAAAGATTGCTCATCTGAGGATATTTTCCGATGAAAAAGGCCTGATGAATCTTTCTCTGACCGATATTTCGGGCGAGATTCTGGTCGTATCCCAGTTCACCCTATGGGGGGACTGTCGGAAGGGGCGGAGACCCTCTTTCACCCGGGCCGCCTCCCCTGAAAGGGCGAATGCACTCTACGAACATTTTATCGGGGTTCTCATGGGCATGGATATCAGGGTGGCTACGGGCGAATTTCAGACCTTGATGGATGTCAATCTGATCAACGACGGCCCGGTAACATTGTTACTGGACAGCTCCAAGAGTTTCTGATCACTGATTGGTTAAACCAAAGCCTTTACCCCCGGTCGATTTTTCCGATCCGGCGTATGATGAGCGGCTATCCATGAATGCCTTCTCCCTTTCTCTGGTGGGAGGGGAACAATTCGTTCTGTGATCTCACCCCAACATACCCCTCTCGGTCACGGGACCTCAAGGCCAAGAACCGTTGAAAATCGAGGCCCTGGACATTCTGATAACCCTTTTATAATTTAAAAGATATGGTAGATTGATCCGTTTCCGAAAAGCCCTGTTGAGGCAAGTTAAAACGGGATGTTTTTGGTTGACAGCCTATAGGCAGGTTGCTAGGTTTGGCCATGTAAGCGGACCGCCCGGAATAAGCGGATTTTTATAATTTTAATCGGTTGAACATGAACTTTGTATTGGTGATAGCCGGCTCCGATTCATGCGGTGGAGCCGGTATTCAATCCGACATAAAGACCATTACCC
>CAZXWJ010000141.1:0-10651 GCA_964644375.1 uncultured Desulfobacteraceae bacterium | reverse complement strand
GGTCGATGGCCCGGATGCCCGTTCTTGCCGCCTTGTCCTCGTAACAGGGGCCGATTCCTCGGCCGGTCGTCCCTATCTTGTCTTTACCTTTGGCTGCTTCTCTGGCCAGATCCAGGGCCTTGTGGTAAGGCATGATGAGGTGGGCCTTTTCACTCAATGAAAGATTATCGGGTGTGACGGTTACCCCCTCCGCACTCAAGGTGTCGATTTCATTGATAAGGACCTCGGGGTCCACAACCAGGCCGTTTCCGATCATACATTTTTTCTCTCTGTGAAGAATCCCCGAGGGAATGAGATGACAAATCGTCTGCTTTCCGTTTACCACAAGGGTATGCCCGGCGTTGTTTCCGCCCTGGAACCGGACGATCAGGTCCGCATCGGCTGCCAGGAGATCAACCACCTTTCCTTTGCCTTCATCACCCCACTGCGTTCCTACCACTACGATGTTTGACATTTCAGCTCTCCGCTTTATCACTGATCCGGGTGAGTCTGGATCATTGAAATTAAAAGGTTTCTCAAGACAATCGCTCGACGGGCGGGCGACAGGACCATTAGGGAAATAGGATTTCTAGTTATCTGAAACCCCTCCCCTTGTCAATCTCTTATCCCGGGGAATCGCGGGACAGATGGCGCCTGGAAGGAGATATCACAGCCGGGATTCTTTACTCTAAACCATTTGCTCGCAGACAATTTCGGCAAAGCGTGAGCAGGAAACTTCCTCGGCGTCCTCCATGAGTCTGGCAAGATCGTAGGTCACCTTCCTGGATGCAAAGGCCCTCTCAAGGCCCCTTTCAATCCGCTCGGCCGCCTCGGACCAGCCCATGAAGTCCAGCATCATGGCCCCGCTCAGGATCAGGGAGGTCGGGTTCACTTTGTCCTGTCCGGCGTATTTGGGGGCCGTTCCGTGGGTGGCTTCAAAGAGGGCCGTGCCTTTTTCGTAGTTGATATTGGCGCCGGGAGCCATTCCGACTCCTCCGACCTGGGCTGCAAGGGCATCGGAGATATAGTCCCCGTTCAGGTTCATGGTGGCAATGACATCAAACTCTTCGGGCCGGGTCAGTGCCTGTTGAAAAAAGATATCCGCAATGGCGTCCTTGATCAGGACTTTCCCCTCAGGCGGGGACCCTTGGACGTCGTCCCAGGCCACCGTTTTGTCGGGATAGGCCTCCTTTGCAAGCTCATACCCCCAATTGCGAAAGGCGCCTTCCGTGAATTTTTGGATATTCCCCTTGTGCACCAGGGTGACACTGCGGCGCTGATGGATGAGGGCGTGTTCAATGGCGGCCCTGATGAGCCTTTCGCTGCCGGACTTGCTGATTGGCTTGATCCCTAGACCGGAATCAGGGCGAATGCTCCACCCGTGTTCCCTGGACAGGTGATCCATGAGACGGCGGGCCTCCTCGGTGCCTGATTCGAGCTCCAGCCCCGCATAGACATCCTCGGTGTTTTCTCTGAAGACGACCATATCCACCTTCCGGGGTTCTTTGACCGGGCTGGGGACCCCCGTGAAATAACGGATCGGTCTAACGCAGGCGTAAAGATCGAGTTTGAGCCTCAGAGCCACATTGAGGCTGCGGAAGCCTTCGCCAACGGGCGTGGTTAAAGGGCCTTTTATGCCGACTCGGAATTCCCTGAAGGCATCGATGGTCTCTTGAGGCAACCATTCGCCGTTCATTTTAAAGGCCTTTTCGCCTGCAAAAACTTCCTTCCAGGCAATTCGACGCGTTCCCTGCCAGCAGATTTCGACCGCCCGGTCGATGACCCGAAAGGAAGCCCGCCGAATATCAGGGCCTATGCCGTCCCCTTCGATAAATGGAATAATAGGTTGATCAGGCACCACTAATCTGTTTTTTTTAAAGGATATTTTTCCTGTGGTTGTCACGGGATATCAGCCCTCCTTGCAAAATATTTCGAAACGCACTCGGTCTCCGAGAGCCGGTCACGGGCAGTCGTCATAACCCTATAAGTCATTGGTGTGGGGATCGGTCTTCTGTTTTCCTCAGGGTAATAGGGCGACGCGAGGGAAGAATCGGTCAGAGAGATCGATTCACCCTGATTGAAAAATGAGAAAAGCATATTCGTGTGATTTGTGCAAGGGATAAAAAACACGTGATTGACAGGGGGAGACCGCTCTGGTACCAAGATTGTGAGTGAAGTGGAGGTCGCATACATGGAAATGCCAGCCGTTGATTTTACCCTGTCTCCCGGATACAGGACCCGTTACCCGGGCGTTTCTTTTGGTTTGACGTTGATATCCGGATGCCGTAATCTACCGAATCCCCAGGGGTTTGATTACTACAAACGCAAACTCTTGAGGAAAATGAGAAGGCGGGAGACCCTGGCGAAGGTCACCTTCAGAATCGAAACATACGATCGTTTTTTTCGGAATTTCGGCTATGAGTGTCCGCTGACGAAGCATTTGAAGCGGACCGTCCACAGCGGGTTTCCCAGGTATGACCTCATGGTGGATGCCCATTTCATGGCTGAGATGTGTGCGGGGATTCTGGTTGCCGTCACGGATTTTGACCGTTTTGAGGGTGGGTTGACACTGGATGTGGCCGAGGATGGCGAAATCTGCCAGGGAATGGGGCGGCGTGAATTCAAGACCCGAACGGGGGAGATCATCCTGCGGGACGAAAAGGATATTGTCTGCGTCCTGTGCCAGGGAGGCGATGAGAAGACCAGGGTCACCGAAGTGACGCGGAATGTCCTCTTCTATGCCTATGCCGTCCCCGGCATTGAGGCCGTTGATCTTGAGGCCGGTTTGACGATCGCTGCCGAGACCCTTTCTGAATTCGGCGGAGGACGTATCGAGTTCCTTGAGGTTCACTGAGTAAGATAACCTTCACCTAATGAGACTATCAGCGGTGGATGAAAAAAAAATTTTATTTTGATAAAAAACTTGACATCCTGATACGCCTCGAATATCAAAGAAGAATTACACCCTAAAAAAATAGTCTATCAGGAAAGATCATGGTTATGCTGGTGCAGAACATTATCGTCATTATCAGCGCAGTAGGGATACCGCTATCTCTGCTGCTTCTGCTGCTTGGGGTAAGACCCAAGCTACCGGGCCTGGTGATGACATAACGCATAAGTAAGTTTTTACTCAATCCGTTATCAGGCCCGCCTGGTAACGGATTTTTTTTAATAAGAATGGAGCACAATGATGGCAAGGCAAATCGTACTCTATGACACCACCCTTCGGGATGGGACCCAGGGAGAGCAAGTCAATCTTTCAGCGGAAGACAAGGTGCGTCTGTGCCGGAAGTTTGACGATTTCGGCATCCATTATGTTGAGGGTGGATGGCCGGGTTCCAATCCGAAGGATGCGCGGTTTTTTGAAATGGCGCGCGAAACAAGCCTCGGTACCGCGCGTCTGGCGGCTTTCGGGAGTACGCGGCGCGCCCAGGACCGGCCGGAGGATGATCAGAGTATCCAGGCCCTTTTGGCAACCGGCGTTGAGACGTTGACCATTTTCGGTAAGACCTGGGATCTTCATGCCACCGAGATCCTGGGGGTGTCGCTTACTGAAAACCTGGCCATGATCGAGGAAACGGTGGCCTACCTGAAGGACCGGGGGCGTGAAGTCATATACGATGCCGAGCACTTCTTTGACGGATACAAACGAACTCCTGAGTATGCCATTGAGACGATCAAGGCCGCCCAAAAGGGCGGGGCGAATACCATTGTTTTTTGCGATACGAACGGCGGCAGTATGCCCGAGGAGATCACAAGAATTATCAAAGAAATCATGCCCCACATTCATGTCCCCACGGGAATCCACGCCCACAATGATTGCGGGTTGGCCCTTGCCAATTCCCTGGCTGCGGTTCGGGCCGGCGTGAGCATGGTCCAGGGTACGGTTAACGGTTATGGCGAACGTTGCGGTAACGTCGATCTCATTGCGGTGATCGGCAACCTCCAGTTCAAACTCGGCTATGACGTGCTTCCTCCCGAGAAAATCAAAAAACTGCGGGAACTTTCACGGTTTGTCAGTGAGATAGCCAATGTTCCGCCCCTCAATCAGCGCCCCTTTGTCGGAAGGAGCGCTTTTGCCCATAAGGGGGGAGTCCATGTGAGTGCCATCCTGAAGAATTCAGCGGCCTACGAGCACATGGAGCCGGAACTGGTGGGAAACAGTCGGCGGGTCCTGGTATCGGATCTCTCCGGCAAGAGCAATATCGAATACAAGACTCAGGAAATGGGCATCAAGCTCGGGGGCAACGGATATACCAGCCAGAGAGTCGTGCAGGAGATCAAGAAGATGGAGGATCAGGGCTTTGAATTTGAAGCCGCTGAAGGTTCCCTCGAACTTTTGATCAAGAAGGCGACCGGGCAATTTGAAGGGGCCTTTAACCTTGAATCTTTCCGGGTGACCATCGAGAAAAACGGCGCAGGGCCCAGCGCCTCTCAGGCTACCGTCAAGATCTCCGTCGGGGATGACTATGAGATCACGGCCGCAGAGGGGGAGGGGCCGGTCAACGCCCTGGACAACGCTCTGAGAAAGGCCTTGAACAAGTTCTACCCGGAGGTTCGGGAGATGAAACTGGTGGATTTTAAGACCCGTGTCATCGAGGGATCCGACGGCACGGCCGCCAGGGTCCGGGTCCAGATCGAGTCCAGGGATGCGAAGGAAATCTGGTCCACCATCGGGGTCTCTGAAAACATTATCGAGGCCAGTTGGCAGGCCCTGGTGGACAGTGTTCAGTACAAGCTTTCAAGATCATTGAATGGAAAATAGGCATGGCAGCAAACAAAGATCAAAAAATGGAGATTAGCGCCGCAGGTTTCCGGGGAACCGGGAATCTGCGGCGTATGCTCGCTCAATAACCTCCCGCAAGGAATGCAGCAGATCCTTTAAAAAAGAAACCCATCCGGAAAAAAACGAATGAGGAGGTTATCAAGCCATGGACCGAATTATTATTTTTGATACGACCTTGAGAGACGGGGAGCAGTCACCGGGGGCCAGCATGAACGCCGCTGAGAAACTCAGGCTGGCCATGCAACTGGAAAAACTGGGTGTCGATGCCATTGAGGCGGGATTCCCAGCCGCATCTTCCGGTGATTTCGAGGCCGTGAGACAAATTTCTGCAAAAATCAGCAATGCCCAGGTCACGGCCCTTTCCCGGGCTAGTAAAGAGGACATTGACAAGGCCTGGGGTGCCGTAAAAGACGCCTCACATCCAAGAATTCATACTTTTATCGCCACTTCGGATATTCACCTCAAACACAAGCTGCGCATGACCCGGGATGAGGTGGTCCAGGCGACCGTGGATGCCGTGAGCTATGCAAAGTCCTTTACGGACAATGTGGAGTTTTCCTGCGAGGACGGGTCCAGGAGCGACCGGGACTATATCTGCCGAGTTTTTGAGGCGGCCATTGAGGCCGGGGCCACCACGCTGAATCTTCCGGATACGGTAGGTTATGCCATGCCCGATGAATTCGGCGAATTGATTCGGTATGTCCGAGAGCATACCCCCAATATCCACAAGGCCGTCCTGAGCGTTCACTGCCACAATGATCTGGGTCTGGCCACGGCCAATACCCTGGCCGGAATCCGAAACGGGGCGCGGCAGGCCGAGGTCACCATCAACGGCATCGGCGAGAGGGCCGGCAATACGTCCCTGGAAGAAATCGTGATGGGGGTCTATACCCGTAGAGAACACCTGGGGATCACGACCGCCATCAATACCCGGGAGATCCATCCTGCCAGCAGGCTGGTGAGCATGATTACGGGTATCGTGGTGCAGCCCAACAAGGCGGTGGTCGGTGCCAATGCCTTTGCCCATGAGGCGGGGATCCATCAGGACGGAGTCCTTAAAAACCGTATGACCTATGAGATCATGGACCCAGGAATCGTCGGACTTGCCAGCAACCGGCTGGTGCTTGGAAAGCATTCCGGAAGGCATGCCTTTAAACAGAAGCTGTCCGAGTTGGGATATGATATCTCTGAGGCGGAAGTGAACCGTCTCTTCGACAGGTTTAAAGATCTGGCCGACAAGCGAAAGGAAATTCTCGACGAGGATATCGAAGTCCTCTTTGCCGAGGAGATCCTCAGGGTTCCGGATAAGTTCAAACTGGACTATTTGAATGTGGTGAGTGGAACGGTGGCCGTTCCCACGGCGACCGTCAAACTCCTGATAGACGGAGAAGAGGCCCAGAGCGCCGGCTTCGGGGTCGGGCCCATTGACGCAACCTTCAACACCATTGCCAAAATGACCGGGAGCCGATGCAGTCTCGTTCGTTTCTCTGTGGATTCCGTCACCGGCGGCATGGATGCCCAGGGCGAGGTCACGGTTCGTCTGAAGGAGAACGGGTTGGTGGCCCTTGGCAAGGGCGCGGACTCGGATATTATTACGGCAAGTGCCAAGGCCTATATCAACGGGCTCAATCGGTTGGAATACCTGAAGAAGAATCCGACGCTGACGGCCGAGGAGATGGCACTTTAAGCCGCACGGTATGGAAATATGATCTGGCAGGGATTTGACCGCCCATTCGGCAAGGCTTTGTTTAACCCAGACGTAAAGAAAGGTAACCTATGACACATCCGATGACCATTACAGAAAAGATACTGGCCGCCCATGCCGGCCTCGAGTCGGTAAGACCCGGTGATTTGATTAAAGTTGACGTGGATCTGGCCCTTGCCAACGATATCACCGCGCCCCTGGCGATCGGCGTTTTTAATAAAATAGGGAGAGAAAAGGTTTTTGATACCGAAAAGGTTGCTTTGATCCCCGATCATTTTGTACCTAACAAAGACATCCCCTCGGCCGAACAGGCAAAAGTCATGCGGGAATTTGCCCTCGGCCAGGGCATTCGGCATTATATCGAATTGGGGGACGGTGGCATCGAACATGTGATTCTCCCCGAAAAGGGCTTGGTCGTCTCCGGCGATCTGGTGATGGGAGCGGACAGCCATACCTGCACATACGGCGGTCTCGGCGCCTTTTCCACGGGGGTGGGCAGTACGGATCTGGGGGCCATAATGGCCACCGGAAGGACTTGGCTCAAGGTCCCACCCACCATCAAGGTCGTCTTTGAAGGTACCCCGGGCAAATGGGTGGGCGGAAAGGATTTCATCCTGTTCACCCTCGGGCAAATAGGCGTTGAAGGAGCGATTTACAAGACTTTGGAGTTTTCAGGGGAGGTCATTCGGTCCCTCTCCATGGACCAGAGACTGACCATGGCCAACATGGCCGTCGAAGGGGGGGCAAAGAACGGCATCTTTGCCCCGGATGACGTGACCCGGGCCTATGCGGCCGGGCGTGGAGCCCGGAAACCGGTCTTCTACCAAAGTGACGAAGACGCCGAGTATGAGAAAGTCCTCACTTTCAACGTGGATGCCCTGGAACCACAGATTGCTTTCCCCCACTCGCCGGACAACGTCAGGCCCGTGTCGAAGGCCCGGGATATCCGGGTGGACCAGGTCTTCATCGGTTCTTGTACCAACGGCCGGTTGGAGGATTTGAGGACCGTTTCCGGTATCCTGAAGGGGAAAAAGGCGACCCCTTCCGCAAGGCTCATCGTCATTCCGGGCAGTAATCTTATCTACAAGCAGGCCATTCAGGAAGGGATTATAGAGACCCTGCTGGATGCCGGGGCCGTGATCGGTCCCCCCTGTTGCGGCCCCTGCCTGGGAGGGCACATGGGCATCCTGGCCAAAGGAGAAAGGGCCCTTTCTACGACCAATCGGAATTTTATCGGGCGAATGGGGCATCCCGAGAGCGAGGTCTATTTGGCAAGTCCGGCCATCGCTGCAGCCACGGCGGTCTTGGGTAGAATCGGGACGCCGGAGGAGATCTAACAATAAAATCGCTATGCGATTTTATGCGACGTCCGCCTTTGGCGGACTTTGAAAAAGGAGATTGTTTGTCATGAAATTCGAGGGCCGGGTTTGGAAATTTGGGGATCATATAGATACGGACGTCATAATACCTGCAAGGTTTCTCAATGTTTCGGACAAGGACGAACTGGCAAAAAATTGCTTTGCCGACTTGAGACCCGATTTTGTCAAAGAAATCCGACCCGGAGATATTATCCTGGCGGGAAGCAATTTCGGGTGCGGTTCTTCCAGGGAGCATGCGCCCTTGGCCATCAAGGCGGCGGGTGTCGGCGTGGTGATCGCCAAGAGCTTTGCCCGGATTTTTTACAGGAGTGCCTTTAACATCGGGTTGCCCATTTTGGAGTCCGAGGAGGCCTTCAGCGCTTTTTCCGACGGAGATCGGCTCTCGGTCGATCTCGATTCAGGGCGGATCAGGGGAACGGCGACAGGAAAACAGGCTTTTGCCAAGCCCATACCCGATTTTATGCGCGGTATCATCGAGGCGGGTGGCCTGGTGTCCTTCATCAAAACCAAGGGATCCTTTTAAAATAAAATCTGCCTGCGCGGATTTTGTCAAGTGCTTCGCTCTTTGCGAAGCCCGGAAAGAAAAGGGGGGATTATTATCGAACTGACAGGCGCACAAATCATCATGAAAACGCTGCAGGAAGAGGGGGTGGATACCATCTTCGGCTTTCCCGGCGGCTCGGTTATCGATATCTACGATGAACTGGTCAAGACGGACATTCGGCACATTCTGGTCCGTCACGAACAGGGTGCGGTGCATGCCGCAGACGGTTATGCCAGGGCATCGGGTCGTGTGGGCGTTTGCCTGGTCACATCGGGACCGGGAGCTACCAACACGGTGACGGGCATTGCCTCGGCCTATATGGACTCTGTTCCCCTCGTCGTTTTGACGGGGCAGGTCCCGACGGCACTCATCGGCAATGATGCCTTCCAGGAGGTGGACATTGTCGGGATCACAAGACCCTGCACAAAGCACAACTATCTGGTGAAAAATATTGAGGATCTGGCGAGAATCCTGAAGGAGGCGTTTCATATCGCCCGCTCGGGTCGCCCGGGACCGGTCGTCGTGGATCTGCCCAAGGATCTCGTGCAGAAGGTCACAAAGCTCAAACCCTTGAAGGATGCTTGCCTCAGGTCTTACAACCCAAGCTATGAGCCCAACATGAAACAGTTGCCCAAGGTCATCAAACTCATCAAGAATGCCAAAAGGCCCCTTGTTTTCGTGGGCGGCGGGGTTGTTCTTTCAGGCGCTTCCAAGGAATTGACGGCCTTTGCAAGGAAGATCAAGGCCCCCGTGACTACAACCTTGATGGGGTTGGGTGGGTTTCCTGCATCTGATCCGCTATGGCTCGGGATGATCGGCATGCATGGCACCTATCGGGCCAACATGTCGAGCGGGGAGTGTGATCTTATGGTTGCCATCGGCGTACGCTTTGACGATCGGGTTACGGGAAAAACGGATGTCTTCGCCCAGGGCGCAAAAATTGTCCATATTGACATCGATCCCACTTCCATCCGTAAAAATATCCCTGTGACCGTCCCTATCGTGGGAGACTGCAAGATTACGCTGAAAAAGTTGAACGCCTTGCTGAAAGAGGCCGATCTGGGTGATATGGAAGCGAAACACAGGCCCTGGTTGGAACAGATAGAGGAATGGAAGGCCACAAGGCCTTTGGCCTACGATCAGGGAAAAGTGATCAAACCTCAATTCGTGGTGGAAAAACTGTATGAACTGACCAAGGGTGAGGCCATTATCACCACGGAAGTGGGGCAGAACCAGATGTGGGCCGCTCAGTATTACCATTTTGATCGGCCGAACTGTTTCATCACCTCCGGTGGTTTGGGGTGCATGGGATTTGGATTACCCGCGGCCATCGGTGCAAAGATCGCCTGTCCCGACAAGGTGGTGGTGGATATTGCGGGAGACGGCAGTATCCAGATGAACATCCAGGAGATGGCGACTGCAGTCCAATATAACGTCCCGGTCAAGATTGCCATCCTCAACAACGGATACCTCGGGATGGTCAGACAGTGGCAGGAGTTGTTTTATGATCGCTGCTATGCCCACACGGAGATGAGCCACGCCCCTGATTTTGTGAAGCTGGCGGAAGCCTTCGGTGCGGTCGGCCTTCGCGCGAAAACGCCGGAGGAAGTCGAATCCGTTATTAAAAAAAGTCTTTCCAGCTCCGGGCCGGTCATCATGGATTTTGTGGTTGAAAGGGAAGAATGTGTTTATCCTATGGTTCCGGCGGGAGAACCCATCACAGAGATGTTGCTTGTGTAAGGAGCACCCTTGGTGGGGTATGAAATCGGGGGATGATGGCCGGAGGGACAGGATGCCGGTCGAAATCTCGCAGATATCGGGATTAATGATTCCTTAAATGAGGAGTGAAAATTGAGCCATGGGAAAAGTGGACGAAAAAAAATCTATTCTGTCAATCCTTGTTGAAAACAAGCCCGGTGTGCTTTCGCGCATTGTCGGGCTTTTCAGCGGCCGCAGTTTCAATATTGAAAGTCTTTGTGTGGCCGAAACGACCGACCCCCTCGTTTCCCGGATTACCCTTGTGACCTCGGGAGACATGCATGCGTTGGAGCAGATCAAGAAACAGCTCAATAAGCTGATCAATATCGTAAAGGTCTTGGATTTTACCGACAAGGCCTTCGTGCAAGGCGAAATGGCCCTTGCGAAGGTCAGGGCCAAGGCGGAGTACCGGGCTGAAATCCTTCGGACCGTAGATATTTTTAAGGCCAGGGTTGTGGATGCCAGCCCTGAATATTATACTGTGGAGATCATCGGGAATA
>CAZXWJ010000140.1:0-10739 GCA_964644375.1 uncultured Desulfobacteraceae bacterium | reverse complement strand
TTGATTTTGTTCCCACCCAAAAGCCCATCCTGTTCGGTCATCATTTCACATCCATTGCCGGCACCGGCCCGATTGTCGGTCCCGCCGTGGCCATTATCTGGGGCTGGGTCCCGGCCATGCTGTGGATCCTTCTCGGTTCCATCTTCATGGGGGCCGTCCATGACTTCGGGGCGATGGTCATATCGCTTCGAAATCAGGGTCGCTCCATCGGAGATATTGCTTCTGACGTGATCAACAAACGCGTTCGCATCCTGTTTCTGCTCATTATCTTCTTCGAACTGTGGATCGTGGTGGCCATCTTCGGCGTGGTCATTGCCGTGGTGTTCAATATCTATCCCCAGGCGGTGCTTCCGGTTTTCTGTGAGATCCCCATTGCTCTCTGGCTGGGTTATATGGTCTACAAAAAAGGCGCATCCCACCTGCCTATGAGCATTATAGCCGTTGCCATCATGTACATCACGGTGATCATCGGGGCCTATGTTCCCATCAAGATGCCGGCCATCGGCGGCCTGAGTCCCATCGCCCTGTGGGTGATCGTCCTGCTCATCTATGCCTATATCGCCTCCACACTGCCGGTTCAAACCCTGTTGCAGCCCCGGGATTACATCAACTCCCATCAATTGTTTGTGGCCCTGGCCTTACTGGGCCTGGGGGTATTGGTGGCCCATCCCACCGTCGTGGCACCGGCCGCCAATTTTTCTCCAAAGGGGGCGCCCCCTATGGTTCCTATGCTCTTTGTAGTCATCGCCTGCGGGGCCATCTCGGGATTTCATGCCCTGGTTTCATCGGGCACCTCCTCCAAGCAGTGTGATGCGGAAACCAGTTCCCTGACCATCGGTTACGGCAGCATGCTTCTCGAGGGGATGCTCGCCACCTTCGTCGTGGTGGCCTGCGGCGCCGGTATCGCGATGGGCCTGACCAAAGGTGGAGAAACATTTACGGGTTTGGCGGCCTTTACCCATCACTATGGCAGTTGGGTAGGCGGCACCGGCCTCGGTAACAGGCTCAGCGCCTTTATTGTGGGCTCGGCCAATATGATCGAATCCCTTGGGATTCCGCACAGCATTACCCTAACCATCATGGGGGTGTTCGTGGCCTCCTTTGCGGCCACCACGCTGGATACGGCTACCCGTTTGCAGCGATACATCGTGGGTGAGCTGACCACGGCCATCGGTATCCCTGCAGCCTCCAAGAGACACCCCGCCACCATCATTGCCGTGGTGACCGCCTTCATCCTGGCCTTTTACAACGGCAGCGGCGCGGGCGCCATGAAACTCTGGCCCCTCTTCGGCGCCACCAACCAACTCCTGGCGGGACTGGCCCTTCTGGTGATCACCATCTATCTGGCCCGAAAAAAGACCCCTGTCGCCTATACCATGATCCCCATGGTCTTCATGATCATCATGACCGGTTGGGCCATGATTATCAACCTCAAGAACTTCTATGGATCCGGTAACTGGCTGCTCTTCTTCATCGGTCTCTGTACGATGGTTCTCGAAATCTGGATGATCATCGAAAGCCTTGTCGTTTTCAACAAGGTTTATGGAAAGGAAATGGAACCGACACCGGAAATAGTGTAAAAGTAGAAGCATTCAAACATCAACGCCCGGGGATGACAGTGACCGTCCCCGGGCGTTTTTTGATGTGATTGAAGGATGAGCGTCCAACATCGAACGCGGAACATCGAATGAAAAACAAATTGATATAACCCTAGCTCCAGACGATTTACTCCTTGCTTCCAAGTAAGGATTGGAATTCTTCTTTTACACATTCAAATTTCGACGTTGGACGTTCGATGTTCAATGTTCTTTTCTTGCGGTTCATCTTCCACTCGGAGGCTGGGGAGCAAGGACGCATGGTGAGAGAAATTCTTCAGGCGGGAGAAGGGTGCGTTTTTCCAAAACCTTTCAAATTGGAACGGTAGCCCCGGACAAAAACAACTTCTTCTTAAAGAGCCCCTCTGTTGTCAATGTCAACGGCCGCATGATTCTTATCCTTCGTGAGATGAAGACGTGTCGACCTTCAACCTCGAAGTAGAGGTAACCCGATGCATTGTCCGGCGCCCGGTATACGGGTTCAATTTCTCTGAGAACGCCCACGCAGCATCCCGCAACCTCATCTTCGATCAGTCTGAAGGTCACGTCCTCAATGTTCCTTTCCTCCATGAACCTTCTCGCGGAGTCGGTTATCTTTTCGATAAACGCTTCCATGCTCACCTCCCTTTTTTGTAAGGTACCCCATAAATTGGCCGGTGTGATCGCACATATGAGGCCCCCAACAAATTCCGATCGTATCGAACATTGCCACGAGGCTCGTGATGATTTTATATTTGTGAGTACCGCTTATTGCCTGACGAGATCTCAAAAATGATAATATGGTCTTTCCCGCCATTGTCAATAACAGGGGTCCATAACCCGAGGAAGGGAAAGTGCGATAATTGTCAGGATTCAGACATTTCCGCATAAAATGCAGGTCTATCAGGTATCAAGGCAAACCATTCTCCGTTCGGAAAAATACCCACACTAAAAAGCATCCCCACTGAGGTTTTTGAGCGCCAGGAACAAGGCCTGAGTGGTTGATTCGGCGTGTCCCTGGGCCTTGACCGCGAGGTACAATTGGTGAATCAGGGCCAATCCCGGCAGAGAGAGCCCCGCCGCATCCGCTTCCTGAAGAATGATCCCCATATCCTTGATGAAATGTTTCACAAAAAAACCGGTTTCGTAGTCCCCGCGAACGATCCTTGGTCCCAGGTTGTTGATGGACCAGGACCCCCCTGCCCCCGTACCGACGATGTCAATAACGGCCTGCTGATCAAGACCGAGTTTGGCCGCGTAGAGAAGGCACTCACACATGCCGATCATGGTACCCGCCACGGAGATCTGGTTACACATTTTTGTATGCTGTCCGGCACCCGCAGGCCCCATGTAGGAGATGGTCTTTCCCATCAACTCAAACAAGGGCAGGACCTTATCGAAAATCTCTTTTTTTCCGCCCACCATGATGGCCAGTCTGGCCTCACGGGCGCCGATGTCGCCGCCCGAAACCGGTGCATCCAGGCTGTCGATGCCTCGCGCCGCGGACTCATCCGCGATAGACTTAGCCAATGTAGGGCGACTCGTCGTCATGTCCACGAGGACCTTGCAGGGACTTTCCCCTGAAAGGATACCCCGCTTACCGAAGTAGACTTTCTCTACATCCCGAGGTAATCCCACCATGGTAAAAACGATGTCGGCATTCGAGGCTACCTCGGCAGGTGATTCGTACCATCTTGCCCCATTCTCAATGAGTGGTCCCGCCTTGTGCCTGGTCCGGTTAAACACAATGAGCCCATGACCCGCCGCCTGGATTTGCCCTGCCATGGCGGCTCCCATAACACCCGTTCCGATCCATCCGATTTTCATATTCTTCTCGCTCCTTGGGAACCCGAATTAAATAACGTTACTCACGACCGGCCACATTAGGCTAACATGATGTCTCGACACTGTCAAAAAGCATTGCCAGCAAATGATTCCGGGTTGGGAACGAACCGTATTCGCTATGGAACCATCAGATTATACTTGAAAAACATCAAGCTGAATGGTTAAAAGATATTTGCAGGACATAAAGACTCATAACATGTAACAATTCTTTTGAGAGATGCCCGAAGACATCAGACAAAAGCCCTACCTCACCCACAAAGACATTGTGGGCCTGAACTTCATCCGGGCCCCCGGCGTCTGGCATTTCAGAAGGCATTACCGCGCCGGATTGCGCTCCCATATCATGGAACTCCTGAGGTTCGAGGACCTGGAAAAGGAACGAAAAGGCGTCTTGATCAACGGGGCGACGCATTTTCCACGGGCAAAGCCCACAAAAATCCTGAGAATATTTCGTGCCCGGTTCAAAAGCCGCCGGGAGGCGGAAGAGGAACCGAGACGGGTGAAGATTATCGGATCCTTCCTGGCGCCCGATCATATGGCCTGGTCCGATGAGTTCATCGTTGACTATAAGATATCGGGCACCCGGAACGTCCTCCTCTGCGGGTTCCAGGACTACGTCGAAGGTGAAATCCTGGACCCCTGGAGCTATCTGGACAGAGAACATTTCACGTCTCTTTATTGGCGATTGGGATTTGAAAAACGGACGGGATACGAGGAATCACTTAAAAAATGGCTGGAAAGGTTGCGCCAAAACGTAAGGGCCTTCATTTCGGGGGTCAGAAGGCTGATTCAGGAGGCGGAATATGTGCCGGATCTGGCGGGCGTGGGAAACCTGATTCTCACCCGCCGGGGGAATTTCAAACTTGTGGATATCAACAATGTATCACAGGTTCTACCCACGCGGGAGATCCCCATTGATGACCGGGGCTACCCCGTGTGCGACAAATCCATCGAGGCCCTGTTCCAAATTGAACGGAAATTACTCGGGAGGACAGATCTCAAAAAGGACCCGCTCTACAGGACGTTTCTCGATCCGGAAAGGATGCGGGATGTCAAGGTCATCGAAAGACGTTTTCACATGGACATTTTCGAAGGAATCTCCTCTTCCGGATACCCTTACCCGGCAACCGATTAAAGATCTTGAAAAATCAGGACTTCAGCCCGAAAAAGCCATCCCAATCATCCCTGATCGTAGACCGCCGCTGCGGCATCGCTCCCCCCGGGCGTCACATTGACGCTCTGTGCCTTGAGTGCGGCCTCCAGGGCGGAGAGAAACAGACAGACGTTTTTTCTGCGCGCGGCATGTCCCATGAGGCCGACCCGCCAGATCTTACCGGCGAGATCCCCCAGTCCTCCGCCGATCTCGATACCATATGCCTGCAAAAGCATCTTCCGGACCTTCAGATCATCGGCACCCTCAGGAACCCGGACGGCATTGAGCATGGGAAGGCGTTCTTTTTCCGGAACGAGCATGGAAAGCCCCATGGCCTCCACGCCGGCCACAAGGGCCCTGTGGTTCATCCGATGCCTTTCAAAACGCGCATCGAGTCCCTCTTCCGCAATGATACGCAGGGCTTCACGAAGGGCATAGATCATGTTGATGGGGGCCGTATGATGGTATTTCCTTTCGCCTCCCCAATAACTCTTGACCATACCCATATCCAGGTACCAACTCACAACGGGGTTCTTTCGCGCTCCCAGAGCTTGCAGGGCAGCGGCGCTGAAAGAAATGGGCGAAAGGCCGGGAGGACAGGAAAGACACTTCTGGGTACCGCTGTAAGCCGCGTCGATCCCCATTCTGTCCAGGGCTACATCCATCCCGCCAAGGGAAGTCACCATGTCCACGAGGAAGAGGGCACCTGAACCCTTCGCGATATGCGCCAAATCTTCCAGTGGCTGGCAGACCCCCGTGGATGTCTCTGCGTGAACGACCGCCAGCACCTTGAGAGGCCTGTCTTTGGCCACTTTTTCCACCATGTCGGGGTCAATGGCCCTGCCCCATTCACCGTCCACCCTCAAGAGTTTGCCACCCAGGCGATTGACGATATCGCACATCCGGGTTCCGAAGACGCCGTTCACGCACACCAGGACCTCGTCGCCGGGCTCCACCAGGTTCACGAAGCAGGCCTCCATCCCTGCACTTCCCGTACCCGAAACCGGAATGGTCAACGCGTTTTCCGTTTGAAACAGAAATCGCAGCAGGGTCTGAGTCTCATCCATGATGGAGAGAAAATAGGGGTCGAGATGACCGATACAGGGCGCGCTCATGGCCTGAAGCACTCGAGGAGGCACATCACTCGGCCCCGGTCCCATAAGAATTCTCTGCCCGGGATCAATATCCCTGAAATCACTGACCTTATGATCCATTCACTCCTCCTTCCTCGCGCCGTCGCCCAGGTACGATGACCGGGCAAATTCATGGAAAAAGCCGTCCGTCGAGTTCAACGATCTGAAGCGCCGGCCCTAAGCGCAAATTATTTAAAACTGAAAACTATATAGAAAACCCCAATGTTACCATTTTGAAAAAATGCGTTTCGTTGTGCCGAGATATACTGGAGCAGCATGTATACTTCTATACTTTAGCACATGGATGTCGTCAAAATAAAGATTTTCAAAACCTCTGCAAATCCTCTATAATGCGCGGAAGATGCGTATCTGCCCCGATTCGGTCCAAACCGTAACCCCTATAGCAATGACAATGAGACCGTAGCCAAATCGAAAGCAAGGCTCCAAGGGGCTCCCAAGACGATTTTTACGCCTTTTACACCTCTTTTGCTCACTGCACCCTGTTTCAGGGTCTACCCGGATTGGAGATATCACATGTTCAGTATACTCGCCTTATATGGCAGTCCCCGGCGTAAGGGAAACACTTCTCTGCTGCTCCGTAAGGCCGTTCAGGGAGCCAGGGAAGCAGGGGCGGACGTCGAAGAAATCGTTCTTCGCGACAAGAAGATGTCCCCCTGCCTCGAGCTCTACGGATGCAAGAAGACGGGTCGATGCGTCATCCGCGACGACTTCCAGGAAATCTACGACAAGATCCTCGCCGCCCGGGGCATCATGCTGGCCTCCCCCATCTTTTTCTATACCGTGAGCGCCCACACAAAGATTCTCATGGATCGCTGCCAATCCCTCTGGGTCAAGAAATACTGGCTGGAGAAAACCCCGTTCGGGGACAAACATTTTTCGCGAAAAGGTCTGTTCCTCTCCGTGGGGGCTACAAAAGGGAAAAAGCTCTTCGACGGCCCCCTTCTGACCGTCCGCTATTTCTTCGATGCCCTGGATGCAGAGCTCTGGCGATCATTGCTCTATCGCGGGCTTGATTTGGAGGGGGACGTCATGAATTACCCGGAATACCTGGAAGAGGCTTATAACGCCGGGAAAGAGCTTTATTTCGATTTATAGAACCATTGAATCCGGAGGCGCTTCGACAGCATTCGGGTTCCATTGTTTGAGTGGATATTTAGGCAAAAATTAACTAGGTTAACTGGAAATAGCACATGGCTAGATATTTTGAGGCTGGCGTCGGGACAGCCGAACATGGAAAGGCCGTTCAAATGGGACGATCCGCCGCGTCCGAGGCCCTTTCTCAACTCAAGGCCTTCGAACCCTGCCTGGCCCTGGTCTTTATTTCATCTGAACTCGATATCCCCGAGGTCAATAGAGGCATAATCGAAACGCTCGGGAAATGTCCGGTCATCGGGACGAGCACGGCCGGTGAAATAGCCAATCGCTCCCTTTCCCACGGGGTCGTTGTGGCCCTCCTGGCTTCAAACCACCTGAAGGTTCGTGTGGGTATGGGTGAGGGGGTCAAAAACAATCTCGAGGGGGCTGTGGATAAGGCCCTGAAAGAGGCAGGCATTTCTGAATATTTCAGTCCCGATCACCCTCTTCATCAAACCCTTCACATGGCGGCGAAGGAAATGCCCGGGGTCTCCCCTGTGCTGCTCCTCCTCTTTTCGCCCGGGGCCGCGAAGACGCAGGCATCATTAAGCCATGATATTCATACCATTCTTCGAAAGGCCTCCGCCAACCGTATCCCTATCTTCGGAGGCACGTCATCGGATTGTTTTCATTTTGATTCGAATTACCAAATTCTCAATGATCTGGTATCAGACGATGCCATTTCCCTCGCCTTTGTGGAGTCTGAGATACTTTTTGGCCTCGGCATGGCCCACGGATTTACTCCAACCACCCGAGGCGCCCTGATTACGCGGGCCTCTGGTCACATTGTACACGAATTGGACGGCCGTCCTGCGAGTGATGTCTGCTCTGAACTATTGCAGATTCCTTCTGCGAACCTGGGCGAAGGGGCCTTGTGGTTCAGCCGATACCCCTTCGGGGCAACCGATATCTATGGAAATTCCATTCTGCAGGTTCCCGAATACATATTCGATGACGGATCTATTCAATTCGGGCCTATTATGAAAAAGGACCAGGTCATCACCCTGATGCGTGGAGAAGAGAAAGACATCGTGGAGGCCGGGGTATCGGCCTATAAACGGGCCATCCGCCAAGGTGGGCTCAAGAGGCCCGGTCTGGTCCTCATGTTCTCCTGCGCCCTCAGAAAAGGACTCATGGGACAGAACGTTAACCGGGAAATTGAACTGGTTTCCGAAAGAGCTGAAATACCGGTGTGCGGATTTCATACCTATGGGGAACAGGGTATTTCCGAGGATGGACTTCCCGTCTATGCGAATCAGTCGGTATCCACCCTCGTCTTTTCGGATGAGTTGAATCCGGTGGCTTCGCTGATCCTTAAAGGCAAGCGCATTTATCAGGACTTTTCTTTGAGACTGAACAGAAAGGCGTTTCAAATAAAAGGGATCAACAAGATCAACCAGATCGTTCAGGAAGAAAGGGAGCCGGACGCGCTTTTAAATATCTTAACCAATGAATTGACACAGATATTGCCCTGGGCGGAAGTCGCCTTTTACCTCCCGATCGCCCAAGGCAACTCGTATACGGTTGCAAGCGCCACCAGTCCAGGTGCCTTTCCAAGGCATCTCTTGGGTGATGCCCTTGAATCGCGTTTCATTTCCAACTGGTTGGACAGCCACGGAGAACGATTCGGCGCCCTGGTGTTGAAGAAAAAGCAGGAGGACACCCCTCCAGACGAAGGGGATCTGGAGTTGGCTGAGACCATAGGAAAACTCACAGCAGGTGCACTCCATCAAATTAAGATCGACGGCAGACTGGACGTCAAAATCAATCAATTGGATATGCTAAACCAGTTGGGCCATGAGTTATCCAAGGCCATCAGCCCAAGCGACCAGGCTAAGAACATCATCCGGAGTATCAGGAGTATCCTAAGACTTTCCATCGTCAGTCTTTGGGTAGTGGATCAAACCCATCGGCTACTGGTCAAAGAGGCAATCGACTCAGATCCAAGCAGGCCGACCGGCGAAAAAGAAAATGAAAAGGATGAGCGATTGACAAAGTGGCAGGTAAAACATTGCGAACCAATTTTTTCAACACTTCGAAACAGAGCGAACTGCCCTGTGGACCTGATTCCTCATTTTCCCTATGAGTTCGCCTCCCTGCCCATTTATTACAAGGGAGCCTTGCGGGGCATTCTCAACCTATACGCCACAAGAAAACACCTGTGGACCTTCCAGGATGACCACCTTTTTAAAAATATCGAATTTTTGAAAACCATTTCAAACCAGGTCGGCGTCTTTATCGAGAACAGGTCCCTCCATAAAAACGCCACCTTTTAT
Source organism: uncultured Desulfobacteraceae bacterium (assembly GCA_964644375.1). Lineage (GTDB taxonomy): Bacteria > Desulfobacterota > DSM-4660 > Desulfatiglandales > HGW-15 > CAYNYM01. The sequence goes on along the minus strand of CAZXWJ010000140.1, from coordinate 1,603 downwards.
AAAGAGATCCATCACCGGGTAAAGAACAACCTGCAAAATATTGCCAGTCTGCTTCGAATGCAACTGAGACGCCTTGACCGAATAACCCCGGAACGCGCCCTGGATGACAGCATCTCTCGAATCATGAGCATCGCAGCCGTTCATGATATTCTCTCCCACGGTGGACCCGGCATGGTGGACCTGGGACGGCTTCTGGGCAGAATCAGCAAGGTCTCTTTGGCTTCTCAAGCGGACGGCCCGATCATCACGCTTGACATTTCCGGGCCCTCCGTGACGATCCCTTCCAGGTTGGCGACGACCGTCGCCCTGGTGGTTAATGAGCTCATTCAGAATGGGGTGCGACATGGGATCCGGGACAAACCCAAGGGCAATGTCGCCATCCGGGTAGGACAGATGTTCGGTTTTCTGACCATCATCGTACAGGATAATGGCCCTGGACTCCCCAAGGGATTCGATACGGAGCGCGACGGAAATCTTGGTCTGACCATTGTACGCACATTAGTAAGAGACGAACTCAGGGGGGAATTCTCGATCCACCAAGATAAAGGGACAAGGGCGGAAATCTCATTTCCCATTCCCAAATACCATGTCAATATTTAAAGGGGATAACATGACTTATCGAATTCTCATTGCTGACGACGAATCCCTCATCAGGACTGATCTCAGGGAAGCTCTGGAAGAACTGGGGTACAGGGTCGTGGCGGAGGCCCGAGACGGCCTTGAAGCCCTGGGACTCATCGAGCAGACCAGGCCGGATATTGCGATTCTCGATATCAAGATGCCGCATGTGGACGGCATTGCAATAGCCAGGAGAGTCGCATCGCGTTTTCCCGTGATCCTTTTGACGGCCTATTCGGACAAAAATCTCATCAATGGTGCCCGGGAAGCCGGCGTAATGGCCTACCTCACAAAGCCCTTCCGCGAAAAGGACCTTTCTCCGGCCATCGAACTCGCCGTCAGCCACTTTCTCGAACAATCATCTCTTACAGAACGCGTATCGGAACTCAGGGATCAACTGGAATCCCGCAAGCTCGTTGAAAAGGCCAAAGGCCTGCTGATGGACGTGGAGGGACTCACGGAGAAGGACGCTTACCGGCGTATTCAACAGATGAGCATGAAAAAGAACAAACCCCTGAAGGAGGTGGCCAAGGCCATTATACTGATGATAGGATAGAGCAAAGATTCAGTTGTTGCCGCATTTACAGCATTCAGTTTAATTACTTTCCGTTTATGTTTGTATGACTTTTATATAGCTATATTCAGATAGTAAATTTAATTTTTGTCTGCAACTCTTTTTGATGTTAGAATGTCCTCATAACTACTTGGCGTTCCATCACAAAGGAATAATTTAACATGTTTATTCTGCGCCATACCTTGCAGCCCCTTCAGAACTCGTTCTCTTCTTTCGACCTTGGCACACTCCGTAGCCGTTGGTTCGTCTATACTCTCTTGGCCGTCATCGTCGCTTTTACCTCTTCCATGTCTTCATGAATCTTACGCTGCCTTAACACCCTTTACGGTCTAAACGCAGACCGAAGCCGGTTCTACACATTTATGGCATCAAACAAACTTCCATGGAGCAACCTCTGGCGCAGATTGTGGA
>CAZXWJ010000139.1:0-10787 GCA_964644375.1 uncultured Desulfobacteraceae bacterium | reverse complement strand
CGGGACAGGAGATTATCATTGACGGTGGGAATATCCTCCCGGAAATCAAGGCCGCACCGTGACATTTATTTTGACACACAAATCTGATGGTGTCGTATAAAGTCACCATCATGCCTCATTTTTAATAGACCATGAAGAGCATAACCTGCACGAAACCCGATACATTAAATGTTCTTTCAACCCTTCGCGCTCTTCATGTTCTTCATGGTGAAAATTTACTTTTTACGCATTTATCAAACTTCAAGTTTTAAATCCCAAATTTGGGAGGGAGCTATGGAAAAAGAAAAGGCCTTTGTTCATCCCTACATTCCCAATTCAGCCCCGGAAGTCAAAGCGGAAATGCTCAAAGAGATCGGGGTAAAGGATGTAGAGGAACTCTACCAGGAGATTCCGGATCACCTGAGATTCAAGGGAAAGATGGACCTGCCGCAACCTCTTCTCTCCGAATACGAGTTGAAACGGCATGTCATGGAAATCCTTTCGAAGAACCGGACATGCCTGGAAAACCTCAACTTCCTCGGAGGCGGTTGCTGGCAGCACTACGTGCCTGCCGTTTGTGACGAGATCGCGGGCCGGGCGGAATTCATGACCGCCTATGGCGGGACGACCTATTCCACCTTCGGCAAGGAACAGGCCTTCTTCGAATTTCAAAGCCAGTTGGGTGAACTTCTGGACATGGATGTTGTAGGCCAACCCAGTTACAGCTGGGCGGCGGTTGCCGGAAACGGCGTGCGCATGGCCGCAAGGATGACCGGCCGCAACGAGATTCTGCTTTCCAAAACCACGGGCCCCGACAGGCTGGCAACCATCCGGACCATGTGCGATTCCGCCATGACCGAAAATCGCATAGAGATCGTGCTGGTGGATTATGACAGGCAGACGGGTCTAATGGATATTTCGGACCTCGAGGCCAAGATCTCGGACAAGACCGCATGCGTCTATTTCGAGAATCCTTCCTATCTCGGGTTTATCGAATCCCGGGGGCAAGTCATCTCGAATATCGCCCACGGCGTCGGCGCTGAAGTGGTCGTGGGGGTGGACCCCATCTCCCTGGGCGTGCTGGCCCCGCCCGCCCACTACGGCGCGGATATCGTCGTGGGAACCGCGCAACCCCTCGGGATACATATGCTTTGCGGCGGAGGTACGGTCGGGTTCATTGCCAGCAAAGACGAGGAGAAGTACGTGGCCGAATACCCCGGTTTTCTGATCAGCATAACGGATACGATCAAGGAGGGGGAATACGGTTTCGGATTCACGCGATTTGAACGAACCTCTTATATAGGTCGTGATCAGGGCAAGGACTGGCTCGGCACCGTGACCGGTCTCTGGACCATCACGGCTTCGGTCTACATGGCCCTGCTGGGCCCTCACGGTTTCAGGGAGATCGGGGAGGCCATCATCCAGAAAGCCCATTATGCCATCCAATGCCTTTCCGAGATAGATGGAATCGAAGTCCTTTTCCCCGGCAATGCCTTTAAAGAGTTTGTTGTAAACTTCGACGGCACAGGGAAATCCGTAGCAGCCGTCAACAAGGCCCTCCTGGACCGCCATATCTTCGGCGGCCGGGATATCTCCTCGGATTTCACCGAACTGGGACAGAGTGCCCTTTATTGCGTGACCGAGGTACACAGCATGGAAGACATCCGGAAACTCGCCGATGCGTTGAAGGAGGTTCTTGCAAAATGAAAAAGGCGATCAAGATAAGAAAATACCATTCTGCGGTCTGGAACAACCCGATCATCATGGAAATGGGCACCCCGGGAGAGAGGGGCATTCTTGTCCCCCGGGCGGAAGAAGAGATCAAGGGGGCCGTGGGAGAGATCCAAACATTGATCCCCGAAACCATGCGACGGAGAAAATCGCCCAAACTCCCGGAACTTTCTCAGCCACAAATCATCCGACATTACGAGCAACTCTCCCAGCAGACCCTTGGCATGGAAATCAATATTGACGCCGAAGGCACGGCCACCATGAAATACAGTCCCAAGGTACATGAGGCCATTGTCGCATCGCCCCAGATGGCCGATGTCCACCCGCTCCAGGACGAGGACACCATCCAGGGCATACTGGAAATCGCCTATAAACTGTCCCTGTTTTTGAAAGAAATCTCCGGGATCGACCAATTCGTCTTTCACCCTGCAGGCGGCGCCCATGCGACTTACACCAACGCCTGCGTGCTCCGGGCCTATCATGCGGAAAGGGGCGAACCGAATCAGCGGAACGAGGTCATCACGACCATCTTCTCCCATCCCTGTAACGCGGCCACGGCGGCAACCGCCGGGTTCAAGGTCATCACCCTGATGCCCGACAAGCAGGGGTACCCCGATCTGGACGCCCTCAAGGCGGCCGTTTCGGAAAAAACCGCAGGTCTGATGATCACCAACCCGGAAGATACGGGGATCTACAATCCCCGCATCGACGAATTCGTCAAGGTCGTGCACGATGCCGGCGGCCTCTGCTTCTACGATCAGGCCAACGCCAACGGTATCATGGGCATCACCCGGGCCAGGGAAGCGGGTTTCGACGCCTGTCATTTCAATCTCCACAAGACCTTCTCCTCTCCCCACGGCTCGTTCGGACCGGGGTGTGCCGCTTACGGGGTCAGGGAAGAACTGGCCAAGTACCTGCCAAAACCCATGATCACCTTTGACGGCGAAAAATACCACTTGGACGATGACCGGCCGGACAGCATCGGCAAGATCCGGGAATTCTTCGGAAACATGCCCGCGGTCATCAGGGCCTATGCCTTTATCATGGGCCTGGGCGCGAAAGGTCTGCGGGAGGTCTCCCGTTCCTCAGTCATGAACAACAACTATCTCGGCAAACTCATCATGAGCGTTCCCGGGGTGGTGAGGTACTATGCCGAGGGCAAATTCAGGCTGGAGCAGACCAGATATAGCTTCGAAAAACTCAAGGAAGACACGGGCCTCGGAACCGACGACGTGCAGCGGAGAATCGTGGACTTCGGCCTGCAGGCCTTTTTCAGGAGTCATCATCCCTGGATTGTACCGGAGCCCTTCACTACGGAGTTCTGCGAGTCTTACTCCAAGTATGACTGCGACTACTGGGCCACGGTCCTTCAACAGATATCGGATGAGGCCTATAACGATCCCGAGATCATCCGGACCGCACCGCACAAGGCACCGGTCCACCAGGTCAACGAGAGCGAATTGGACAACCCCGACAAGTGGGCCATGACCTGGCGGGCCTATCTCAGGAAAGGGGGAAAGCCGGTCGGATTGTAAACCGCAGACCCACGCAGACAGACGCAGACATTCCGGGCCGGATCAATCATTGATACGCAATGATTAACAAAAAGTGCCATCTCTGTGTTCTCTGTGCGCTCTGTGAGAGACAATTCTTTCCGACCCACACAACATCGTGAAAAAACTCGGTCTCATCGTCAACCCCATCGCCGGGATGGGCGGTCGTGTCGGGCTCAAGGGAAGCGACGGCCGCGAAATCCTGGAAAAAGCCAGGGCCCTCGGGGCCAAACCCGAGGCGCCCTCTCGGGCCGTCCTTGCCCTGGAAGGGATCGTCCCCATACGGGATCAGATCGAACTCATCACCTGTCCCCATGACATGGGGGAAGAAGAGGCCCTGACCTGCGGTCTCGCACCGAAAGTGATAGGCGCCCTCAGGAAAGCACCGACCACGGCCGAAGATACGCGGCAAGCGGCAAAGGACATGGAAACCCTGGAGATCGATCTGCTGCTCTTCGCGGGCGGAGACGGTACGGCCAGGGATATTTTTGCCGCCGTCGAAAACAGAGTCCCCGCCCTCGGGATCCCCACCGGCGTCAAGATGCACTCGGCCGTGTATGCCACGAGCCCCCGGAACGCCGGGGAACTGGCCAAGCTCTACCTGGACGAGAAGACCCCCGGCATTCTTCTGACCGAGGGTGAGGTCATGGACATCGACGAGGTCTCATTCAGAAAAAACAGGCTTTCAGCCCGGCTTTACGGTTATCTCAAAATCCCCTTCAAAAAAAGGTTGATCCAGTGCCCCAAGGCCGGAGGCTGTGCCGGTGAGCAGGAAGCCCTGGATGCCGTCGCCACGGATGTCATCAACCATATGGAGGAGGACTGCCTCTACATCATCGGCACGGGCACGACCACCCGGGCCGTCATGGAAAAACTCGATCTTCCCAATACCCTCCTGGGCGTGGATGCCCTTTACAACCGACAACTCGCGGGGACCGACCTGAACGAGTCTCAACTGCTTGACATGATGGAAGGCAAAAAGGCCAGGATCGTTGTCAGCATCATCGGCCGACAGGGCTACATCTTCGGCAGGGGCAACCAGCAGATCAGTGCACGTGTCATTGAAAAAGTCGGTCGGGAGAACATCATCGTCATTGCGACCATGGAGAAGATCCTTACCCTGGGCGGCGATCCGCTTCTGGTGGACACCGGCGAGATCGAAATCGATCACAGGCTCACAGGCTATACGCAGGTCGTCACCGGGCTCGGAGAAAAGACCGTGCTCAAGGTCGAAGCCTGAACATTTAAGGAGGGGAATAAATCTCAGGCGGCTGCAAGGCGAAGCAGGTGAAGTTGCCACTGAACAACACAGACCATCAAGATAAGGATCAACATCAGGACAATGCCACGGCGGATCTTTAGGCCGAAAAGGGATATTTCTTCGAGGCTTAACAGGACGATCAGCGTCGCGCAGGTCATCAGGTATTTTACCACAAAAAATACCTGAGGACTTTTCTTGAGATAATAAGCCATAATCGGGTTTATTTCTTTGGCTCCAAGACTCGTCAACTCCAGGGTGAAATGTGCATCCAGTATTCCAAGGACGACAATCACAAGAACCGTCGCCAGGGTTACCGGACCGTGTTCGTTTACAATTGGCGGAAATGACATCAACCGGCCCTTTCATCAAGTATTTTTATGGTATGGCGAATCTCAAGCAAAACCAATGGCCCGCAAGCAGCAAGCAGGACAAGTGGCGCCTAGCGTATATCCATTTTCCTAGCAAAATTCACACCGCCATAAACAAAAAAATAAGCTATTCATTTCAAAGGCTTACCATAAGGGTAAAATTTCAAATATCTCGGTTTGCAACATTTTGCTCAAATTCGAGAAATCAACTGCCACTAAATAGAAAAATATTACCTGTTTTTTCAAGAAGGGAGGTGTACCATGGGTGCTTCTGTAAAAATTCAGGTGAAATGCCCTGTATGCAACGAGTCCCTCATGAATTCCGGCGTAAGGATTGACGACCTTCCGTCGATAGAGCTTGAAGCAAAGGTCGAAGACAAGGCGGGACATATTTATCTGAGCCAGATTTACGGCAGTTACAGCAAAGCCTTTGAAAATGTTGACGATATTAAAGGGGCTGTGGCTGAAGTCTCCTGCCCGCATTGCCACAGGGCACTTCCGCAGAAAGGGACATGCGCCTGTAAGGCGCCTATCGTCAGCCTGGCCCTGCATATCGGTGGAATCGTCAAATTCTGTGCACGCAACGCATGTCAAAAACATTCCCTGGAATTTGAAGACGTCGATACAGCCTTTCGATTGTTTCAAAGCCAGGACGATTCGTTTCTGGCGTGACTTGGAAGATTGTCATGATTTATACCCATGTGGGCTATTGCCGATGCGGCTGTGAGGTGTGGATAGAATATATTCGAAAAGACAACGAATGGATTCCCCGTTTCACCGACCTGGAACTGCATGAAATCATTTGTTGTCCGGATTGCGGAAAAATTCTGAATGAGGACGATTTAGAGTCAAAATAATGTGCAAAATTCAGACAGGATATGCTACATAGCGTGCCAGGAAAAGTGATGCATATATTTCATGATAAGGACTCCGTAATATGTCCCGTGCAGGAATTGTTATTGTTTCCATTTACATCGCGGCACAACTGCTATCCGATGTCGCAAGCCTCAAAATTGCCTTAATTGCCGGCTTCAGCATTGATGCCGGGACATTTATCTATCCGTTGACCTTTACCATCCGGGATCTCGTACACAAACAGCTGGGAAAATCCGCAGCCCGTACCGTCATCTTTCTGGCAGGCGGAATCAATCTCTTCATGGCGGTCCTGTTCCATTTCGCCGCGTGGTTGCCTCAGGATCCATCTTGGGGGATGGGGAGGGAATTTGCCCTGGTCCTGGGGCCTGTCTGGAGGATCGTGCTCGCCAGTATTGCTGCGGAGCTGGTCAGTGAACTTATCGATACCGAGGTCTATCATGCCTGGGTGACCAGGGTGTCTACCCGGTATCAATGGGTCCGGGTGCTGGTCAGCAACGGTGCAAGCATTCCCGTGGACAGCCTGATCTTCTGTTGGGGCGCTTTTGGTTTCAGCCTGCCTCACCATGTCGTCTGGTCGATCTTCTTTTCCAACCTTATCATAAAGGGAGGCATGACGTTGGCAGGCCTTCCGGGAATCTATCTTGTCGGGGAAAAGAAGGGGATTCAAGAGTGAAGAATCCGGGTCCGGAGGTCCGGTTTGGGTTAACCCCGGAGGGGTACTATAGTTACAAGTGACTAAAATTTCGAGTGACTAAGTTGCGGTATCGCTCCGAGACCTTCATCAGAAAAACGGCCGCCTGTAATTTTCCGATACCCCAAAAATCCGACTCCGTTGAAGACGGTATCTTCGACTCTGCAAGTCTTTTTTTACCTGACACCCCGCAAGCCCCCCCCCCTGTAAAAGGCGAGCGGTATTAAGCGTCCTTGTGCAAGTAGAGGTTCCGCCTTAGAGGTCAAGTTGGATTGCAATAGCTCGCTCTATCCCTTCTATATCAGTTTTGGTCACTGCCCCTGCTTGATGTATTAGCCTCTTTTTACTCACAGTAGTGAGTTGATCAGCCATGGCCTTAGCCTTTTTTCCTCGAAAGGTAATATATGACTCGCTGGGGTAAAGTTTATCGAAGCTACTTGTCAGGGGGACTATCTGAACTCTGTTAAGGAATTTATTTGCGGCATTGTTACTTATAATAATGGCAGGTCGTTTTTTGCGGATTTCACCTCCTACGGATGGATCAAAATTAACCCACCACACTTCACCTCTCTTCATAATTCACGTCTCCAAATGTGGCTTCAGCCCATTCAAGCGCTTCGGATTCCCTAACCTCATCAGCAGCCATCTCTTCATAGGCGGCATAAATATCCTTTTTAGTCACATGAGGCCGGACTAAGTCTTCGATAAAACGGCTAATTTTTCGAGGCCCAATAACCTCACGCAAACCTTCATAGACCTCTTCGTCTATGGTTACAGTAAGTTTTTTTTGCATTATCAACACCTCCCGCGAGAATATACGTATTGTACACGTGCAGAAAGGTTTCGGTCAAGGAGATTATTTTCATGTGAGGCAGAACGACGGGTGCTACAGGGCGCATGGTGCTTTAGCTCCTAAGCACCCCCTGGTTCGCTGGACCCAATTTACAAAAACTTTCTTTTACCCAACAACCTGTCCGGGTTGAAATAGCTATTCTTCCCAGAAAAATCTACTTTCCTCATCTTTGGGATCGAAATGATTGTCTGCAAGCTCGGTGAAAAGCCCTCTGATATTTTCCCTGAGTTCTTCGAGAAACCGAGAATCAAATCAATTACAATGGTCAATTTTTTGGTAGGTTTAACATTTGACCCCTAAACGGAGTTTTTATATGACCATTCATTCTCAACTAAGTCTCTTCCCTGACAACCTTGGTTTTTTCCCGACCCGAATCTCACCCTCAAAATACCCTTAAAAAAATATGACAAACACAACATCATGCGGTCGCTTCTTCGTTGACACACAAGGTATTTTTTTTTACATTTCCGGAAACAAGGGGAAATTCATCTTGCGGTGCCTTTGAGGCAGGATTGAACGCTCTCCTTAATATCGAAAGTGGAGGATATGGCAATCATGCGACAGTGACCTCAAACACAAAATAAACGGGGGGATTATGGGTCTTGAGAAGGTTCTGAATGCGGAGTCTGTGGCCATCATCGGTGCATCCAGGAACGAAACCAAGAGGGGTTTTCAGGCTATTCGCACCCTGCTGGATGACAAGTACGAAGGAAAGATTTATCCCGTTAACCCGAAAGAAAAAAGTGTTCTTGGTTTCAAATGCTATCCGTCCATATCGGATATCCCGGGTCCAATCGATTTGGCCCTGGTGACAACTCCGGCCAAAACCCTTCCCCGACTCTTAGAGGAGTGCGGCCGAAGCGGCGTGCATGGGGCGGTCATCATCGCAGGCGGTTTTCGGGAAATGGGCGAAGAGGGCCGAGGTCTCGAAGAGGAGGTCTTGAAGGTCGCCCGGAAATACAACGTGCGCCTGATCGGGCCCAATACGTCCGGCATGATGAATCTTTTGGATAAAATGAACCTCGTAGGTCTGCGGGACGTGCCCAAGGGGGATATCGCCCTCCTTTCCCAGAGCGGCAACATGGCCCTCGCCCTGATTACGGAGGCCAAACTCAAAAGCCGCAAAGGTTTCTCCTATTATGTCGGGGTGGGAAACGAGGCGGACATCAAATTTCATGAGTTCCTCGAATTCTTCCATCACGACCCTAAGACCAAGGCCATACTCATGTACGTGGAGGGCATGAGCGAGGGGCGCAAATTTCTCCAGCAGGCATACAAGACGACCAGCGACAAACCGATTATCCTCCTCAAGAGCGGAAGGTCTTCAACCGGAAAAAGGGCTGCAGGCTCTCATACGGGCGCCCTTGCAGGCATGTCCGAGGTGGCTATTTCGGCGTTCAGGCGCGCGGGAATCATTGTCATTGAAAACCCCGACGAACTCTTTCCTGCGGCAGAGGCACTATCCAGCCTGCCGCCCATCAAAAACAACCGAGTGGCGATCCTTGCTGACGGTGGGGGCCACGCCACAATAGCCGCCGACCTCCTCACAGATCTCGGATTGGAAATTCCGGAGCTCAGTGAAAAATCCCAGGAAAAACTCAGAGAGATCCTGCCTGCCGCCGCGGCCGTCCGAAACCCTATCGACGTCGCAGGCGGGACAGATGCCGATCCTGCCGTGTTTGCCGATTGTGCCAAGATTATTTTAAAAGACCACAATATCGGAGGTCTTCTGATCGTGGGGCTGTTCGGCGGTTACGGCATCCGTTTTGCGGAAAGCCTGTCCATGATGGAGGAAGATGCGGCCCACAGGATGGGAAAACTGGTCAGGAAGAGGAACAAGCCCATTGTCTTTCACAGCCTATACAGCTCCGTAAAGCCACACTCGCTTGACCTCCTTCGCTATTACAACATCCCCTATTTTGATTCTCTGGATGTGGCCTGCAAATGCATCGGTGTGCTGTCCGAACGTGGCGAGTACCTGAAGTCCTACCACAAAAAAGTCAACTTCTTCTTTGAGGCGGGGGGCAAGGCCAAATCCGAAGGACTGCGCGGCATTCAAAGGGCACGGAAAGAAAAACGTACCGTTCTCCTGGAACACGAAGCCAAACATCTCCTCGAACTCCATGGTGCCACCGTCGTACATGACCACCTGGCGTTAAGCGAGGATGATGCGGTAGCCGCTGCAAAATCCATCCAAGGCGAGGTTGTGTTGAAGATCGTCTCTCCGGACATCCTTCACAAAAGCGACGCAGGTGGCGTAAAGATCGGACTCGGAACAGAAGTGGAAATTCGAGAGGCCTATCAATCCATCATGAAAAATGCCGTGGTCTTCAATCCAAATGCCGATATCAGGGGAATCCTTGTATCCCGCATGGCCCCAAAGGGTGTCGAGATCATCTTAGGGACGACCGTCGACGATCAATTCGGGCCAGTTATCATGTATGGACTGGGCGGCATCATGGTTGAAATTCTGAACGACGTTTCTTTTCGCGTGCTGCCTATCTCCCGATTTTCCGCCAAGGAAATGATAACAGAAACCAAATCCTATCCCATCCTGAGAGGTGTAAGGGGAAGCGCCCCCAGCGACAGAAAGGCCCTGATCAATCTCCTGCTGGTCTGTTCCGAACTGATCGAGTCATACCCCGAAATCCGGGAGATGGACCTCAACCCTGTCATCGTGCACGAAAAGGGCCTGAGTATTGTCGACGCCCGCATCATCCTGCACCCTGCAGGTGTAAAGAATCCGGGTCCAGAGGGCCCGGCTTTGCCTTAACCCCAAAGGGGTTTTATCTTACTGGAATTTCAAGATTCCCGGAGTACTGAAGTGATGGGAAAAAAACCATCTTAACGGCTGCGGCGGCATTCCATGACCGCCATTTTAAGAATCTCACGGCTGCCTGTCATTTTTCTAATACCCCAATATTCCGATCCCGCTTCGCGGGGAAGGACCAGATTTTTTACAACGGAATAAAGCAAAGGGGCCTTTGCCCCCTTCCACCGATCATGACCCGAAGGCAGAAAGCCGTTTACTTTATGATACTTTTATGCAGTAAACGGCTTTCTGCGTTTCCGTTCTCATCCTCTGAGTTTGCTTCCCGGAATGTTCTTCTCAACAATATACCAAATGCTTACGAGTCCGTTTCCTCGATCTGCTTTCCATTTCGATCCGAAGAATAATCACAAAGATTGATAAGTTGCGTCTACATGGCAAATATGCTAGTCTGTGGCCTTAATAAGGAAAAATTGACAAAAACGTTCCCAGCCTCGGATATACCCCGTTTCCTAGGATGAGCTGCCGTTGCATCTATTTAATCAATGTTGTAACTACTCAGCTAGATAGGCTGTAGGCATTTAGGCTGTGAGGTACCGCAGGAAGGGAATATGCGTGATCACATATCGAGCAACCATTTCCCAAAGAAGAAATGTATTGTGGAAGCCGAGAAGGTTTTGGGCGCCCTGCTTCGATCAATGCGCG
>CAZXWJ010000138.1:0-10954 GCA_964644375.1 uncultured Desulfobacteraceae bacterium | reverse complement strand
TTTCGGCGGCCATGGTGAGGTCGCCCTCGTTTTCCCTGTCCTCATCATCCACGAGGATGATTTGTTTCCCCTGTCTCAAGTCTTCTATGACCTCTTCTATTTTAGCAATAGGCATTCTTTTTACTCCCCGAATCCATATTCTTTCAGCATATCCCGATTGATGGCTGAGGGTTTCTCTTCCCCTTGGGATTGCCTGTCTCTGAGAAAAAATTTTTCCACATATTTGCCGATCAAATCGGTTTCGATATTGACGAGATCACCCTCCTTCTTTTTTAGAATAGTGGTTTCCCGTCCGGTTTGAGGAATTATATTAACCTCAAAATAAGTTTCCTGGCAATGGTTTATGGTCAGGCTTACCCCATCTACGGCAATAGATCCCTTGTCAATAATATATCTTGAAAGGCCCTTGTCAATGCCGACCCTCAAGCGCCAGGACCGCTGGTCCTGTTCTCGCGTGAGAACCGTTCCTACGCCGTCCACATGCCCGGATACAAGGTGCCCTCCAAGCCGATCCGTGAGCCTCAGCGCCCTTTCCAGATTCACTTCATCACCCACTTTCAACTGCCCAAGGGTGGTGCGGGAAAGGGATTCCACCGAAATATCCGAGCTAAAACCTCCCTCAACCAGGGCCGTCACGGTCAGGCAGGCACCGTTCACGGAGATACTGTCCCCGACCCGGCTGCCGGAAAAATCAAGCCGGTGCATAATCGTAAGCCGTACATCCTCTCCGACGCGGCTCGATACCTTAATTCGACCGACACCTTCAACGAGTCCCGTAAACATCCGGATAACCTCTGACAAGCAAATCATCCCCAAATCGCCGCACCCTCAAATCCTTGAGATTCACGCATTGATCCATCGTGACGGGGCCAGGTCCGGCGGCCATGGGAATCCCATCCCCTCCCCCCAGCAATTTGGGTGCCTTGAAGATATAAAACTTATCCACAAGGCCTTCACGAATAAATGACCCCATAAGTGTGGCGCCACCCTCCAACAAAACCGAGGTAATGGACATCTTTCCAAGCCCGGCCAACAGGGCACTGAGATTAATTCTGCCATCCTTGACCGGGCAGATCAAAGGGATAACCCAATCATTTTTCAAGCCATTGACCCGCTCACCCGCTACCCCCTCCCCAATGGCTATAATCGCAGGGGCGTTAGAATTCCGGCTCAAAACACCGGCATTTTTTGGAGTCCTCAGATGGGTGTCCACAATGATTCGGGCCGGGTCCTTGCCTTTCCTTGTCCCAAGGCGAGTAGTCAAAGACGGATCATCGGTCAGTACCGTGCCGACCCCCACCATCACCCCGTCTGCGCGATCCCTCAGACGGTGGACAAATCGGCGCGACCGTTCATTGGTGACCCACCGGGAATGGCCCAGGCCGGTCGCCGTCCATCCATCCATGGTGAGAGCTGTTTTGGCCGTCACAAAGGGAATTCCCGTCGTGGCGAACTTGACAAAGACCTCGTTCAATCGACGACACTCTGATTCCAGTACCCCTGATCTGACTTCCACCCCTTTTTGAGCAAGAAAAGCACAGCCGCCCCCGGTCACATCCGGATTCGGGTCCATCATTCCAACCACGACTTTCCTTATGCCCCTTTGAAGAATCGCCTTCGTGCAGGGGGGCGTTTTACCATAGTGATTACAGGGTTCAAGGGTGACATAGAGGCTATCCTCTTTTCTTGCCTCTCCCCGGAGATTTTTCAGGGCCTCAACCTCGGCATGCGCGTCGCCCGCCCTTCTGTGGTATCCCGAAGCGATGACCTTCCCTTCCCTGACGATCACCGCACCGACAACCGGATTCGGAGACGTTTGCCCAAGGCCTTTTTTAGCCAACCGCAGGGCCTTCTTCATGAATATTTCGTCTTGATTAGCCAAGAAACGCCTTTATCCTTACTAAAATTTCAGGAGCTTCAACAAAAAGTGTATCGAGTTTAAAGCGGCTAAAAATAAGATGTTGCTTGCGGCCTTTTTTCAGGAATCTGTGAACTCCGACTTTAGTCACTTTAGGTCACTTCAATCTCATTAAAAAATATAGCAAAGCCAATTATCTCTGACCTGTTCCAAATGAACAACTATCCCAACAGAGTGCCGTCAAAAATGAAAGGAACGATCACATGGAGAGGTCTTTCCGGGCCCTCAAAATCCCTTCAAGTTCTTCCATGAACTCATTGATATCCCTGAATTGACGGTAGACCGAGGCGAATCTGACATAGGCCACTTCATCCCATTCCTTGAGACTGCTGATAACTTTTTCCCCGACATCCGTGCTATCAACTTCCTTCTTCCCCAGTTCCTGAAAGTAAACCTCCAATGAATCGACAAACTCTTCTATCTTTGTGATGCTCACAGGGCGCTTCTGGCAAGCCTTTTTTATCCCTTCAATAATTTTATCCCGATTAAAGGGTTCACGACGACCATCTTTTTTAATCACCAGGGGCAGCACTTCTTCCAGCTTCTCATAGGTAGTAAATCGTCTTCCGCAATCAATACATTCCCTGCGTCTCCGGATCGTTCTGCCGTCCTTACTGAGCCGGGAATCAATCACTTTGTTATCGATCTTTGTACAATAGGGACATCTCATACACGTAACCTCACTAGTTCGATACCGGCTTCCGCCATCATTTGATCAGCCAGAGGATCATCATAGCTCTCTTCGTAAAAGGCCTTCCGAATCCCAGCATTAATAATCATCTTGGCACAAATCACACAAGGTTTATTGGTACAATAGAGCGTGGCGCCCTTGATAGCAATCCCATGGCAGGCCGCCTGCACGATGACGTTTTGTTCGGCGTGCAGTCCCCTGCACAATTCATGGCGCGTACCCGAAGGCACGGACGAGTCTTCCCTCAGGCAACCCACCTCTTCGCAATGCTTGAGACCGGTCGGCGCGCCGTTGTAACCCGTTGCAAGGATTCTCTTATCCTTGACCAGAATAGCCCCAACCTTACGTCTCAGGCAGGTGGACCTCTTTGCCACCATTCTCGTGATCTCCATAAAATATTCGGGCCAAGAAGGTCTCGTCAAGAGAATACCCCCTTCATCAGAGTCGTTCATTTAGTGGATGAACTCATACACAGGAAACTGAAGACACAGTTCGCTGACTTGTGCACGGGTGGTCTGCAGGATCTTTTCATCGGCCGGATTTCCCAGCACCTTCCTGATCAGCCCGACGATAATCCTCATTTCCTCCCCCCCCATACCCCGAGTCGTCAGGGCCGGCGTTCCCAGCCTCAAACCGCTGGTCACCTGCGGCCCTCTCTTATCAAAGGGAACAGCGTTCTTATTCACTGCAATTCCCGCCCGGCCGAGGGCCGTCTCTGCTTCCAAACCTGTTAGTCCCTGCGACGTAAGGTCTAACAGGATTAAATGATTGTCGGTTCCTCCGGATACCAGGTTAAATCCAAAACCGGCAAAGGCCTCGGCAAGGATTCGAGCATTTGCAACAACCTGGCGTTGATAGTCCTTGAAGGCCTGTGTCTGCGCCTCGCCGAATGCCACGGCCTTGGCCGCAATAATGTGCATCAGGGGACCACCCTGAATTCCGGGAAAGACCCCCTTGTCCAGGGCGGCCCCATGCCTTTCTTCCGCGAGGATGAAACCCCCTCTCGGCCCCCTGAGCGTCTTATGGGTCGTAGAAGTGACGAAATCCGCAAGACCCACAGGAGAAGGATGAAGATTAGCCGCCACCAGTCCCGCAATATGGGCCATATCAACCATCAGATAGGCCCCGACCTCTTGGGCAATCTCCTTAAACCTTCCGAAATCGATAATCCGAGGATAGGCGCTCGCACCGGCAATGATGAGCTTCGGCTTATGTTTCCGGGCAAGATCATGGGCCTGATCATAGTCGAGGATGCCTTTGCCCGCTTCGAGCCCGTAGAAAACCGCATGGAAGAGCCGACCGGAGAAGCTCACCGGACTCCCATGGGTCAAGTGACCGCCATGAGACAGATCCATACCCAGAATCGTATCACCGGGCTTCAGGAAGCTAAGGTACACGGCCATGTTGGCCTGTGAACCCGAATGGGGTTGAACATTCGCATATTCCGCGCCGAACAAGTCCTTCACTCTGTCAATGGCCAGTCTCTCGACCATGTCGACATATTCGCATCCACCGTAGTATCTTTTCTTGGGGTACCCCTCTGCATACTTGTTCGTCATGACATTGGCCTGGGCCTCAATGACCGCCCGAGAGGCATAGTTTTCCGATGCGATCATGACCAGATTTTTCTTTTCACGATCGATTTCCGAACGTATGGCCCTCGCCACTTCGGGATCAACCTGCTCCAATTCCAGTTCTATCAAATCGTTCTCCCTTGATCGTCAATCTGATCGATTCTCGATTTGTGGCGCCCCCCCTCAAAGTCCGTCTTGAGGAACGTCTCCAGTATCTCTGCGGCAAGACCGGGCGCGGTGACCCGTCCGCCCATGACCAGAATATTGGCGTCGTTATGAAGCCGGCTCATCCGGGCCATGTACAGGTCGTGACACAGGGCGGCACGTACGCCCCGGTATCGATTGGCCGTGATCGACATGCCGATGCCGGAACCGCAGATCAGCAGTCCACGCTCGAATTCGCCCTTGGCCACCGCTCGGGCCACTTTATGAGCGATCTCAGGATAATGAGATGATTCCCGGCTGAAGACACCCACATCCGTCAGTTCATAGCCCGGCATTTCTTCCAGTAATCCAAGGCAGGTCTCTTTGAGGTCAAAACCTCCGTGATCAGATCCAGTAATGATTCTCATAGAATAAGCACCAATGTTCTGCATAAAGCAACTAAAATGAAAATATTTTTTCTCCTCGCAGGAGACGTTTCAAGTTTGCAAAAGCCGGAATTCGCCGGCATCATCATGGGAAAGGCCTTTAGGCAAAAATGAAGATCAAGGCTTTGCCCGATGCGCGGCCCTATTCGATACAAGGCCTTGTGTCTTCATGGCTTTCCGCGCACTATATAATAAATGGCCCAGGCCGTGTCAATTTATAATTGTATCAATGTGATATAGGTCGATGCGGCCCAATGTGCATTGCAATTTTTTCTAAACTTGCACGCATTCAGTCATAGCGATTTTTTTCAATGTGTTGCATCGCGCTGGAATAGCTTTTTCCTAATCTCTTGACGAAATCGAGAAAAGAAAATATAAAATATTTCCGAATCATATTTTATTCGATAAATGCCTCCGGCTGTCCAATATTGTAAAAAGCATGCATCCTGTTTTTATGATATGCATTGACAGCTCTTCTAAACGATCTCTGAATACGGTCTCTCCCTGCTGTCATATTCGACCTCTTATATGAAACATATTTCAAACACGAAAAAATAGTTTTATCTGTGTAAGATTCCGCAAAGAAGTAAAGGCTCTTAACAAGCCTCATCATCCAATAAGCCCCTTGATTTATTGTGCTTTCTACAGGGCTTATTCGGAGGTCTCTTCCACGCACGCGCCGGAAAAATCTCCTGCGTGTGCCGATCGATATTGCGTTTTTCACGGGTACGAGGACCGTAGCAAAAAGTCTGCAACGGGTCATTTCCCATTGCAAAAAATCGACCTAACAACAAAAGGAGGATGTTATGGCAAAATTATCTCGTTACGCCCTGACCACATTATTCGTACTGTTGACCCTTGGTCTGGCAATTACTGTTAACGCCGCAGAAAAAGGGACTGTAAAAACGTACGGCGGATGGGCCTACAAAATCAAGCTTGACCATCCGGGAAACGATGTAACTCCCACTGAGGCGATGCAAATGGTGCTCAAGGATGAAAAACACACTTTCATCGTGGACGTTCGCACGAGGCCGGAATACAACTTCGTCGGCCATCCCAGCGGTGCATACCATGTTCCCAGCAAATTTTGGACCGGAGAGATGATCGAAAAAAAAGGCAAAAAGTCCTACAAGCTTGTGGACAACCCTGATTTCTCCAAGGACCTTCTCGCGAGATTCAACCCTGAAACCGACACCTTGATCTTCATGTGCAGAAGTGGAAAACGCTCCTGTCAATCCGCAGATAAGGCGCTCAAATCCGGTTTTAAGCCTGATAAGATCTTCAATATGCTCGGTGGATTTGAGGGGGACAAAGTCCAATGCAAAATGAGCGCCTTTAATGGTCAACGCAAACTCGGAGGTTGGCATAACGAAGGATTGCCCTGGACCTATTCAATTGATGAAAAACTTGCCTATGATACATTCAATGCCAATAAATAATTTCCCATCCAGATGCCGAAAAAAACCCCGAGTGAAAGCACCCGGGGCTTTTTTCGGCATGGTTCGGTGAAAGATAATATGAGCCGACGTATCGCTCCGTCTCATGCGCTTCTAATTCACTATGATTTCAGTTTTTCCACGAGATTGTCAGGCCCCATTCATGGCCGATTTTCCTTTCTCGCCTTCCACAAAATATAACAAAACGCCACCCACAATAAAGAGCAGTAAGATAGATGCAAGGCCCCATCGCGAAGCCATATGCGCCACCGCCTCGATCTGTTCGGATGTTGCGGCAGGCGGCATGAGGAACTTTCTCACTATGATGCCCACTACGCCTATCAGAGCAGGCCCCATGATCGCGGCAAATTTTCCCAGCATGTTATAAAGTCCGAAGAATTCCGCCCATTGTTGCTTGGGAATCAATCGTGAGTAGTAGGAACGGCTCAGGGCCTGGATACCACCCTGAACCAATCCGATCAGAACCGCCAGGACATAAAATTCCTCCTTTTGGGTCATCAAAACCCCCCAAAAGATAATGAAGACATAGAAACCGATGGCTAAAAAAATGGCCTTTCGAACATTCCATTGCTGTCCCAGTTTGCCGAAGGCCAGTGCTGCGGGGAACCCCACGAATTGCACGATCAGAAGGGCCTTGATAAGATCGTTTGATTCAAATCCAAGGGACAATCCATAGTCCACGGCCATTCGGACAATAGTATCCACTCCATCGATATAAAACCAATAGGCCAGAAGAAAGGTGAAAACGGGTTTCAATCGTTTCATCTTCCGGAAGGTGTCAATGAGTTGTTTGGCACCTTCTCCTATTGCAACCCACCACAGGGCGCTTACCCTGCCGCTCCCTTTCTCTTCAGGCACCCACAGGACCGTAAAGGCGGTAAAGGCCCCCCACCAAAGCGCCACGGATAAGAAGACATATCGCACGGCCGTGTCTGCATCGGGCATTCCGAATCTCTGCGGCATATCGATCATACATATATTCAAAAGGAAAAGCAGTCCACCTCCCAGATAACCCACCCCGTATCCCAGCCCTGACACATAGTCGATATTTTCCACAGATGCCACACTTGGCAGCAGTGCATCATAAAAGATATTGGCGCCGGAAAACCCGATACATCCCATCGCATAAACACCTATTGCCAATGCCCAGGCCCCCTCCCCCACCAGGAACAGGGTGCCGGTCATGAGGACACCGAGGTAGGCGAAGAGTATCATAAATTTTTTACGTGCCGACCCCTTGTCCGCTATGGCCCCAAGGACCGGCGCCATAAGGGCGACCAGAAGGCTGGCCGTTGAGTTCCCGAACCCTAGCAGGGCCGTACTCCTATTCGCATCAGCCCCCCGGTTCCAATAGATCTTGAAAAAAACAGGGAAAAACCCGGCCATGACACTGGTGGCAAAGGCGGAATTCGCCCAGTCATAGAGAACCCAACCCCAAATAGCTTTTTTTTCCTGCCCCATCCCGGGCTGAGTCTTGAGATTTCCTTTCACTCCAGACACCGACTATTACTAAAGCTAGTGCCCATCCGGAAACGCAGTCCGGGCACGCGTGAGTTTTCAATTCAGAAATGAGACATTTTTTGCAAGTTCAAGGAAAACAAGAGGTTGCGCGGAGACGTACGAGCAGTACGTCGCACAAGAAACCTCGCAGTTTGACGCGGACCTGTCCCGTCGCAGGCGGGGAATTGCGAAAAAGGGCCATTTCGGGATGAAAACTAGATAGATAAAGGGCTATGGCCCTTAGGACCGGAATTTCCGGATTTAAACCATCATGCCTGTCGAGACAACTTTCATTTCTGCACGACCTTTGCTATAATGAAATTGGATGTTTTTCTAAACCTCGACCTCTGATTATCTTATACCCATTTATTCTTTCCGTAAAAAAATTTCCAGTTCACTCGGTTCCTTTATTCAGGAAGTGGATCGTAACCTTCGCCCCGGTTTCAACGAAGCTGTCCGCTGTTCTGCAGAGCGAATCCACATCATGCTCCGGCAATCAGCGGTCAATCTTGAACGAATAAAGCATATACGATATTGGGTTGCCGTTCTTTTATTCTTAACCCATGGAGGTGAAGCATGGCAGTCATTACCATATCAAGGCAATTCGGTTCAGGTGGATGGACTCTCGGAGAGAAACTGGCCAAAAGGCTCGAATACCGTTATGCAGACGAAGACATGATTCGAGAGGTTGCGTCCAAGATCGGCGCTTCTCCTGTTCAAGTTTTGGCCTTTGAAAAGGCCGGGGGGAGCAAGCTAATGAAATTCCTTGATAAAATCGTCAGCAAGGGCTTTATTGACCGCCTCATTTCGGAAAAATATGCCTATGTGGACGAGAAGGGTTATGTTGACGTGATCAAAGGGATTATTCAAGACCTATACTGGCAGGGCAATTCGGTTATTATCGGCCGGGGCAGCCAGTACATACTCAAGGATTACCAAGGAACCTGGCATATTCTGCTCGTTCAAGACCTTGAACTTCGCATTCGCTTTGTGATGGAGAAGTACAAATTGAACCGGAGTGAATCCGAAAGAGCCATTAAAACCAGGGATCAGACCAGAAACCAGTTTTTGACCTTTTTTTCTGAAAAAGACTCCCATGATGATCCCATGTCCTATGACCTGGTTTTGAATATGAATCGTATAACAATGGAAAAGGCTGAGGAACTTGTCACTGAACTGATCTCGTGATGCAGTTTTTCGATATGAAAACAACGAACGAAAATTTGATTTGGATGGGGGACGGAAGCGATTCAGGTCATCGGATAGCATCGGGGGCAGGAACGGCGCAAAAAAAGATAGGCCAGGTCGCAGGGTCCCTATAAAAAAATGTTATGGCAAGTATTACCGACGGACTTCATGACGATGGCCTATCAAGTTAGTATTTTATCACAAGGTGCTACGCCATTCAATCAAAAAAAACTCTCAAACCCGCAGCATAATTTGCATATCGTGCCTGAAATCAGGATATAGTGGTTGTCCTCCGGACCAACGCAAGAAATTCATTCACATCTAAGGATTCTGGGAAGTTACGGGCATGCCGAGGGCAATTATGTCTAATGGCGTCATTTCAATCAAGTAATTCGCAAACTAACCCGGTAGTAACAGATATGGAATGACAGGAATGTTCAATCAGATGTTTGAATGTGCTGGAAAGGTCCTCGTACTCTTGCTGTAGTTTCGGTGTATCGATTGCTCTGATTTCAAGGTCCTTCGAACCAAAAATCGTGGCAAATTGGGGCTCATGACCTATATCAAAAAACGGCAGGTGGCCGAATACATCTTTTTTGTTAAGCTTTATTAACGGGATACGCCCCTTTGAAGTCTCACTTACAACATATGTCTCACCGGTTGCAATGGAGAAGGTCATTTTATCTTGAGTCCCCTGTTTGATGATCACTTTCGTATCCCTCGGGATTTCCAAAATTCCGGCCCCGCTTGCGGAAAATTCTACGGCCCGGTCCGTAATTTTTCTTAGTCTGCCCGCTAAACTCAAAAGGAGTTCCCTGAAATCCAGAGAGAGCAAGGAATACTCCTCATGGAGACGCTGACTGTCCAACAGGCCTAATCTGACATGGCCCAGGGCGGTCACGGTGGCGCTACGCTCGTATTCACTGAAAAGAAAAGAGGAAATAGACCCGATGAAACTTCCCTCACCCAGCCGGGAAATGGTTAAAGGTCCCGTGCTCGTCTCTCGGGTTATCTTTACTTGTCCTTCAAGGATCACCCAAGTCCATTTGCCATGTGCCCCCTCTTTCACGACCACCTCACCATCAGGGACCTCCTCTTCATCGATGATATACAGGTAATCCACGAAGGGTCTCTTGACAATTAGTCCCTTGCCTTTTTTTCCAACGCTCCCACCCCCTGCCGGCAAAGATGGGCCGACCTTCTTGATCAAACCGTCATCCAGCATGCGAAGGGAGTCAAGAACGACTTGCATTCGGGTCTGCTCAACAACTCTTCCGGCATAGACTCTTTCCTGTAAAAACTCGAAAGATCCTACCGTCCACCCAAATAAGGCATGAATGGCGTCAATGCCGTATAAGGACCCCAGAGCGGCATTGATAGGGTTCCCGTCTTCGAAGTAGATGACCCCCTGGGATTCGGCATAGGGACTGTTCAGATGCAGGGTACCGGTACTGTTATTGCCACCAAGTATCTGAAACACATCTGCCAGGCTAATAAAACTCAGTTCTCCCGCAAATGGTGGTCTGTGATGCATACCTTTCCCTATTGTGTCCATTTCAGTTCTTTTTGGAGATGACGCAAGGTTAGGAGCAGACACTGTTTCAAGGTCGAGCCTACACCCGCCCCCTTCAACGCGCTTGCAGGAAACGACGGGACTTTTAGCTTACGGTTAAGGTCTTTTTCCATTCTCTCAAGGGAGAGGAGCGGAATACCCTCCTTTCCGAGATCCCGTTTATTATATTGAAGGATCAGAGGTATTTTAAAAAGGCTCATATTCTGTTCTCTGAGGTTTTGCTGAAGATCTTTCAAGGACAACAGGTTGGCTTTCCTGCGGATTTGCAAGGAATCCGCCACAAAAACCACGCCGTCCACCCCTTTGAGGACCAACTTTCTGGTGGAGGCGTACTTGCTTTGCCCAGGTACCGTATAGAGGTGAACCTTTACATCACACCCTCGGATCTTCCCCAATCCCATGGGTAGAAAATCGAAATACAGAGTCCGGTCGCCTTTTGTATTGATCGAGACCATTTCTTCCG